>JAGSHB010000196.1 GCA_023954815.1 Myxococcales bacterium | reverse complement strand
TCGCACAGCCCCGGTCGATACGCTCGGGATAGACGGTCTCTGCGAAGCGCTCCTCATTCGGGCTCAAGGGCGGCTCATCTTCGCCCTCCGTGCCGTCTTTGATGGTCGCCACCCAGCGGGCCAGGGTCTGATAGTCCGGGTCACTCCGAGACTGAAAGATCTTGCCCATGAAGTGGAACTGCCCGCCCTGCACCACCGGCAGCGTCTTGCGTAAAAAGCTTGAAAACGCGGGGTTTTCGCCAGCATTGATCTTGGTCTTGATGGAGGCCAAAGCCTGGGCAGGGCTCGCGATGCGCCCGTTTTCGTCGGTCTCAAACGTCAGCCACTTGGCCGCATCGAGCTTGTGACCCGCGTCATTGCCCTGGACTGTGCCGTGGCACATGGCATTGGCGCAGCGACCCTCTAAAATGGGCACAACCTCTGCTTCAAAGTCGTCGCGACAGCCGCCGAGAAGGACTGTCAGGCACAGGCCGATGACGACCCATAGGCGGCGCAAAAACGCGCGCTGTCTGCTGGTCAGCTGCGCAATGTCTGGCGTGCGTCGTGTCACAGTTAGCCCTGCGGAATGCCCCCTCGCTCCCAAAATCTAGGGTTTCCTGCCGGCGACGCATTTGTCGTTTGATCACGATCAAGTTTTGGTTTCATCTGTCTTATTGAGAACTAAGACCACCGTTGTCCACTTTGAATCCACCTGGAACCACGACGCCGGAGCGCTACCTTGTGTCCGGTGGTGCGGACCTGGGCGACCCGGCAGCCCCCAATTGACCGCGACCCGAGTTCACGCCCCCTTGGAGCCTTGATGAAGCCGACAATGCCCGGTCTTGTGGCGCTCTTCGTGCTGCTGCCGCTAATCCTGTGGCCGGCAAACGGCAGGGCGGCGGCCAAGGTTGGCGCAGACCACCCACCGCTGACCGGTACGTTGCTGACGGCGCCCGCCGGTGCGGTCCTCAAGGCGAACCAAGCCATCACCAGTCAGCGCTTTGCCGGCAAGGTGCTGCTGGTCGACTTCTGGGCGACCTGGTGTGCGCCGTGTAAGGCGAGTCTGCCGGTCTATTCGGCGCTACAGAAAAAGTACGGCGCCAGTGGGCTGCAAGTGCTCGCGGTGAGCGTTGACGATAAAGCGCAGACGGCCAAGCGTTTTGCCACCAAGCACGGCCTCTCCCTGGCGATGCTGCACGACAAGGGCGGCGAGCTCGCCGAGCGCTATGGCCCCGCCAAGATGCCGACCGCCTTCCTCATCGGCAGAGACGGCAAGGTGCGCTGGATTCATAGCGGGTTTGAGGCCAAAGACGCCGCCATCATCGAGGCGAAAGTTGCTGAGGCGCTCGGCCCGGCTCGCTGGCTACGGCATGAGCGCGAGCTGATGGGGACGCGATTTGTGGTCATGGCCAAGGTCCGCGGCGCGGCCCAAGAGGTCAGTGTGAAAAACGCCCTGGAGCGCGTCAGCACGTTGGAGCAGCGCTGGAGCCCGTGGGTGCCAACGAGCGAGCTGAGCCGGGTCAACCAAACGCCCGTGGGCAAACCCGCCGCCGTGAGCGCCCAGACCGCGGCGCTGATGGTCCGGGCGCTGAAGCTCTGCCGGCTGACCCGGGGCGCGTTCGATCCGACGTTCTTTTCGCTTCATGATCTCTGGCAGCTCAAGAAACGGCCGTTTGACCCGCCGAGCAAGACCATCATCAGCAAGCGCTTGGCCGCAGTGGGGTGCGACAAGCTCACGGTGAACGCCGCCAAGCGCCAGGTGACCCGCCGCCACTCTGCCACGCGGATTCATCTCGGCGGCAACGCCAAGGGCACGGCGCTCGACGAAGCGGCGGCGGTGCTCAGGCGCGCCGGGGTGACCCAGTTCGTGGTAGACGGCGGCGGCGACATGGTGACGAGCGGCCACGGTCCCAAGGGCCCCTGGCGGGTCGGAGTCAGGCAGCCGCGCGGTGCCTCGCAACAGATCTCGGGCCGACTGCTTCTCGGTGCGGGCGAGGCCGTGGCGACGAGCGGCGACTATGAGCGCTTCGTCCTCCATGCGGGCAAGCGCTACCACCACATCCTCGATCCGCGGACCGGCTGGCCGGTGCAAGGCGTGCGGCAGGTGACGTTGGTGGTTCCCGCAGGCCCCCATGCCGGTGAGCGTGCCGATGGGCTCGCCACCGCGGTGTTTGTTCTGGGACCCAAAGCCGGTTTGGCGCTGATCGCCCGGATCTCCGGGGTCGATGCGCTGATTATCGCTGACGACGGCCGCTGGCACCTGAGTCCGGGAATGGCCAAGCGGCTGGGACGGTAGCGCTAGCAGCGTGCGGCGTAATTAAAATTACTGTCGCAGCACGCTGCTAGTTTTCTTTTCAATTGGGGGGCTACGAGCGCCCCCAGTCGCGGCGAGCCGCGACTTCCCCATCCCAGCAGACAGCGCCCCATGGAGTGGGGCTACGAAAAAACGGAAAAAGCGCAGTCTGCTAGGACAGGACCGCCAGTCAGGAGCTAATGCCCCGCCCCCCGCATCACCGCGGGGGCGCGCTCGGCGTCGTCATCACGAATGTGACTCACCAGCCAGTCGCGCAGCAGCTCCAGGGTGTCTTCATCCACCTCGATGTCTCCGGCTGCACGTCTCTGTTGCAAGCCCTCGACGGCGCTGAGGAGCGTACGGTGTTTGGCGATGTGGGCGTCGATGTCGTCGTCTCCGCCGCGTTCGAGCAGCTTTTCTTCGAATTCAAAGTGCTGCTTGGTGTAGACGATGAGGTCATCCAAAATACGATCCACCACCTGCTCACCGTGGCCTTGAACCAACGCGTCGAACATCTCGTTAACGAAGGTCATCAGGCGGCGGTGCTGGTCGTCGATCGCTGGCACGCCGGTCTCGTAGATCGGTGTCCACTCAAAGATGCTCATCTCGGCTCCTCCATCTCCCGTCCCACCCAGACTAGGCCGCCATGGACCGGGTGGTCTGATTTTTTGGGGTGACCCGTGAATTTCGTCTCGCTGGATCTGAAAAGACCGACGACTGGGCTGCGTTTGTGGCACAGGGAACAGGGTCAGGTCCGATTCCCGGTGTACTAGCGGCGGGCGGCAGGAGGCCACTGAGAGCAGTCTCCTGGACGTACGCATCCAACTCGATGTCACCGATCCACGACGCCAACCAAGACAGCTTGACGCACACCACAGCCTTGCAGGGCATCGCTGGCTCGGCGACATACACGTTGTGGGTGGCCCCACTAAGCAGCGGCAAGCGAGCGCGCCTCGTTTCGTCATCCCCGACCAGTTCGCGGCGGTCACGGGTGCAACGGTTGTCATCATCCAGGGCTCCACCGGACCCGCAGGACGCTGCTCGGCAAAGTCGGGCCACAGCAGCGGAGCGCCCATACCTGTCGGGCGTCAATTCCCCATCGCCACCCGATGCAGCGATGTAGCGATAGCGGCCATACGAATCACCGGTGGTCACTCCTGAGTCGCCAGTACCACCGCCCGCTGCAGTTCTGAGCCTGAAGAATGGCGCCTCTACCATTGGCTTCGCGCCTCGCCTGCGACGATCCGACGGGCAGCATCAAGCGATTCGGCTCAGAACGCTCGCCGAAAGAGCAGCACCTCGAACTTCGTCGAGATCACCCCAAACTGCACGCAAGCTCCCGCTGGCAACGGAACGCCCCCGGCCGTACCGCCTTGGTCAGCCGTCACGTCCTGCGCGCCATCCGGCAGAACGCCCATGGTCACCGGGCCCTTAAAACCGCCGGGGAACTTCACTGCCGTCGCAGCCCACCAGGTCTTGCCGCCAGTCACCTTCTGCCCCGGACCAAAGGGAAGATTGGCGCCCGGCTCGGTCACGTACACACCCAGTGCGCCTGTCTTGCCGTCATCCCAGGAGACCACCGGTCGCCCCTTGGCGTCGATCTGGACCTGGATATTGGCTTTGTCCACTGCCCCAGTTGTGCAGCCATCGATGGCGGGAGGACGGGTCATGCGCCACTTGACGCCACTCAGCTCAAAGCCAGGCCCAGCGATGGTCAGCGTGCCTTTTGCGCCGTCGGCGATCCCGTCACCGTCATCGTCGACCAGAGCGCCAGCGGTACCAAAGGAGTCAGCGAAGCTCGGTCCGACGGGCACCGGCAGCGGAGGCAAGTGGATCTCGCCGGCGTTCACGGTGACTGCGGTGTTGTAGACCAGACCGTCACCGTAGTCGACGACGACGTCCGCGCCAGAGTCCCGCTGACTCGTGTAGAACACCACGGTGGTTGGCGCCGTCGCGGTCGGATTAAAGCCCGAAAGATCAGGCTTCGGAACCGGCATATCGACGGTCCAACGGTAATCGCCCGAGAGCTTCAGCTTCGGCGCAGCAGCGACGGTGAATGCGACGCGCTGCTCAGCGAAGAGGCCTCGGTCATCCCAGCTACGGAGCGCCTTGCCCACCACCACGGTGTAGCTCGCCCCGGCCTGCAGCGGCGCGCTGGGCGCGACGGCCAGGTGTCTCCCCTTACCGCTAACCACGGCTTCGATCGGTTCCCCGCCGGCATCTTCGAGCGTGATGGCCTGCAGGTTGCTCGAGTCGGCCCACACCGGGTGGCTCAGCACGAGTTCGACTGGCCGGTCAGCCGCCACGCCGGTCGCCTTGTTGCGCGGAGTGGAGGTGAGCAGAAAGAAGTCGCGCGCCGTTAGTTCAGACACGTACCGGGTGACCGCGTCGAGCTCTTTGTCTGAGAGCGAGACCTTCGACCACGTCGCTGCCGCTTCGACGCCAGCGCGTAGCGTCCGCGCCTCGCCGTGTTTGAGCCAAACGCCCTGACGGTAGCTGCCAACGAGGCTGGGCACGTCGGCACTGCCGGGTGTAATGCTGTTGTCGAAGCGCGCTTGATTGGTGGTCAGCGGTAGGGCGTGGCAGCTCACGCACTTCGCTTTGCCCTCGTAGAGCTTCTTGCCGACGAGCGCCTCCTTGCTGAGTCCGCCGTCGCGCGCAGTACGACCATTGGCCGCTGGCGGGGGCATCAAACTCGAGAGGTATGCGCTGAGCCGCTCGGCTTCGTCGGTCGTCGGTCGAACGCCCACGTTTGTGTTGACGGTGAAGGCGTAGTTGCGAATCGACGAGAGGTAGCCCTGCCAGCCGAGGGGCCACGTACCCTCCAGCCAGAAGAAGGACCGGGTGACCAAGCGGGATGCGAACGGCCCCGCATTCCAGGTGAGCGTATCGGTCAACCCATCGGTATGACACGTATTGCAGGCCCAGTTCTGGGCGTAGTCCCGACCCGCACCTGTGAAGTAGCGCTGCCCAGCCGCCGCCTCTTCGGAGCGCGGATCGATACCAAGGCCACCCGTCGCGACGGGTTTCGAGCCACTCTTGGCCGACGTCGGATAGCGGTGGACGGCGAGGGCCTGACCGCCATGGGCCCATACGGACCCGCCGATGGCGAGGGCCGTCCGGGGGCGCCCAGGAGCGACAACTCGGCGCACTTCCGCCAATGAGGTCGGATCTAGGCCGACCAGTACGTCAGAGGCCTCGGCGGCGACCCACAGCAGCTCTTTACCCAACGAGAGGCCGTGCAGCGCGACCGCATAGCCAGCACTTGTGGTCTGACGCGACAGATCGGCCTTCGCCACCTCGGCGCCGCTGGTCGTATCAAACGCCACCACGAGATGCTCAAAGCTCTTTTCCTCGAGGTTCGCAAGGTTTGCGCGAATGTCATTGCGAGTCAGCGCGGCGTAGAGACGCTTGCCATCAGCGCGATAGGCGAGGCTGCGCAGGGTGGTGCCTGCGTCCATGAGCCAGCGCGTCACCTGACCAGTTGTGGTGTCGAGCAGCGCAATATCGCGCTCTTCCTCCTTGGGATCGGTGCCCCAAGGGAAGCGGTCTGTGTGACCTGAGCGGTGACTCGCCACAGCGATCTGTTTGCCATCCGGAGAGATCGCCAAACCCAATGGGTCGGCTGGTCCGTCCCAGCGCTCGACCACCTCACGCTTGGCCACATCGACCACCGCGACCTGCGCCGCGGTCGCAAGCGTGACGTACGCGCGCGCCTTGTCGGGAGATAGCACGATGTTGGACGGCTCATCGCCCACCCAGATGGCATCGACCAACCTCGCGGTTTTGGCGTCGATGAAACCGAGGGTGTCGCTGCCTCGCTGCACGACTAGCACGACATCTTTCGTCGCGGCGAGCGCTACCGGCCATGACCCCACCGTCACCGTCCCCTGATTGGCCAGGGTCACCGCGTCGAGTCGTATCACCTCATGGCGGAGCGTGCTCACCGCCCACACCTCCTCGCCGACCTTCGTCAAGGCGCGGCTCGGGTAGTAGCTAAAGTTGTGAAAGGGGCGCTCACTAGCGGGCACGACCATCAACTCGCGCGTGACTCCACGCCGGCTAAAACGCCAGGTTCCCGGGGTAAGCGGGGTCACGCGGCTGTGACCATCGACACCGGCGATGACCTTGGCGGTCGCCCCGGAGGGCTGCGTCTGGACCTGCCACGCGCCGCAACTCGCGGGCCCCGGCAGCCAGTACGTGTCCGCCGCCGGAAAGCGCGCGTGGTTCTGAGCCATGAGGCTCTTGCCTGCGCACCGTTCGTCCTCGTCGGTCGCCTCCCCGCATCCGACAAGTGATGTGGCCAAGAAAAGGGCTATGAAAGCGACGGGGACCCGGAGCGGGAAGCCGGATTGCATCGAGAGGCGAAGCGCACGATGAGACGACAGCCGACGATGGCAAGGCGAGCGGACGAGCATGGAGAACTCCTGGCGCAGGACGACGCGCCGATCGAACGAGAGGATCGGCTCACGTACGGAGGTACCGCTCCCTAGACGTCCGAGCGTAATGGCCAAGCGGGCGAAATAGAAGGGTTGAGGGGCTAGGGAATGCGCTGTGGAATCGCAGTCAGTGAACGACGGGCCCGTTGGCGCTCCCACCGCAGCTCTTGCGGTCCCAGAAACAGACCGTAGGGCGCACCACCGCGCGGTCCGTGATGGGCACGGTGCGCGTTTCGCAGCAATCGAAACCAACGCATGCGAGCCAGAAAACCGAGAGGCAAGCGACCGTGAATGAATCCATCATGGACAAGGAAGTACCCGACGCCGAAGAGAGTCATTCCTGCTCCCACAGCGACCATGAGGGCATGGTTCCAGCTCCCAGGCTGCCGCACACCCAACGCGATGAGGGTGATGGCAACGCCGGCGTGGCCTAGGGAAAAGAGGTCATTGAACTCAAACCAGCTGTTCGGCGCAGGCGCGGCGCCGGGCTGGCCGGTATCACGGGCGTGGTGGCTGCGGTGTCCCCACATGAGCGGGCCGTGCCACACACGGGCGTGAACAAACATTGCCCAGGGTTCCATCAACGCTGCCACCGTGACGACCACGGTCCACCACATCGGTTCGCGCCACATCACAACGCTCCCTGACCGAGGATGTTGGAGGGCGCCAACTGCGCCACATCGCGCGTGAGCAGGGTGGCCTCGACTTCAGCGAGCGACCCGACAAAGGTGACCCCTGCGATGTCGTGCAACTCGTCGGATGCACGGCCGCCCACCACGATATGCACCGTCTGGCCGAGCAGGGTCTTGAGCTGATCGAGCGTCTCTCTCACCCGAGGGTTGCCACGGAGCACGCAACTCAACAGCACCACGTGAGCCTGTGTCGCCACGGCAGCGCGCGCGATGGCCGAGGCCGGCGAGTTGGGGCCGAGGTAGATGGCTCGCCAGCCTGCGGCCGTCACGCTGAGGGAGGCCATGAGCGCGCCGAACTCGTGCATCTCCCCTTGGGGCGTCGTCACGATGGCGGCGTGCACGGCGCGTCGATTGGTCGCAGAGCGAGCGATATCCCCGAGAATATAGCGGATCAGCGTCGCGGCTGCGTGCTCGTGGGCCACGTCGAGCGCGCCGGCCTCCCAAGCATCACCGACGGCGACCAGGGTCGGCTGGATCACGCGCTCGGAAAAATCAAGGATCGACATACGGTTGCGCGCGTGCTCGAGCAATGTGGCGCACTCGTCCAAGTCGAGGTTCTCCAACGCGGCAAGAAATGCGTCGATGGTCTCCGACTCTGCGGACGACAGCGTCAGTTGCCTGCCGTCCGGCGCATCAGGCACGAGGGACTGGGCGGTCATCACAGCGCCCGTGGTGGTCGCCTGTGCTCCGGCGGCCTGCTGGGCGGTCAACTGGGCAAGCGCCTCGTCGGTGTAGCCCGCAATGGCGCCGATCGCGTGGCCCTGATGCGTGAGCGCGGCGAGCTGCAGTAGGCGGTCGACGTGACCACGGTCGTACAGCCGGGTCCCGCCCGGTGTGCGGTGAGGCACGACCGCGGCATAGCGACGCTCCCACACGCGAATGACATGGGACGACAAACCGGTCAGTCGAACAACCGCGCCTATGCGAAGGCGGCCTGGGAGGGTGGTGGGTGCGTCTGTCACGGGGAGACCTCCATCTCGTCGAGGCCACCGACGAACGCGATGAGCGCGCCATCGCTGCCCAACACCCCTCGAGGGAGGGTGAAGGCACGGCGAGCCCATCGCAGACGCTGGGGCACCTGCTTGGCAATGGTCAGGCAGGCGCTGCCAACAAGCCACAATTTCCGAGCAGAAGAAACAAAGGCGCGGCCGCGGGTGACATCGTGCTGCTGACACGCGATGACCCTGCCGATATCCTGATAGATCGCGCCTGCGGCCGCCACGGCCAGTGCGCAGCGCCATGGCAAGGCGATGAGGCCGGCCTGGCCAGCCGCATAGCCGACATCTGCCCGTTGCAAGAGGACACGGACGACGCCTGCGGTGCCTTCCACCGCAGCAGCAGGAAACGCGCCGACGGAGCGATCGCCTGCCACAGGATCGCGGTCATTGTCTCGCAGCAGGAGGCCGCCATAGGTATCGCCCCCGTCCATCCGTTCGCAATACAAGGCTGCCGGCAGATAACGCCGACCCCGATGCCAATCCTCTTCCACATCGCGACAGATGTTGGTCAGCTGCATCGCCGATCCAAGCTGAGCGGCGCGCTGCAAGGCGGCGGTCGACCGAACGCCCATCACATGACACATCATCAAGCCGACCGTGCTGGCGACGCGATAGCAGTACAAGTTCAGATCCTCGAGGGTGTCGTAGCGATGGCCTTCGACATCCATCCGCATGCCCGCCAGAAGCTCCGCAGGATAGTCCCGTGGGATCCGTCGCTCGCGCACGACTTGAGCGAAGGCGTTCAGCACGGGATCACAGAGCGCCTCGCCAGCGTAGATAGCGTCCAGCTCCGACTCCAACCGTCGAATTGCCGCAGGCTGAGCCGCTGCCGGCACTTCGTCGACAGCGTCATCCGCGTATCGACACCATGCGTAGAGCACACGTACGTCATGGCGGAGCGTCTTCGGCAACAACCGCGTCGCCAGCGAAAAGCTCTTGCTATGATGCGCGATGACGGCAGCGAAGTCCGTTTGAGCAGGGGGGAGTTGCGGGCTCATGCTACACGCTCCAAATCGGTCTGCTGGTCGCCAGCTTCCGTGTCTGTTGTCCCATGGGTCGATCCGTCAGCCGCTCGCGGCCGTCGCACTGCATCGGCTTGGCGAGGTGCGGGCAGAGCGTCCTGTGGCCGGGCTTCCAACACTCCAGTCCTAGCGAGGTCGTCAAGCACCACGCCCGCGGTCGCCTTGGCGGAGTTAACGACACCGGGCACACCGGCCCCGGGATGCGTGCCAGCGCCGACTGCGTACAGGCCAGGGATCCGGTCATCACGATTGTGGGGTCGGAACCACGCGCTCTGGGTCAACGTCGGCGAGACAGAGAAGGCAGCTCCCTGGTAGGCCGACAAATCGCGCTGAAAGTCACGTGGCGTCATCCAACGCTTGGTCACGATGTGCTCACGCAGGTCGGGCAGATGGGACTCGAGGGCAGCCAAGATCTTGTCGGCGTAGGCGTCGCCGGCCTCATCCCAGTCCATATCGACATGGCCGAGATGCGGGACCGGAGCCAAGACATAGAACGTGCCGCAGCCCTCTGGTGCCAATGATGGGTCGGTGTGGGTGGGGGCGTGTAGGTAGAGCGAGAAGTCCTCGGGCAACTCGTCACCATGGAAGATCTCGTCCAGCAGCTCCTTGTAGCGCTCGCCAAAGATGACCGTGTGGTGCGCGACGTCGTCTCGATAGGGTCGATCCGTGCCGAAATACAACACGAACAGCGACATCGACCAGTCCATTTTCTCCAGCTTGCGCGTCATGCGAGCGCCCGCAGGCAAGTGACCGTAGAGTTTGCTGTAGGTGTGATGGATGTCGGCGTTGGAGACGACGAGATCGAACCCGTGAACCCCGCGGGGACTGTGGACCAGATGCCGATGGCCCAGCGGACCTCCAGTTTCGATCTCCACGTGGTCAACCGGACTCGAGAGGTGCAACGTGCCTCCTAGCTCTTCGAACAAGCGAACCAGTGCCTGGACCAGCGCACCGGTGCCACCGCGGGGAAAGAACACCCCCCACTCCCGCTCCAGGTGATGGATGAGGGTGTAGATAGAGCTTGTCTCAAATGGGTTGCCGCCGACGAGCAGCGAGTGAAACGACAGAGCTTGACGGACGTGGTCGTTCTTCACGTACTTCGCGACCGTTCGGAACACGGAGCGATCGGCCCGCAGGCGCATCAGCTGGGGAGCGACGGAGACCATGTCGCGGAAGCGCAGGAACGGTGCCGCAGCCAGATCCCTGTAGCCGGCCTCGAAGACCTCCTTGGCGTAGTCGACAAAGCGACGGTAGCCGGCCACGTCGTCAGGGTTGCGCTGAGCGATCTGGTCAGCCATGTGCTCGGTATCGCCGACGTAGTCGAACGCGTCTCCGTCTGGCCACAGGAGTCGATAAAATGGCGCTACTGGCAGCATCTCTACGTAGTCCGCCATGGCGCGACCGGTGAGCTCGAAGAGCTCCTCCAAGCACTGCGGCGCGGTGATGACCGTAGGTCCGGCGTCGAAGATAAAACCTTGATCTTCGAACACATATGCGCGCCCACCGGGCTTGTCCCGCGCCTCGTAGAGCGTGGTCTGCACACCGGCTGACTGCAGGCGAATGGCCGCCGCTAGGCCGCCGAATCCGCTCCCAATGACCGCAGCCGAGGTAGCGCCCGAGAGCGGGGTGGTGGAACGAGCTGAGTTGATGGTGACGAGGTCTGACATGGGAAACTCCGATGCGGGGCGACTGTTGGGTAGGAGGCGGAACTGGCGGCTTGCCGGGGCTGAGGCGCGCGCAGCCCCCAGTCGATGAAGAAAACTCGCGGGCTGCTGCGATGGTCATGACATGACGCAGCCCCCCACTAACTGTAACTGCGGCGTAAGTGCTCGATTTCGAGGCGAACGGCCGACAGGGCTGGGTGCCCCCCAACCAGTGCGCGTAAGT
>JAGSHB010000026.1 GCA_023954815.1 Myxococcales bacterium | reverse complement strand
GGTATGGGCGGCTATCTGCTCTCCGGTCACGGAATCCCGAATATCTGTGTCGGGAATCATCGACCGTGCCTTACGTGTCGCCTCCATCATCTGTTCGAGGCGTCTCTCCACCGCTGCAGCAGACTCCGGCCGGTCGGTCTCCTTCTTGGCAAGCAAGGATGCAATGAGATCAGATAGGCCGTCCGGAAGCCAAATTCCGAGATCTGAGGCCTTCGGAGGTTGGGCACGCGCGTGCTGCAGCAGGATATCGATCACCGAATCGCCGTCGAACGGGGGCTCGCCGGCAATGCACTCGTAGAGCACCGCCCCAAGGGCGTAGAGATCGGTCTGTGGGCATACTGTGCGGCCCTCAACCTGCTCGGGCGCCATATAGTGAGGCGTGCCAAATACGGAGCCAGCCCGCGTCAGCGCTGCTGTCACCATGGCCGACGGCAGCTTGGCGATACTGAAGTCCAGCATCTTCACGTAATCACTGCCGGTTGTCGTGTCGATCAGGAAGAGGTTCTCGGGTTTGATGTCCCGATGGATGATGCCTGCGCGATGGGCAACGACGAGCGCCGAGGCCACCTGTCTACCGATATCGAGCGAGCGAAGTAGGTCAATAGCGCCAACCTCCTCCATCAGATCCGACAGTTCAGAGCCGACCAGCACTTCCATGACGATGTAGACCATCCCTTCAGCGGTCCCCACGTCGTGCATGGTGATGATGTTTGGATGGTGAAGCTGACCCGCCGCGCGTGCCTCGCGAATCAAGCGCTTCGCCGCGATCGGGTCTTTCGCGACGTCGGTTCGCAACACCTTGATCGCGACAGAACGGCCGAAGTTCCGGTCCATGGCCTTATAGACCACGGCCATGCCGCCCTTGCCCAAGCGCCCTTCAATCTCGTAGCGACCCGCCAACACTTGACCGATCATACGATCAGTCGGCTGACTTGATGGCGTTGCGGCCGACTCGGACATACGTGCCTCCAGTGCGCCGCAGAGGGTAGTCCGCCCCGGCGGTGTGTGCAACACCGCCACCAGACCAGCAATCCCAACACAACACGCTGTTCTCTATATGTTTACTAAGGTTTTCGCACTTACCCTCGCCGACACCCAAGATGGCCGTCGTGGGTCTTTCTTTTTTGTCATTGCGCCTCGGCGGCCAAATACACACTCGTCGGAGACTTCCGTGCCGGCGACAGGCGGGTGGGTTCAGTAGTTGACGGCGCCTTACGTCAGTTTTCACGGCGTCATTTTCCTCGTTGACTGTAGCGACTCAATCCGTAGACTCCACGGCCCGCTACGAGGAGACATCATGGCCCGCGTTACAATCGAAGACTGCCTAGACAACGTCCCAAACCGCTTTGCGCTCGTCACATTGACGGCCAAACGGGCACGGCAACTGCGTGAGGGCGAAAATCCGAGCATCGAGGCCAAGAAGAACAAGGAGTGCGTGACTGCACTCCGCGAGGCTGCGCACGGCCACCTTCGCTTCACCGAGGCGGTCGGCCCAATGATCGAGCGCCGCCACCGTTAGCGTTTCTCGCGCCCTTTGGTGTCCTGCACGCACCCTCGGCGCCGCAATCGGGCTTGGGCTGCAAAGACGCGTTCAGCGTACCAAATATTGAACGGCAGGCGCCGCTTGCGCCAAGCCTGACGCACGCGACCCGCGCCGGCGTTGTACGCACAGAGCGCGTAGACCATCTTCCCATCGAATCGACGTAGCAGCCGCTGCATTAACGCGGCCGCCGCCGGAAATGCACAGCTGGGATCTCGCGGGGCATAGCAGCCGAATGCGCGTGATGTCCGGGGCATGAGTTGCAACGGGCCTTGGGCGCCCGCACTCGAACGCGCGCCCGCCCGAAATCCGCTCTCCACCCAGGCGATCGCCAGCAGGAGTTCCGGTGCCAGATTTTGACGTCGCGCTGCACGCCGGGCGTGCTGCTTCCAACTGCGACAGATTTTGGCACGGGACGGTGTCATCGACAGTGCCATGGGCTTGTGACGTGCCCGCTTGGGCCGTCCGACGGGCGAGAGCACAGCTGAGTCGTCTACGGTTGGGAGGCGAGAGGGGCGGGTTGACCGCGCGGCTATCCGGGTCCGAGCTAGAGAGCTAGCTCGCGCCTTTGAGGCTGATTTTATGGGCCGGTCGGGGCGGTTTCGACTTGTCTGGGCGCTACCACAGCCTAGGAAGAACGTGACACCTAGCGTGCCCAATACGACGGCGCGACGGTGCAGACCGCGTTGGCGGCGGTCAGGCGGGCGCGTGCAAAGTGGTGAGCTGACAAATGGCACAAAGCCCCTTGGGTTGTCCGGTAGCCGATACACAGGGAAACGCGCTGGCTCGCAGCGTACAGCATGCAGCGGCCATGATTGTCGTCCAGTCCATTGGCGTAACGCGACATTCCGGAGAAGATCTAGTTGGCCACTGCGGTGACCTCTGCTAGCTTGTCGCCGCCAAACCGCGCCGCTGTCGCAACTCGCCGGTTTCGGCGTGCCGATCCCGCCGTATGCGGTGCTGGCATTGCGGTACGCGATTTGACGACTTAGTTAAACGCAGGCAACCGCGCACTCAGGGCTCGCCCCTGATCACTCGCAGGCAACGACGCCTTCAGGAGAGCGACATGGGTCTGTTCGATTTTTTCGGTGGGGGCAGCAGCCCAGAAAAGACCATCGACAAGCACCGCTCGCGTTTGGTGGACAAGTACCGCCAGACCCAGGAGCGCTACGGTGCCATGGACGAACTCAACCAGATGGGCACGGCCGCGTCTGTCACCGCGCTGCTTGCGCGATTCACGATTCGGGTCGATGGCCCGACGGTTGACGAGGAAGAGAAGACCTACTGCTACGAACTTTTGTCGCGGATGGGCCCTGTCGCGGTGGAGCCACTCAAGACGTTTATTCAGGCCAATAACGCGGTGTACTTTCCACTTCGCGCGCTGCGTGAAATCGCAGGTGATGAAGTAGCGGTAGATACGTTGCTGCAGGCCATGGACGATTGCGATCCTGGCTACCATGAAGGGCTCGATCGACTACGCGAAATCGTCTCCAATCTGCGTGACTTCCAGCACGAGCGTGTTCGGGAGGCGTTGACGGGTCTGCTGAAGAGCCGCTCAGACGAGATTCGTTTTTACGCCCTCGATGGCCTGGCCAGCTACCCAGGGGAAGAGGTCGCGACCCTGTTTGTTGATCGTCTGCTAGATGCCGACGAGAGCCAGCGCGTCAAAGCGCTCGCGTCTGAATTGGCGGTCGACAAAGGGCTCAAGTTCAAGAAATGGGCGGCGCAACTCGCACCAGTCTTGGGACCGTCGTACCATCTCGACTCCGATTTTCAACTCCAGCGGAAGGGTTAGCCCCACCGCACCTGCCCGGCGATTCGAGCCTTTGCCGCCGGCCACTTCACGTCTAGTAGTAGAGAGAAAGCCATGTCCACGTTTCCGATGACCCCGCAGGGTCTCCAGAAAGCCCACGCCGAACTCGAGCTGCTGCTCCATACGTTGCGCCCGCAGAATGTTCGGGACATCGAAGAGGCGCGCGCACACGGCGATCTCAAGGAAAACGCCGAGTATCACGCGGCCAAAGAGCGTCAAGGCCACATCGACGGCCGCATCAAGGCCGCAGAGTCCTTGATCGCTGGGGCTGAGGTCATCAACCCGGCCCACCTAAGCGGCGATCGTGTCGTCTTCGGCGCTACGGTGACCCTCATCGACCTGGACAACGAGGATGGACCGACGGTCACCTATCAGATCGTTGGCGAGTTTGAGAGTGATTTGGACAACGGCCTCATCAGCTACAAGTCGCCCATCGGCAAGGCATTGATCGGTAAGCTTGAGGGCGACGAGGTCACCGTCCGCACACCAATCGGCAAACGTATGTACGAAATCGACGTCGTCCAATTCAAGTGAACAGGCCGCACCAAGTGGACGAACAGCCGATGCCAAGTCATTTCGCGGGTCAGACAGGTGCAGTTCACCAGACCGTCGCGTTGGCGGGGCTCGCCCAGACCGATGCGCTGGGAGCGAAGCTTGCGACCATCCTGCGCGGCGGCGATGTGCTCACGCTGCAGGGCGACTTGGGGGCGGGCAAGACGACGCTTGTGCAAGCCATCGGTCGCCATTGGGGCGTGGAGGACGGCGCCATCCGCAGCCCGACATTCTCGCTCGTAAATGTGACCGAGATTGGTGAGTTGGATCTTGTGCACGCCGACTTGTATCGACTCAAGACCGCTGACGAAGTCCAGTCCTCAGGGCTTGGGGAGCTCATCGGCGCCTCCGATTGCATCTGTGTGATCGAGTGGCCAGAGATCGCTGAGGATTGGTTGCCCACAGAAGCGTTGCGGATACATTTGGCGTACGATCCCCAAAGCGACATGCGATTCGCCCAGTTGGGTTCCTCCTTCGCGACTCGGCTCCCGGGGTCCCAACAGCAGCAGCAGGCGGTCCGATGAACACGCACAAAAGACAACGCGTCTCGGATGAAAAGCTTTCAAATTCAAGATATCAACGGCGTTTTTCGCTGATCGTGAGGTCGCGACTGGGTTCGTGGATGAGCCTCGCTGCGCTCCTGCTGATGACGACATCGCAGGCCACTGCGGCCCCACCATCCACGCCGACGACGACTGCACGAGCGAAGATCTATCGCTGCCCATTGTGCGGCACACAGGCGCAGGCAATCGGCCACGACGGCAAGCCCTCACCGCGGCGGTACTCAGACCTTGAGGTGCCAACCCGCGCGTACACGAACCTCGTGGTTGCCTGCTCCAAGTGCGGTCATGCGGCCTGGAGCCAAGATTTCGAATCACCCGTGTCAGGGGCGGCCCAGCGCTATGCACGGCGCTACTTGGCGAAAACAGCCAAGCGGGCGGCCCAAGATCCAGTGTTTGCCTATCAACACCACATGAATCTCTTGCATGTGCGCCGGGCGAGTCTTCAAGAACAGATCGGCGCAGCGCTGTTTTACAGTTACGTGCTCAAGCGACGCAGGCCGTATGGGGGGATGGATGCCAAGCTGGAGACACGCATCCAAAAGGCTCGACAGCGGGCGCTCGCGCTGCTCAAACTGGCCCACCAAAACGATCCACCGAGTGACAAGCGCACGCGTCTTGAGTGGCAATACCTCATCGGTGAGTTGATGCGGCTGACCGGCAAGCCGAAGGCCGCGCTGCCCTACCTCAATCAGGTCTGCTGGGCGAAAAAGGACGCGGGCTACACGGTCGGTCGACTGAGTTGCCAGATGGCTCTGCGCGCGAAAGGCGGAGAGACTATCGAGGACTATCGCGACGGGGTGACCGACGTGCAACAGATCGCCAAGGCAAAACAACGCGCAGCCAAACTAGCGGCCCAAACCGCCAAAGAGGCCCGCGAACGGAAGAAGCGACAAGCGCTGGCCCGTGCCAAGGCCCAGGCGGCAGCAAAGCGCGATCGCGACAAGCGGGGGGTGCAAAAGCCGCCGTCTTCTTCGAGTAGCGAGAGTAAAGACCCGTACGCACCGACCTTACCGCCGGTGGCAAAGTAGATGAAATCCGAACACTTCTGACCGTTGCCGCGCCAAGCGGAGTCGCGCATGCCGCCCCCACTTGCAAACCGCACACCTGTCGACCAAACTCCGGCCCACTGATGCACGCATTCATTCGCCACGTCTTTGTAAGTTCAGTTCTCGTCTCGCTGACGCTCGTCTGCCTGTCGCCCGTGAGCGCCAGCGCCAAGGCGCCTTCGGTCAAAGAGACGGACACGTCCAATCTGTCGCCGCGCGCACGCCGCGCCCTTCGTCGCCGCAAGCTGACGCAGGAACTCGCCCGCAAAGGGGAAGCCGAGTTGCGCAAGTCAGTTCGCGTGTTCCAACAGCGGTACCTAGTCAAGGCCCGTCGAGCGGAGCTGACGATGGGCGGATCGGTCGCAATCGGTGACGCGCTCATGGACACGTACAACCTCGACGCCGGTTTGATGGTCCACATCAACCAGAGTTGGGCTGTCGGTCTTTCGGGTAGCTATAGTTTGGCCAGTCAGGGTGAAGCCTTCAACAACATCCAGAGCCATTTTGGACTTTTTCCAGAACGCTCGAAGCTCCAAGCCTCGGGGTTCGGCGAGCTTCAGTTCAGCCCGATTTTCGGAAAGTTCAACAGCTTCGGCATGGCCGTGGTGCAGATGGACGCGTACTTGATCGCAGCGGCTGGCGCGGTTCGTACGACCATTGGCGACGGCGCAATGAAGCCCAGCTGGCAGATTGGCGCTGGTTTGCGTGTGCACACGTGGCGCGCGCTGACGGTGTCGCTTGAAGTCCGAGACATCATGTTCGTTGAGAAGTTCCAGGCAGGAGATCGCCTGATGCAGCACTGGTTTGGTGGCATCAAAATCGGTCTCTGGATTCCGCCCACCTTCCAGTACAAGTACCAGCGATGAACTGTAAACTCACCACAGCCGTCATCCTGTCCCTATGCTGCGTGATCGGCGGCTTTGTGCCGTCGACTGCGTTCGCGCTCGACGATGTTCTCGATGGAAGCCCAGTTGTCCGCCGGAACCTTCAGTATCGCTCCGCTCGCCACGAGGTGACCGGGCTGGTTGGGATGACCCTCGGCGACCCGTTCATCCGCAACATCTTGCCGGGTGCTCGCTACGACTATCACATGTTCGACTGGCTCTCTTTCGGCGGGCGGATTCAGGGCGGCATCCCGATTGAAACGCAGACCTACGGTGAAGTCGATCGCAAAGTGACCGCGAACAATGAGACCTTTGCGATGGAGGCTTCGAGCATCCGCTTGATCGCGTTGGGCCATGTGTCGGTGTCGCCACTCGTTGGCAAGATGCTCGCATTTTCGCGGCTGCCCATCCAATTTGATGTGCACTTCGACCTGCTCGCAGGGATGGTCGGCGTCGGCAGCACCGGCGACCAACTCCAGACAGGCACGGGCTTTTCGCTGGGTGCGGCTGGAGGTATTCGCGTCTTTCTCTCTGACGTGATCGCCATCACCACCGATCTGCAGGCAATTTCGACCACCCGAGCGCTCTCAGTCAACCGGGATAGCCGTGAAGAGGGCTATCGGAGTCGGTTCAACACGATTTTGAACTTTGGCGTCGCGTTCTTCATGCCGCCGAAGCCGAGCCGTGCCGACTAATCACCTCTCCGTCCGGCGACTCAAGATTCCGATCGCGTCGCTGCGCCGACGCCTAGCCCGCACTTCGGGCCGCCAGTCGGCCTGAACGCCGATGTGCGTCGCCCTACGGTTCCTTCGCGTCTCGACAGCTCGGTAGGACCACTTCGCCACGAAAAACCCGCCTGGCTCGTATCTAGACGTCCAGGCGTTCCCGACTTGTGAGAAGTCCGGGCTAGAACCCGTCGGGCTGGTCGTCAACCGCGATTGACTCACCGCTGGCCAATACCTCAAGAAACTGTTGATACTTCGAGCGTTCTGCGGGATGCCATTGCACACCCAAGCTGTCGAGTAGCGCTGTGGCGGCGCTGCGAATTTGGGCCGCATCTGGGTGCTCGATCTCTAGTTCGTAGCGCTCCGCACCAGCTGGAAAGAGCGTGTGATCGAGCTCCAAGATCACCTTGGGGCCGGGTGGTAGGCCCAGATCTTCGCAGGCGACCTCGTAGGCACGTCGCGTGGTTTGCATGGCGCCAAGCACATGAAAGGTGCGGCTCATCGCGCCAGATAGATCTCTGAGCGGGCCGTCAACGAGACTCCTTGCGATGGGAAGCTCGCTCAGTTCACAGCTACTGCGACCGCGGCGCCACGTTTGTGCGAGTGCGTCATCCATGGGGCGCTGCCATTCGCTGACCTGCATGAGTCCGTCGACCATGTGGGCCCCGGCCTTTGCTGTACACACGACCTTTGCTGGTGTCAGGCGAACACGGAGCATCATCCGGCGACGAGCAAGCGCGCGATCCGCTGTGTCGAGGTAACGGTTGTCTTGAACGGCTTCAAAGGCCGTCGCGTGCGCATCCAGCCACGAGCGCAGCAGGCCGTAGGACAGGTCGTCAGCCAGCACCAATTTGAGTTCGATTTCAGCGTGAGGTGCGGACATGACGGGCTCCGAAAGACGCGTGCTGAGTGGCGCGATCACATGAGGAGGAGACGTGCCAAACTGAAATAGGTCACGATCCCAAGCAGGTCCACCAGGCTCGCGATGAACGGGGTGGAGGACACAGCGGGATCGAGCCCAAGGCGCTCGAGCAAGATGGGTAGCATCGCGCCCAATACAGTTCCCAGCGTGACCACGGCGATGAGCGTCACCCCGAGCGTCAAAGCCAGGTTGAGGTCATCTGCGCCGAGAAATACGCGGATTAGCCCGATTATCGCTAGCAAGATTCCGAGAACCAGACCGACCGCGATCTCGCGAAAGAGCACCTTGGCGGCATGGCTGAGGTCGACTTCCCCGACAGCTAACGCACGGATGATAATCGCCGCGGACTGAGAGCCTGAGTTGCCGCCTGAGGAGATCACCAAGGGCAGAAAGAGGATGAGGGCTGCCGTGTGCCGCGTGACGTCATCGTACCAAGTCATGGCGTTGGCCGTGAACTGACCGCCGACGAACAAGGCGATGAGCCACGGCGCCCGTTTCGTAACGAACGTCCAAAATCCGGTGCCAAAGTACGAATCATCCAGAGGCTGGACCGCGGCCATGAGGTGCATATCCTCGGTCGCCTCTTCCTCGATCACGTCCACGACGTCGTCGATCGTCACCAGACCTAGCAGGCGATAGGCATCATCGACCACCGGCAGCGCGATGAGATCGTAATGCTGAATCAGCGTCGCCGCCTCTTCCTGATCCGCCTCAGGCCCAATACTCTTCACATCTTCGGCCATGATCGAAGCGACAGCTTCACGGGGATTGCAGAGAATGAGGTCGCGCAGAGACACGACCCCAACGAGCTTGTCACTGCCCGCCACGACGTACACGTAATAGACGGTCTCTGCTTCCTGCCCGACCGTGCGCACGCGCTCGATGACCTCGCCGACACTCATCTCCACCGGCACCGTCAGACTGTCCGTAGACATGACGGAACCGACAGTATCTTCGGGCCAACGTACCAAGGAGCGGACGTCGGCCTCCTCGACAGGATCCATTGCGGCAAGGAGCGCTTCGGCAAAATCGTGGGGAAGTTCGGCGACGAAATCCGCGCGGTCATCGGACGCCATCTCGTCGATGATCTTCACCGCACGGCTGACCCCGAGACGCTGAACGAGATCGACTTGGCGATGGGGCTCGATACACTCCAGCACATCGGCGGCGCGGCCAGGCTCGAGCGAGGCGAGCAGGTTGGGCGCAAGTTCGGCCGGCGCCCGCTCCACAATATCAGCGACATCTTCAGCGTGGAGATCTTCGAACAACTCACCAACGGAGGTCGGATCAGCGCTGAAGGCCTGTTCGATATCGGGCAGCATCAGTTGGGACAAGCGCATCATGGGGCTGTTGTCCTCCTACCGCACACGGAACGCAAGCGACGCGTTATACGCGCCCCGTGCCTCGCAGAAACATGTAGCGAATCGGATCGAGTTCGTCGCCGTGTGGAAACCCTGGACCAAGTTCGTCTTTGGGACCAGCGCTAGCGGCGATCGCCACCTGTCCGCCCTTGCGCCGGTTCTTCCAGACAGCGCGCTGTGCAGCCTGTGCGGCCTCCCACTGCTCCTGCAAATCCAATAGCTGCTCAAGTTCGGCTGGGAGTTGGTCCGACAGGGCGATCAAGACGTGCCCGGCGGCTTCAGCGTCAGCCGTGGCCCGGTGCGCCTCCTCAAGCGGAACGCCGAGACGCTTAGCGACGGTGCCCAGCTTCATGTTGCCCTGGCCTTTCTGCAATTCCTTGGCGAAGACCAAGGGATCGAGCCAAGTCGCGCCGTCTGGCAGCGAGCGATTGCAGCGGGCGAGCTCGTGGATGATGAAACGACGGTCGAAAGCGGCGTTGTAGGCGACCAGCAGGCGACCTTCGAGGCGACTGATGAAGTCCTCAGCGACCGCGGCGAACTTGGGCTGACCAGCCAGATCGTCCGGCGTAATTCCCGTGACGCGAGTGGCATCTTTGGGCAAGTCCCGCTCGGGGTCGATGAGAACGCCCCAACGCTCCGTCACTTCGCCGTCATCAAAGAGCACGACGCCGAGCTCGATGACCCTGTCGCCCTGCTCTGCCGTCAGCCCCGTCGTCTCGGTATCGAGGACGGCGAGCGGCAGCTTAGCCCAGGGCGCAACCATGACTACTGCGCCACCTTGAGAGCGGCCTGGCCCATGCGAATCGGCGTTCCGAGCGGCATGGCGGGTGTCAGGTCGGAGCGCTCAAAGAGCATGACCACGGTGGAGCCCATCTCAAAGATGCCAAACTCCTGACCGCGCTCAAAAGGAACCGGGGCGCCGGGAAGCACACGACCGCTCGCCGGGGTACCTGCGTTGGTCTTCAGGTCGCTAAATACGACGGACATATGGCCCACGAACGTTGCGCCAACCATGATCATCGCAGCGCGACCGAACTCGGTGTCGAAGTGGCCAATCAGCCGCTCATTTCGCGCAAAAAGCCCGGGAACATGGCGTAATCCCATCTCATTGACGGGGTAGAGAGCGCCCGGGAGATAGCGCCACGAGGTCAGCTTGCCCTGCCAAGCGCAGTGGACTCGGTGGTAATTGTACGGCGCGAGATAGACGACTGCGTAGCTGCCGTGACGATAGGCATCCGCGTCGCTGCTGTCGCCAACCAAGGCGTCCAGGCTGTACTCGACGCCCTTCGCCTGCACGAGCGTACCTTCGCCCAGCTCGCCAAACGCTGACAGCTTTCCGTCGGCAGGAGATGGCACATAGGCCGAGTTGTCCTCGATTGTGCGCTCACCTTCTTTGAGCTTGCGCGTAAAAAACGCCTGGAAAGAGTCGAACTCGGAGACGTCCTTTGCTGACTCTTCCAAGTTGACACCGTACAAGCGAGAAAATGTACGAATCGCCCCCTCAAGTACGGGCGCTGGTGGCTGAGTCGTGACCAGGCGATGCATGACCTTCGACACACGAGGGTCAGAGATCGCGCGTAGCCAGATAGGGGGCGTCGATGAAGTGGCCATGACAGGCTCCTCGAGTGCTGTGGCGAGCGGTGCCCAGGAAGCGGCGGACTAGTTGACGAACTTCGCGTCTAGGTCAGCGACGATGCCGCGGAGCTTGCCGTGACGATCCGCTAGGTCCTGCAGACTGACATCTTCAAGGCGATCGATGCTGAAATCTTGGACGCAGTAGGACGCTGCCAAGGTACCGGCGACCATCGCCTGCTTGAGGCTCTCGAGCCCGAACTCACCTGCACGCGCCAAGTAACCGATGAAGCCGCCAGCGAAGGTATCGCCAGCACCGGTCGGATCGATGACCTCGTGCAGCGGAACCGCGGGAACCAGGCCAGTATGATCTTTGGTGAATAGCCAAGCACCATGCTCGCCACGTTTGATAACGACGGCCTGCGGGCCCATCGCCATGATCGCCTCGGCGGCCTGCAGCATGTTGCCCGAATCACTGAGGGCAAACGCCTCTTCGTCGTTGAGTAGCAGCAGATCAACCTTCGAAATGACAGCATCGAGGTGCTTGCGCTCACCGCTGATCCAAAAGTTCATTGTGTCGAGGGCGACGAATTTCGGCGACGTCATCTGATCGAGCACGTTCAGCTGGAGCCGGGGGTGGATATTGGCGAGGAACAGGACGTCCGCATCGCGCATATCGCTTGGAATATCGGGCTCAAACGACGAAAATACGTTCAATTCGGTGAACAGGGTCTCGCGGGTCTCGAAGTAGCGCGAATAACGTCCGCCCCACTTGAATGTCTCACCGGCGACCTGCTGCACGCCGCCAAGACCGACGCCTTTGTCACCCAGACGCGCCAAGTCGGTGCTTGCGAAGTCCTCGCCCACAACAGCGACGACGTCTGTCTGCGCAAACAGCGATGATGCGAGGGAGAAATAGGTAGCCGAGCCTCCGAGCGCACGTTCGCGCTTGCCTGCCCAGGTCTCTACGGAGTCATAAGCCATCGACCCGACCACGACAACCTTCATCGGAACCTCTCTCTAAAAATACAGTTTCTCAACAGTTACAGGCGACTGCCCATCACCAATGTTTGTCCATGAGCAGCGCAACACGGCGACGCGCCTCGGCGCTGATCGCATCCGGAGCGGTCATGACTGCGTGTGCAAGGGCGTTGTGACTGGCGCACGGTGCAGACGGCGGCGCTTTGGCCAGCTCGACAATCACCTGTTTTGCGGCCGCCACGTTCTTTCGCATGGTCGCGACGACACTCTCGACGGTGACGTCTTCTTCCTCTTCGTGCCAACAGTCGAAGTCGGTCACGAGCGCGATGGTGGCATAGGCCATTTCGGCTTCACGGGCCAAGCGCGCCTCGGGCATGTTCGTCATACCGATGACTTTCACGTCAGGCCACGAGCGAAAGAGCGTCGACTCGGCGCGCGTGGAAAACTGCGGCCCCTCGATGCAGACGTACGTACCGCCTGAATGCACGGTCACGCCGACCTTGTTGCAGGCGGCGAGTGCTGCGGACCGTACCCGTTCGCTGATGGGATCGCCAAAACCGACGTGAGCGACGATGCCGTCCTCGAAGAAGGTGCGCGCGCGTCCCACCGTTCTGTCGATGAATTGCGTCGGCAGAACCATGTGGCCCGGAGCGATCGACGGCTGCATGGACCCGACAGCGGAGACAGACAGGACGTCAGTGCAGCCCACCTTGCGCAAGGCCCAGATGTTTGCGCGGTAGTTGATCTCGGAGGGGTTGTAGCGGTGCCCCCGGCCGTGGCGAGGCAAGAAAAACAGCGTGGTGTCAGCGATTTTCGCTTCGATGAGCGCGTCCGATGGCATGCCGAAAGGGGTATGAACGACATGCTCTCCGACCACGTCTACGCCGTCGATCTGGTACAGACCGCTGCCACCGATGACGCCGATAACAGATTTGCTCATGGGTCCTCCTTGGAGACGCGCGTGGCCGGCGCAAGTGCGCAGCCGGCAGGGCTGTATCACTCCGAGCGGAGCGGAGGCAAGGCGAGAGGGGAGCGATTCAAAACTGTGACGGCTGAACGAGACACTGAGAGGCCAACTGCAGCGGCGCGCAACCCAGAGGTTGGTCAACCACGCGGAGGGGCCAACCGCACACAGAGACTAGGCAGGTGTCGGCGCGGCCTCGTTCCAAGGTCCTTCCGTTCCACCTGCGGCGAGCTTGCCGTCAACAAAGGTCGCGATGGCATCGTAGTGGTCGGTCGACAGGTCGATGAAGACCACCGCCAAGCCGTGGGCGTAGCCGTTGACCCGGCGCATCGCCACAACCTCACCGCGGACAGCGATGGGCGTCTCCATGTCGGGCAAGTCGAACTCCAACTCCATGTACTCGCGATCGAGCGAACTGCGCTGCGAGTAGGAGTGGCTCTCAAGGAACAGACCGCTGGCGGATAGATTGGTCGCAGGGTGCACCCACATCCGATCGCCGTCGCGTTCACGGACAAACATCTCCACCGAAACACGCTGCGCCGATCGCCGCTCGGTGGGCGCGTGGCTCTGTTCGGTGGTCATGGAGTCGGTCATTTCTCGACCTCTTCACAGCCCTAGCAGGGCCTGGATTTATAAAGGGGGCAAGAGAGTACGGGAATCTTGCGGCGCGGGTCAACGATTTCGACGGCGACTTTGCTTGCGGTCCGTGTCGAGTTGAGAGAATTCGCCCCAGCGCAGAAAAAGATGTGTCGGGGGCTTGCCACATTCGCCGGACCGCGTTACATAGCCGCCCGCTTGCTATGGCAAGCACAGAAGCTGCGCGCTTCTGCTTTGGCATACGTGCCATGACATTGATGGGGGTGTAGCTCAGTTGGGAGAGCGCTTGAATGGCATTCAAGAGGTCAAGGGTTCGATTCCCTTCATCTCCACCACGTCGACAGCCCGCCATGTCGACGAACCGAAAGGAGCCTGCTGCAAAGCAGGCTCCTTTTGTGCTTTTGCGCTGAATTTATCGACTATTTGCGGAGTCTGGGCTAGCTGCGCTCGCGCGTCTTCGTGAAGGGGCGACGAGCGGTCAGGCAGACGAGGTTACGCGCCGTCCTGCATCCAAACGGAAACTGCGCGTGCCCTACGGCTCGAGCTCGGCTTCGTCGTAGAAATCGACCTTGTGCAGCGGCATCACCACCGACGACAGGATGTTGACGAGGTGAGCGCCGAGGCGCTTGTAAAAACGCGTCAGCAGCACCATGGACGTCACCTCACCGGCCGAGTAGGTGCTGTGAGACAAGCTCACGAGCAGGCGATCGCAGCGCTTACCGGCGGCACGGCCGCGTTGCAGGAGCTCAGTGGCGCGTTCACGATCCTGGGCACGAATGATGCCCTCCACTTCTGTCAACAGCTCCGAGGCGATGTCGATGAGTTGCTCAAGCTCCTCACGTAGCTCGCCCTCTGGCACCGGCCCACCACCTAGCTCGGCGACCTCGGTCACGTTCTTAATGTAGTCACCGACCCGCTCAGCGTCCTTCACCAGGGTCATCAGCAGCAGACAATAGGGCACGCGCGTCGGATTAAGCGACAGGTGCGCCACGACCCGCTTTCGGACCCGCCGCTGTAGCTTATTGACCTGAATGTCTAGCTCGTAGACCCGCGCACGATCGTCCATGCTGATCGAGTGATCAAAGACGTGTGGGCGAACCTTGGACGCCATATTGCGCACGATGGCCAACATCTCAAATAGGTCGTCACCCGCAGCTTGCAGCTCGTCACCACCGCGAAAGATGTCGATCAGTTCCATCCACATATAGCGCTCTCCTTTCGATCTGGGCTCACTGCGCCCGGCATCATCATGCGGTTAGCCCAGGGCTTGGCTCAAGAGAAACAGCACCGCCGGCAAGCCGTAGAACATGCCGACGACGTACGTGACGGCGACTTTCTTAGACTTGGCAGCCACATTCGCGAGCCGTTCCGCTGCCATCAGCGGCACGCGGCGTCCCGCCTCAGGTGCGTACCAAATCGCGATACCGAGCAGGTTAAACAGCAAGTGAACCAAGCCCACTTGAACCGCTGCCCCAGCTTGCGCCCCCGACACCGCCATTGCGGCAAGCAGCGCTGTCAGCGTGGTGCCGATGTTCGCTCCGAGCGTGATCGGATAGACCTGCCGCAACGTGACGACGCCAGCGCCTGCGAGCGGCACCATGATGGATGTGGTGATCGAACTCGATTGTACGGCTGCGGTCACGGCGACGCCGACGAGCATCGCGATCAACCCGCCAGAGCCCAAGAAACGGTTCACGAAGCGCTCGACCCGGGTCATCATCAGGCTGCGCATCACGCGTACGATGAGACCGAGCGCAACAAAGATCAGAACGCCGCCGATCACCGCCAAAGCGATCGATGCGACCGGTCCATCGAGCCAATCGAGCCCGCTCTTGATGACCTTCACGCCCATCTTGAACAGCGCTTTGACCGGACTCTTGTAGGTCGTGCCGCCGATGCCGACGAGGTTCCGCGCCAAGGCCCCACTGGCCATCTCCAGGGGGCCTTGCCCCATGAATGCTCGCCCTAACAATTCGAGCGGCAAGAGCGTAATCACGGCCAAATAGTTGAAAAAATCGTGACAGGTCGCCGCGGCGAAAGCGCGCCGAAACTCCTCGCCGCGGGCAGAATGAGCCAGACTTGCAATGGTGTTTGTGACGGTCGTGCCGATGTTGGCGCCCATCACCATGGGAACGGCCGCAGCCACCGCGAGTTGACCTGAGGCGACGAGTCCAACGATCAGGCTGGTGGTCACCGAGGAACTTTGGACAAGCGTGGTGGCTAAGATACCGACGATGAGCCCGACGATGGGGTTCATGTCCGCGCTCATGTACGCGTCCATCGTCCCTTTGCCGAGCCCTTTGATGCCCGATGACAGACATTGAACGCCGACCAAGAATACGTAGAGCAGCACAATAACCTTGATCAGACTCCAGACAAGCTGGAGCCGCGGATCGAGCTGTTGGTTGGCGTTCATCGTCTTCAAGATCGAGCCTCAAATCAGGTGGGCGGGAGCCATGCCCCAACTGACATAGATCGCACGAGCCGTGCAATGAAGATCTGCCATCGATCCGGGAGTGTGGTCAGATCGACACCTATCTGTCACCGCAGGGGCCGGAGCGCCTACTGCTCACTCGGGCCATCACCTTTGCGAAAAAGAGGCAAGGAACGCACCGGCTTGGGTGGTGGCGGCCTCTTCCGCTGGAGCATCCGAGAGCTGGGGCTGAGGGTGGTCCGTACGCCGGGTCGCGATCGCGTTCCAAACCAGACGATCGCCGCCGCGATGAGCGCAGTGAGCACAATCACCGTGACTTTCAGGCCCGTTCGCTCTTTTTTGGCTTGGCTTTTTTGCGAGAGCGTCCGGCGAACATCGAGCTGACGCAGCGCCGCCCCGAGGCGTGCGCGGTCGACGTCAGCGTGATCGAAGTGGTCTGCCGTCACAGCAACAGCCAAGGGGGGGCGGACCGAATAGCGCTGCGCAAAAGGCGTCGCTCCAGCGTAGGCCGCCAGCGAAATCAGAGGGCTGCCAAGCTGCCATGGCATCGGCACCTCTGGACCAAGGATCTCAGCGCAAGCGGACTGTAGCGACAGCAGCGCGCCGGCACGCAGCAATGGTGTGGGCGAGAGCGCTTGCAGCAGTCCTGGTGCGAGCTGCGGAGCGAGTTGTTGTAGGCGGTCAGCGGCTTCCGGGGGCACACCCTGCTGTTGATGGTGACGGACCAGGGCATCGGTCTCACCTGAAAATATCGGCGTACCCAGCAGCGCAAAGCTCATCGACGCCGCCACTGCCCAGACGTCGCTGGATGCCGACGGCAGGCGACCGGCCCCGACCTCCGGCGCGACGCCGTGCGCAGGCCCGAGAGCGAACCTTGCGCCTTCCCCCCCAGATGAACCCAGGGAACCACGCGCAGCCGCCACCATGAGCGCTAGCCCAGCCATGGGAACCCGTAGTGCTGGCACATCTTCGAGGCCGGGCGGGCACACAAGGAGACCGCCTGGATGGATGGCTCCCCACACCAGTCGGCGGTCGTGGCACCGCCGCAGCGCGGCAAGCACGGCGGCGAACAACGCGACGACCTGCAGCTCAGTAGCTGGGCCGTGGGCACCGATCACCTCTTCCAGAGTTGAACCCGAGAGCGCTTGATGGCGAAGCTCAAGCGAGTCGCCGTTTGGGCCACCCGACACCAGCGTGGCGATGACAGACTCTTCGACCGAGAGCCACCGGCCCATCAGTCCGCTCGCGCCCTCCAGATCTGCGCCGTCCACGCCGTTGATCGTCGTGAGGATCGCGGCGCTCGATGGCTCGGCGCCCTCGGCAAAGGCAACGCGGCCCCATTGCGGTGCCAGCAGCAGTCTGGTGGAGCCCGGTGTCACACCGTTCCCTTGAGTGCGTGGAGTACCGCCGCGACGAGCCGCTCATCCTGCTGCGCAAGGCTGGTGGGACGGGCGCCCTCCATAGGCGGACAACTCGCGCCCGTTGGCGGCGCCCCGTCGGGCATTCCGGCTGCCGTGTACAAGCGCTGAAGCTCGGCCGCAGGAACCGGCGCCAGCGATTGACCGAAGCGAGGCGCAAGCAGCTGTGCAGTGGCGTTGACCCGTGCGCTATGCTCGAGGGCGTCCAACCGCAAGAATGCCTGCATGAGGTCCTTTCCGAGCGTCACTGAACCATGCCGCGGCATCATGATGACGTCGTAGCAGGACAGGTAGGGGCCGAGGGTCGCCGCCACGTCTGCAGTTGTCGGGGTGGTGTAGGGAGCGGTCGCGACCTGGCCAAAAGCGAAGATGACCTCTGAGACAAAGACGTCCGACAGCTGCCCGCCAGCCAGTTGGTAGGCGGTCGCCATGGGCGGATGGGCGTGAATCACTGCGCCGATATCGTCGCGCGCCCGATAAGCCGCGGTGTGCAGTGTGATTTCGCTGGACGGCCGCCCGCTCCCCAAGGGGGCACCGCTCAGGTCGACCGCCACGATATCACTCGGCTGTAGGCGCCCTTTGTGGCAGGCACTCGGCGTGGTGAGTATGCGGTTGTGACCCACACGTACGGAGAGGTTGCCGTCACCCGCCGCCCCAAGGCCGCGCTGCCAGATATCCTTGGCCAATTCACAGAGTTCTATGCGGGCGCGTCGCTCGTCGGGACCGCTCATCTTCGCTCCATGGGAGACAACTTTCCGGCTGAGAATCCGGGCTCTCCTGACGATCTGGCCATCATTGCCTTCGAGGTAAGCAGCGCAATCAGTACGCTTTATCTATCACGCGCTCGCGACCTGTGAAGCTGAGGGCATCGACCTTCCACTGGCGGTCACGCTTGACCATCCGAACGCTGTAGGCCGTGCCGACGCCACGATCTCCCGCTCGCTTGAGCTTGAGCCAAGCCTCGTCCCCATCAACCTCGACCTCTTCGATCTGCTCCGTCACCAAGTAGTAGTAGGGATGGCTTTGCGAGAGACGCGGATCGTGGGTGCGCGACAGACGCATCAGCGCTCCGATAATCGGCCGAGACTCCTTAGTAAACCCATCCAAGAACGCCTCTTCGTCGCCAAGCATGGCCGACGCGGTCACCCGCAAGTAGACCTTACCGACATCCTCCACGTGCAAGAAGCGAAAGTAAGCCCACACGCCAGCGCCAATGACGAGCAGCAGCAGCAAGACGATTAGAAACTTCTTCATCGACGCAAGCCTCAGGGGGTCCTAACGGGGAAGGACGGCGCTCAGAAAGGGGTCCATCTCGATGAGGGCGATGCGCCACTTACCGCGGATGAGTCTCATGGGAACACGTACACGGTCGCGGCCCTTTTTTACCTCGACCATGCACAGGTTTCCGGTGGCGATGATGCAGTAGTCGCCGTCCTGGGTGTCTTCCACCAGATCGCCCTTCGGGAGCAGATCGGGCGCGAAACCCTGGGCACCCAGCACTTCGTAGGTGCGCCCAGACAATCGCACGACATCTTGCGATCGGGTCAAAAACGCCCGAGACGGAGGGTCAACCAGCGCGAGAAAGGCCTCACTGTCCTTGCTCGCCAGCGCATCCCGAGCATGACCGAATACGACTTCCGGGTTGTCACGACAGCCGCCCAACAACGTGAGCGCTGCGATGACGACAAGCAAGAGATGGCGAGGACGACAAAACATCCCCCTCTGCGTGGCACGGTGGGACTGTTAGGTCAAGGCAACCGTCGGATGTCACCGCGCGCGCTCTCCGGAGTGGCCGGCAGGTGAGCGCTCAAAGAAGGGCTGTTTGCCGCCGGTCAGGGTTGCGCCAATAGGCGTCACAATGGTAGCCCACGACTCCAATTGGCCATGGAGTCCGCCGTGTCGGGTCGCGCACCAAAGTTTGCCCACAATGGACTGGATCTGCGCACCGAGCCCGGGCGTGAGCGCTCAGCACGCTTCGTCGCCATCGCGGGCAACATTGGCGCGGGCAAGTCGACGCTGACCTCCTTTCTGGAGTCAAAGTTCGGGATTCGGCCGTTCTACGAGCCCAACGACGCCAACCCCTATCTGACCGACTTTTACGGGGATATGGAGCGGTACGCCTTTCACAGCCAAATGTACTTTCTGTCGGCGAAATTTCGCGCCCACCTCGAGCTCGCCCAGCTGCTCGATGATCATCCAGAGACCGTGTTCGTGCAGGATCGGACGATCTACGAAGACGCCGAGATTTTCGCGACCACGCTCAATCGCTCTGGCGTGATGAACGATCGTGACTTTCAGACCTATATGAGTATGTACGGCGCGATCCGCGACAGCCTTCCCAAGCCCGATTTGTTGATCTACGTGCGCTGTTCCATGCGGACCTTGCGGCGCCGAATCAAGAAGCGCGGACGGACCGAAGAGCAGAACATCGACCTCAACTACCTCAAGGGCCTGCAAGCAGCCTACGAAGATTGGTTCGGTCGCTACGATCTCGGTCCCACGCTGATCATCGAGTCGGAGCGCGTGGACTACCTGTCCCATTGGGTCGACCGACTTGAACTCACCACGGCGCTGGAGCGCGTGCTCCACCCCGGCACCCAGGACCGCGCAGCAGTTGCGGCCTCCCCGAGCGAGCCGTAGGCTGACCTTGCCTTCAATGCGAGGGCTCCCTTCCCTTTTTTGAAAGAGATGTAGATGGCGTTTTCCGTCCACCAACGTGATGCCCTGTGGGATCGCCTCACCAGCGAGCACTTCGACGTGCTGGTGGTCGGAGGCGGGATTACCGGCGCCGGCGTCGCCCGAGATGCGGCCCTGCGCGGACTCAATGTGGCCCTGGTTGAAATGGACGATTTCGCGAGCGGGACCTCTTCTCGATCGTCGAAGCTCATCCATGGTGGGCTACGGTACCTGGAGCAAGGGGACGTCGGACTCGTCTTTGAAGCCGTACGTGAGCGCCAACGTCTGATGAAGCTGGCGCCGCACCTGGCCGAGCCGCAGTCCTTCGTTGTGCCGGTCTACAAGCGCAGCAAGCACAGCGTGCTGATGATGGATCTCGGGCTGACCATCTACGACACGCTCGCCGCGGGATCTGGGGTCATTCGCCACCGAGCGATGCGCAGCGCGAGACTGAAGGAACACGAACCCCTGCTCAGAGCGGACACCTTGCGCGGCGGCGTACGCTACTTCGACGCACAGACCAACGATGTACGGCTTGTGGTGGCGAATCTCCGTGGGGCACACACCGCTGGCGGCGTCTGCGTTTCGCGGGTGAAGTTCGAAGCGCCGATCCTCACCGAGGGCAAGGTGACGGGCGCCAAGGTGCAAGATATGTGGGGCGACCGCAGTGGCACGGTGTCCGCATCGACGTTGGTGCTGGCCGCTGGCCCATTCGCCGACGACGCGATGAACCGTTGGCTTGGAAAGAAGAGCCCAAGGCCGATCATCAAGCCCTCGAAAGGGGTCCACATCGTGCTGCCGCGCAATCGTCTGCCGCTCAGCGAGGCGGTGCTGATGACGGCGCGAGACGGCCGAGTGGTATTCGCACTTCCGTGGCCGCAGGTCAGTGTCATTGGCACCACGGATACGCCGTTTACCGGCAACCTCAGCAAACCCCAGTGCACAGTGTCGGATGCGACCTACTTGCTGCAATGCGCCAACGACAACCTCGAGGCGCGCGGCGGTGCGCTGGTGCAGGACGACATTGTCAGCACTTGGGCGGGCATCCGGCCGCTGGCGATCGGAACGCGAGACGACGAGGGCAAGACCTACAACACGTCGAGAGAGCATGTGCTGCGGACCGATCCGGCGGGCATGGTGATGATCGCTGGCGGCAAGCTCACCACCTATCGGCTGATGGCAGCGGAAGCGCTCGAAGCAGCGATGGCGTTGCTGCCGAATCACCGCAAAGACGCAGCGTTGCCGGGGGTGACCGACTCGCTCCCGCTTCATGGAGCCCAGGAGTTGCCCGACGGCCGAGCGCCGCTTCAGCGCCTAGCTGAGCAACTGTCGGAAGAGCGTGGGTGTAAGGCGCGCCTCGCCGAGCACTTAGTTCACGACTACGGCAGTGACGCTTGGGCAGTGCTGGATCGCTGTGATGCGGTGCCTGATGGGTACAAACAGGTGATCTCGGGCAGCCCGATTCGGTGGGGCGAAGTGGACTGGGTCATGGCGGAGGAGATGCCGCTCGATCTGGTTGATCTCACCGTTCGTCGCCTGCCGCTGTACTACACGGTCGGCGAACGACTGGGCGCAATGGCCGACGCACTCGCAGATCGCATGACGAAGTGGGCTGGCTTTGACGAGCAGCGACGCAGCGACTTGGTTTCGGGGCTCCACGACTGGTTTGCGCTGTCGGCGGTGGTCCCCGATGGCAGCGACGATGCACGCTAGCCCGTGCGCCCAGAAGCACCAGACAGAAAAAACGGGATGATGCCGGGTGGTGATTTTGCGGTGGCTGAGCCAGCATGGAGTCATGATGAAGCGGAACCCAGCACAGAATGACCGGACGTGTGAGCGTAAAGCGCTGCTTCGGCTGCTGATTTGCGCTTTTGTCATGGCGATGCTGGCGGGGTGCAAGTCTCCCTGCGAGCAGTTGGCTGATCGACTTTGCACAGCTCGCGGCGTGAAAATGGACAAGTGCACCGAGTGGCAAACGCGGACCGGTCGGGTCTCCCCGGAGACGTGCGAGCACGCGCTGCGCATGCTCGATCGCGAGCGAATTCGGTGAAAGACGACCGCCTCACGCTACCGGGACATCGGATGACGTGGTGGGTAGTCGGGACGCTCGCTGTGGTGCTCCCCTTCCTGCTGCTATTTGGAACTCGCCCTCCCTCCCCCCAATCCGCCTTGGAGTCCTTGGGGTTTCAGGTGCGCCTGCGCAACGTCATGTGGCGGATGACCCAGCTTGGAGACGCAGCCACCGCTGAGACGCGCCCAAAGCGCAAGAACCGACCTGCAGTCCCGACGACGCTGGCGCAGCCGGATACGGACAGTGGGGCGCCTGAAACCGCCAAAAAACCTGAAGATAGCGCTTCCAATAAGGCACCTGGCGGCGATGCGGCCGGTCCAGCCCTGCGAAAAGCGCCGGCATCAGCGGGCCGCTTGCGCCAAAGCGACGAGGCAATGAGAGACGCGGTCGTCGAACTCTTTGAGCACGCGAAGACCGCCGGCGACGCGGGGCGGGAACTCGTCATTGCCCACGCCATCGCGGTCGACGCCAACGAAACGGCGGTGCGTCTCGCCTCACGTCTCAAGGAACCCAGCGAACAGATGCGCGCTGCACTCGCTGCGACAGCGCCTGCCCGTGGGCAACCGGCGGCGTCACCGCTCGCCATGGGGGTGACGGCAGCCGACGCCGTCGTTGGACGCCAGGATTTTGGGGGCGGCTGGGGACAGTTCGTGACCCATCGCGTCCAGGCGCGTGTACACGCGTTGGCAGGCAATCAGCACGGCGCGCGACGGGCCAATGACGCGCTGGCGTGGTCGGACAGCCATCTGCTACCGCTGCTGTACACGTTGCTGCAAGCGGTGCTCATGGCGGGTCTATTCGGCACTGGTATCTGGTTGTTCGGCTCCATGCGGGCCTCCGCCGCACGGCGCAATGGGCTCCCGCGCCTAGCCTGGCTGACGGCCCGCCACCAAGGGCTCGACGACAGCCATCCCTACCTCAACGATCGACTGGTCCCGCTCCTAGGGTTTGGCGCTTGGCTGATGGTGTATCTGCTTGCAGGCGTGCTGATCGAAGCGATTCCTGGGCGACGCGGCGCCGCTGGATTTCAAGTGCTATTCCAAGCCCTATCAGGCGCTGTATTTGCCGCTTGGGTCGTCTCCTCATTCAGCCGCACCCCCCTGCCCCTCGATGCGGCCCATCTGCGGCCGTCCGCGAGTGGCAGTTCGCCTTGGCGCGCGAGTACCGCCGCACTCTGGGCCTACTGCGCCGTGCTACCACCCATGCTATTCGTCGCCCTGATCAACGTGTTGGTCGCGGAGATGGTTGGGCTCACGGATGCAGCACCGCACCCGGTGGTTGGCATGCTCCTCAAGGACGGCGATCCGCTTCAACTCGGAGCGTTGGCCGTAGCCGTTACGTTCGCGGCGCCGTTGGGCGAAGAGCTGATTTTCCGGGCTTTTCTGTACCGCGCACTGCGGAGGCACGCGGGTGTGCTAGGCGGCGCGTTGATCTCAGGGGCCGTGTTCTCGCTCCTTCACATGTCTCCGGCCGCATTTCTGCCCTACATGACGCTCGGCGTCGCATTTGCGCTGGTATTCGAGTGGACTGGCTCGCTCTGGAGCTCGATCATTTTGCACGGACTCTGGAATGCGATCGTATTTGGTTGCATGGCCGTGGTGACCCTCAGCTGACGTGCGCACGAACTACAATGACCCCGCCAAACTGTGGGCCGACATGCTGCAAGGCGTAGCACTGTATGTAGATATTCGCACGCTGAGCGAGTTCGCGGCCGGTCATCCGCCCGGCGCCTTGCATGTGCCGCTATACGAAGACCGAGCGGGCAAACGGGTGCTGCAACACAACTTCATCAGTACGCTGAAGGCGCTACGCGACCGAACGCCACACACCACCGTGCTCGTGCTGGCATGTCGAACAGGGGCGCGGAGCAAACAAGCATGTGCCCTAATAGCGGCATACAAACTAACGAACATCATTGAGTTTCCTGGCGGCTGGACTGGGCAGGTCGATGCATGGGGGCGGCGAACTGCGCCCGGTTGGCGTGACGCGTCCCTGCCTGTGGCCGACGATAAATCCACTGGTGGCCCAGACGTCTGACCGACAGACAAGCCCGTCAAACGCCGATCTTCTGGAGGCAACAGCCCCCATCGACGACACTGTTTGTGGTGAACCACCTGGGGTTCTGCTAGCCTCCGGCCGAAATTTGGCCCTACATTTGCTCTCGGAGCTCTGCATGAAGCGCTTTGCCACTGTCACTCTACTCTCAATGTTCGCTCTGCTCTTCACCGCATGCGGTGGGGACACGGAAGGCGGCAACGGAGCCGGATCGAAGAAGACGTACGGGCTACCGAGTGGCGTTCTCAAGACCCTCACGTCGGTCAACACATCCCTCAGCGCGAGCGAGGCGGTGGCCGGTACGACGATCACGGTTGCGTGCGTCGGTCAGCCCGGCGACGTCGCCATTCCGGAACCAGTGTTCGAGATCACGCCAGCCGAGGGCACCAAGATCGATGGCAAGACCCTCATTGCCGAGCGCGCCGGCAGCTACATGGTCGCCTGCACGATCCACGACGGAAAAGTGAAGGATGACAGCCCGGCGCCGTTGACCATCACGCCAGCCACCGCGGTGAAAACCACCGCGACCGCCGAGCCGACCAAAATCGCATCGGGCGCAAAATCCACGATCACATGTTCGGGCGAAGATGCGTTCGGAAATGCGGTGACGAGTGACAAATGGTCGATCACATCCAGTGACGACGATATCGCCTCGATGGACGGCTCCAACGCCGAAGGCGGCAAGGTTGGCACGGCCAAGCTCGACTGCCGATTGGACACCGCCAAAGATGCTGTCAGCACCCCCGCATCACTGGAGGTCATCGTCGGATCGCCCGCAAAATCGGTCGCAACGCTCGACCCCGACACCTTCGTCGCCGGTGGCAGTTCGAAGGTGACCTGCACCGTGACAGATGCCGCGGGCAACGCCATCGAAGGCACCAAGGGCCTCACGGTAAGTGCCCCAAGCGATGTGACGGTCAACGGACAGACCGTGACATCGACCAAGGCTGGCAGCTACGAGATCGGCTGCGCGCTGGCCGGTGGCGACCTCAAGGAAGAAAAGGCCAAGCTGATCGTGAAGGGCGGCGCGCCAGTGGAATGGCAACTGTCGACCAAGAAAGACAAGAAGGTCTGGGCCGCTGGTGACGTGGCCGTCCTTGTTGGGCTGGGCAAGGACCAGTTCGGCAATGAGTTGACCTGGATGCCCATCCAGCCCCCGGCGGTCTACACCCCGAAGGCGACCGTCAAGGAAAACCAGGCCAGCGGTGTCACCAAGAGCTACACGCTGCAGGCCGACGGCAACTACACGTTCACGGCCAGCCTGTCCGAAGACGAGTATGGCAAGGATGTCTCCGCCAAACTTGGACCAAAGGAGCTGAAGCTCAAAGTCGACTCCACAGGACCGTTGGTGCTGATTTCGTCGCCGGAACGCGGCGTGTCCCTCAACGGAAAGAAGCAAATCAAAGTCAAAGGCACGGTGCTCGACGAGCTGAGCGGTCTGAAGAGCTTCACGCTCGGCGGAAAGACCATCAAGGTGGGCTCGGACGGCAGCTTCGAGATCGACCGCACCTCCGTCTGGGGGATGAACACCCTCAAATGGACCGCCACCGACGAGTGGGACAACGTCAGCGAAGGCGTGCAGACCTACCTGTACTCGACCAAGTGGTACGCCTTCGACACGAAGAAACCGAAGCTGGCATCCATCAACGACGGCATCGGGATGTGGATGAGCCAGCAGGTCATCGACTCCGGCAAGCACGACCACAAGAACCCGAAAGACTTCGCAACGATTACCGAGTTGGTCATCGGGACGCTCGACTTCAACAAGCTCATGGCCTCCTCCGCGGTACCGCTCAAGAGCAACACTGGCGCGCTGTTCTTCGACGGCAAAGCGATCGTCAAGAATGTAAAGATGGGCGACAAGGGCAAGAACAATGGCTACCCCGAGTTCGCCATCACGGTGATCGACGGCGGGCTCAACCTCGTCGGCAAGATCCACAACTTCTCGGCCGACCTCGCCATCGAGGCCAAGTGGGGCATCAAACCCCTGCCCGCAGCGCCGCTCAATCAGTCAGCCACATTCGCGGCCAAGACCATCGAGTTGAGCTTCGACCTGTTGATGAAGCTCGACCCCAAGACAGGCAAAATCAAAGCGGACACCAAGAACGTAGACGTGAACTTCACGTCGATGAAGATCTCGCTCAACGGCCTTGTCGGTGCAGTCGCCAATTGGCTGCTTGGAGCGCTGGGCCCCGCGCTTGAAGCCACGCTGGAGCAGGTGCTCAAGGGTGTCTTGCAGCAGACGCTGGGCAACGAGTTGACGAAGGCATTTGAGGGGCTCGCCATCAACCAGGACATCGACATTCCACCGTTTTTCGGAGACGGCAAACCGACGAAAATCAAGCTCGCTTCCAATGTCGGCCAGCTGACTTTCAAGCCGACAAAGGCGCAGAACGGCGGCGTGATTGTCGGACTTGATGCGTCCATGACCTCTGAGAAGAAGGTCAAGCACAAGACCAAGGGCGCCATCGGCCGGGCGGGATGCCTGGAGCCAGGCGGGAAGGATGTGTTCAATCCAGGCCTGAAGTTCCCATTGGAAATTGGCCTGGCTGACGACTTCATCAACGAGTTGCTCTACTCGCTCTGGCATGCCGGTGCGCTCAATATGTCGATCGGCGAGTCAGCGCTCGGCAGCGTCGACCTCAGCCAGTACGGCGTCAGCAAGCTCAACGTCGACCTCGACTTCCTGTTGCCGCCGATTTTGAACACATGCATCACAAAGAAGGGGCTAAAGCTCCAGGTCGGTGACATGCAGGTTCACGCGAAACTGAATCTGGCGGGCAAGCCCGTGGACATCTACTTGTTCACCACGCTGCAGGCGACCGCGGAACTCAAAGCGGTGAAGAACCCGAAGACGGGTGAAACAGAGCTCGGGTTTTCGATCAAGGGTATCGACTTTCTGGAGCTGGAAATCACGAAGATCAACGAAGAAGCCAAGGACATGCAGGATCTATTTGTGACGCTGATCAAGACGGTGATGCTACCGAAGTTGGTCGACGGCCTCGGTGGCGGACTAGGTAGCTTCCCGCTGCCAGCGATTGATCTGTCGTCGATCTCGAAAGAGATCCCTGCAGGTACATCGATTGCCCTTGCCATCCAGGTCATCGAGAATATGACTGGCTACACGTACATGCGCGGCGCGCTCAAGTAGCTGCGCCGGCGAGGTGACAAGCCCGGCCCCGCTCGAACGGGACGTGCACAGATGCATGAAATTGGTACTGGCCCATCACTGCGGGGTCGTGTAGCAGTATAGCCCAACTCGTGGCTGCTACGCCCGTAAACTGGAGGCTCCATGAGCCCTGTCTCCGCTCGCCGCTCCCTCTTCATCTGTGGCGCCACCGCGTTGCTCGCGTTTTCGTGCACAAAACCTGTGCAAACGTCGTACAAAGCGGCGCCGCAAGCTGTGAGTCCGCAGCGGGTGTTCATCGAAGCGGGTTCACCAGAGTTGGCTAGCAACGTGATTCTACCGGCTTTTGAGACAGCGGTTGAGCGCCTCAATCCGGCGAAGAGCGACGCAGCTGACGACTACCGCGCCCAGCACAAGGAGTGGTTCGCCCAGACCCAGGGCCTGACACCCGGTCGTTTTCGCCCGTTCGGTGAGTGGGAGGAGATGCAGGGCGTCTGGACGAGCTACTCAAACGGCATGGTCAACTCCAAGGCTGTGCGTCGGATGTTCGCCGAGCAGACCATCAACTTTATCCGCCACTCGACCCCTAAGGTTCGCGCCTACGTCATTGTCAACAACGCCAACGTCGGCAACGACTTCATGAAGGCAGTGACGCAGTACGGCATCAAGGACAGTGAGAAGGCCTTCATTACGATCGTGACGCTGCCAGTGCAGACGATTTGGCACATCGACTATGGCCCCTTCCCGATGATCGAGAAGAAGACGGGCAACGTCGCGTTCACGGACTTTGTCTACTACCCGAATCGGCAGTACGACGACGCCCTCCCGACGCGTATCGGACACGAGTTCTACAAAGATGCCACCGTCTATCGCATGCCCTTCGGATTCGAGGGCGGCAACGTGCAAACCGATGGCAAGGGCACCTGCATGACCAGCTTCCGTGCGTTGAAGAACACCGGTTTTTCGGCGCTGAAGATGCGCAATATGCTCAAGAATTACATGGCCTGCGAAAAGACGCTCATCGTTCAGGACATCAGCGACGACGGCACCGGTCACATCGACATGTTCTTCAAGTGGTCGAGCGAAAACGAAGTCATCATGGGTAAGTATGAAAACGACATCACCCTCGACTACGACGGTGACGGCAAAAGCGAGACGCTGCCGATGCCTGGCGCCGTGGCAGCTGACTACCAGAAGACCTTCAAGCTCAATCAGAAGCGGATGGAAGAAAACACCGCGCTGTTCGAGTCGACCACTGCGGCGAATGGCAAGAAGTACAAGGTGCATCGCCTCAGCATGATGACGCGGTTCAAGGATGAGTACGGCAACTTGCCGCGAACGTTCATCAACTCGACCTTCACCAATGGCGTGAACGTCTACCCCAGCTACACGCCGAAATCCTGCCAAAACCCTGCAGGATCAGTGTGTAAGCAGGACTCTGACTGCGCCAGCGGTGAGCACTGCGGCGCTGGTAAGTGCACAAAGGGCCCAGTTCTCACGGGATGCGACGAGATCGTCAAATGCGCAAGCGGACTCTCCTGTGTAAGCGATCCGCTGAAGGTGGCCATCATCGCGCAGGTGCAAAAGCAGTGGGAAACGGCGTTACCAGACATGAAGCACGTCGGCCTGCGCGCTGACACCATCGCCTTGTGGTCCGGAGCGATTCACTGCATCACGCGTACGATTCCGACCGGCAAGTTCGTCAAGGCTATCGACGATGGCAACTGCCTCGGCGGCACGTGCGGTTGCTCCGAAGGTGGCATGACAGGAGCGTGCTCGGCAGATACCGACTGCTTCGGGCCGGCCTGGATCTGTGATTGCAATGTCTGCAAGGGCAAGTGCAAGGGAGCCAACAAGAACTGCACCGATGATGCTGACTGCGCCCCAAGTGGTGCGACGTTGGCGGATATTGTGGCTGGCAGCTGCGTTATCGACTCAGCCCAGACATGCGCCGGACAGCAGCCAAGCGCTGGCAACAAGTCCTCGTGTGGGTCGCTGAGCTACGAAGGCCACTGCCAGGGCAAGGCGCTCAAGTTCTGCAGCCCAAGCGGCGGCGGGGCAAAGCAATTGACCTGCGGAAATTGCTGCGGGTGGAGCTCGGACAGCAAGGCATACGACTGCCTCGACAGCTCCTTGTGCGGCAAGTGCGCGCCAGAATGCGACAAAGCCGGTGAGACGGGCTGTGGCGTACAGGGCAAGCACAGCTGGACCTGCGTCGACGAAGGCGGCTGTCTCAAACGCAAATGGAACTACTGCGGCGACACATCGCAGTGCAATGCCGGCGTCTGCAGTGAGACAAAGCAGCTGACCTGCCCGCCGAAGACAGAAAAGGACGCGGGTTCCACGGAAGCCGATGCTGGGTCCACCGGTTCCGACATTGGCGGAGGTACGGGTGTAAAGCTCGACGGCGAAGGCACTGACGGTGGCGGCACGACAAAGACGGGTGGTGGTGGCGACTCTAGCGGCTGCACAGCTGCACCGACGTCCCGCGGCAGCGGATGGCTTGCGCTCTTGTTGGCGGCCCTGGCCCTAGTCGCCGTGCGCCGGCGGCGCGTGGTGTGAGCAAAGGCTGGCTCAGCGCCGCCTGCTGCCTTGTCGCGGCTCTCAGTGCTACGCGAGCGTTGGCCGCGCCCGTTCGGGTGACGGTCTCCGCGAAAGCACCTGCTGTCGATTCGATAGGTCTCGCCATCACGGACTACCTTGCCGGCGCGGGTAACGACCTGCTCAAGAGGGCGGCACAGCAGCCGTTGCTTCGTCGTGGCCCGCCCTCCCTCCCGCCTCCGCAGCCCCCATCGTGGCTCCGTCACTGGACGGCAACCCTAAAGGCGGACCTGCATCGCAGTGAAAACGCGTTGAGCAGCGCCCCTTTGCGGATTGTCCATCTTGAAACGACCCAATCCAGCGAAGGACAGCGGGCGGGACGCGCCAAGGTATCGGCCCTCAGATGTAGAGTGGCGGCTGCGCAGCAACTGACGGTGAGCCTCCAGTGGCAGGGTCCCAAGGGCGATGTTGTCGTTGGAGTCGATCTCTCCTGCACGACAGGTTTGGAGCGCAGGCGGTGGGCCCGTGTGGCTGTCACCCTCGACTCGCAGGGCCAAGTGCTGCATAGCCTGGGCATCCTGGTGAGGCTACCTAACCAAAGCAGACACTACCCGCTACGCTATTTTCCGCTGAAAGGTAAACAACAGGCGAAGATACCCCTCCTCGGCGGCGGCTGGTTGTTGCAGCTCGATAACGGACGGCGCGTCGCACCCAAAGTTGGTGGATTGCCCATGCTGGGCGCCAGCCACAAGCGCACAAAGCCGCAAACAGTCCGACGCACGCTACTAGCGGTGACGCGAGGAGGGCGTGACCTGACCGTCCTATACAGCGGCCCAATCCGACCGATGAGCGCCGAATGGACCGGTGCAAAGCATCGTCGGGTCGATGAGCGCCGTCTCCCGACTGTTGGCGCAGGGTGGCCGTCAGCCATTGGTGGGATCTGGCAAACAGGGCGCCAAGCGGGCTCTGAACTTTGGCTGCAGCAGGTGGCCGCCACTTCTCGCAGAGACGCAGGAATAGCGTTGTGGACGCGCACTGCAAGCGGGTGGCGCCGGCATCCAGTGCCGATTCCGCGGACCCATGCGGAGGGGCTCTGGTCTTGCCGTCGCCGCTCGCGCAAGCTGCAATGCACGTTTTCGGCGCCGCGCATCCCAGGTGCCGCCACGTTTCGCCCTCGCAGGCTAGGCCGAACGTCCCGCGGCTGGAGTGTTCTGAGATGACTAGCAGCCCCCTTCGACCAAGACTGACTCATGCCGCGGTGGTGTGCGCGCTCCCGATGGTGCTTTCCCTCGGCTGGGCTCAGTTGGCTGATGCGCAAGCTCCCACCGCCGCGCGAAGCGCTGGGGCTTCCACGTCTCCGACTGCAGCGCCGGCGGATGAGGCACCCACGGCAACGGCCTCAGCCGCAACTGCGGTAGATGCCCCGCGTGGCATCACCGTGCTGACGCAACGCCAAAAGGACATCGCAGAGCTCAAGAAACCGTTTGAATTTCCAACGTGGTACATCACCGCTGGCGCGCTGGCAGCACTCGGGGCAGGGCTACTTGCCGGCTGGCGACTCGGATCACGCCGTCAGCGATAGCCCGTCCCCGTCAAGGAGGCGAGGTTCGCTCAGGCAGCCGTGGCGCCCTTCGAATCTTCAGCCTGATTCGCCGCATCTGATGGCGCGTCCCAAGCCCCAAGCCTAAGCGCCGCTCGCGCGGAGTCAGCAGCCGAATACTGTGGATTCAGCCGCAGCAATTGCTTGGCGCGCGAACCATCGACCGTCACCGCGAATCGTAGGTACTCCAACTCGGCAGCGGGCGCATCGAGCAATCGCATCATCCAGGCCTGCCGGGCAATGGTCGGCGCCAATACGTGGGGCATCTCTAGGGGCTTCTTCCCTGCGAGACCGACGAGCCGCCGAAGCGGTAGCGCATCCGGCCCGGTGACGTTGTAGATACCGCGCAATCCCGGAGTCGCCGCTGCGTGGATGGCGGAGACCATGTCTTCCTCGTGGATGACCTGCATCATGGGGTCAAAGCCGAAGATCACCGGAGGACGCTGCAACCTCAGGTAGTTGCTCATGGCATTGTCGACGCCGCCCAAAATATGGACGGGCCGCAACACCACAGTCTCGATTTCGGGCGCCTTCCAAAAGTAGCTCTGCGCCATCATGTCGACGCTAATCAAGTCACGAATTTGAGAAAACCGTTGTGCACCGAGCAGCGGCGCGTCCTCGCTAATAAAAGCTGGATTGTCGTCCTGCGGCCCGTAAACATCGGTACTGGAGAGCAAAACCACCTTCGGCACGCCATGCCGCCGGGCGTAATCAAAGACCCGCTGCGTACCCAGAATGTTCCACGTATGGTGCTCCTGACTGCCGCGCCGCGGGTCATGCATGAGTCCGAGGTGATAGATGACGTCGATCTTCTTGGTGCGGAAGAGGTCCTCACACGCCTTGCGACGAATATCGATGCGCAGATGCTCAACATCCTTGGGACGACGCCGAAAAAAACGCCGATCGATACCAATGATCTCATGATCTTCCAGGCGGTGAAGTCGCCGAGTGAGCAGTTGCCCTAGCCGACCGCTGATGCCCGTGATCACTACCCGCGTCTTGCGCCGTTTACGCCGTGCCATGACCGCCCCTCCCCATCCGAAATCTCACAGGGTTAGATGAACACGCCGCGGCGCTCTTCCAAGCCGCGGGCGACGAGCTTCTCGATGGCCGACGTCACCACAGCGACCTTCTTGGCGATGACCGCGTCATCGTCGTTTGCGTCGCCCTCAAAATACAGCGGCTCGCCGAAGTAGATTCGATACTTGACCGGTGCTGGCCACATCGCCAACGGCCCCAACACAAGCGCCAGTGGGGCGATCGGAATGTTCGGTGCGTTGAGTAGGCGCGCCAGCCCTTCGAAGTTACCGACGTTGATGATCTGCTCTTCGGCACCGACCACGCCGATGGGAACGATTGGCGAGCCGGTTTCCAGGGCCAAACGCATGAACCCGTGGCCGAAGCGGCCCAGCTTGTAGCGATTCTTGAAGGGCTTGCTAATCCCACGGGCTCCCTCGGGAAAAACCATCACGGACTCGTCTCGCTCGAGCAGACGACGGCAGTTATCGGGCAGGCCGGTGACCTGACCGCAGCGCATACAGAAGGTGCCGAACCACGGGGTGCGGATCGCGAACTTCTCGACCATCGACCGAATCATGCGCGGCGGATCACGCTCCAGCAGCAGCGACGCTCCGATCATCATGCCGTCGAAAGGCAGCTGGCCACTGTGATTGCCAACGAGCAGGCAGCGCCCCTGCTCCGGAACATTGTCGATGTCGTGAGATTCAACGCGAAACCAAATGCGATGAAGGAACTCAATCATCGGGATCACTTTGCGAACGTACTCGGGACTAAAGCCGAAGGGATCGACGCCCGCTTCGCCGAGATTTTGGTGGTCGATGAGATAGGCGTAACGGCGTTCGAGTTCGTCTTCGGAAATGCGCCAACCACCACCGCCCAAAAGGCTTTTTGCCTCACTCGCAGCCTCGGACAGTTCGCCCCATAGACGCTCCACCAACCGCTGTGGGCGGCGGCTCTCAGCGGCGGCGATGATTTGGCCAGCGGTCGCTCGCGCGACCCGCGCCGTACGGCCGATGCGTCGTGCCGCACCGCCGCGTTGCTCGTCTGCCATAGCCCCTCCCGAGCCCCTCAGCGTTGGATGTTCTGGAGGGGCGCTCGCGATGTTGAGCATCGACCGTGCCGGAAGGCGACCTGACAGCGCAAGTAGCGGCTGGTCGGCAGTCGTAAATCGCCTATGAATCAAGGCTTTATGTGACGGCGACCACCTTGCTGAGACGGGTCAAATCTGATAGGCTCTCGCGCCCGCGCATGACGGGACCCCCCTGCCCCAAAACGGAGCCCCATGGCCGACATCGAAGAGATTCTTGAGCGCGCAGACGCACCCGCGAGCGACGACGGTGAATACGGCGCTGAAGCCATCAAGGTCCTGAAGGGACTCGAAGCCGTACGCAAGCGCCCTGGCATGTACATCGGCGATACCGACGATGGCTCTGGTCTACACCACATGGTGGCCGAGGTAGTCGACAACTCGGTTGACGAAGCCCTGGCTGGCCATTGCGACACGATCGACATCGTGCTCCACCTGGACGGCTCCTGCAGTGTTCGGGACAACGGTCGCGGCATCCCGGTTGGCGATCACGGCGACGGACGTTCTGCAGCCGAGGTGGTGCTCACCGAGCTGCACGCTGGCGGCAAGTTCGATCAGAACAGCTACAAGGTCTCCGGTGGTCTGCACGGCGTGGGTGTCAGTGTGGTCAACGCGCTGAGTGAATGGCTTCACCTGGAAGTCGACCGCGACGGCTCAACCCACCGAATCAGTTTCGAGCGCGGTCACGCAACGACGGGGCTTGCGATCACGAGCGACACCGATCGCACCGGCACGATGGTGCACTTCAAGCCCGATACCGACATCTTCTCGATGACGGATTTCAGCTACGACACCCTTTCGCACCGCTTTCGCGAGATGGCCTACCTCAACCGCGGCCTGCGCATCAACGTGTCGGACGAGGGGCTTGAAAAGGCGGAGTCGTTCCACTTCGAGGGTGGCATTTCGTCTTTCGTGACGTTCCTGGCGAAAAATCGCACGGTGCTGACTAGCAAGCCGATCTACGTGCACAGCGAGCGTGAGTTCGACGACGGCCGTAGCCTGGAAGTCGAGGTCGCGCTGCAGTGGACCGACGCTTACAACGAGAACGTGGTCTGTTTCACCAACAACATCCGCAATCGTGATGGTGGCACCCACATGACGGGCTTCCGCTCGGCCATCACCCGCGTCATCAACGATTTCGCCAACCGCGAGGGGCTTCTCAAGAAGTTCAAGGGCTCACTGTCGGGCGACGACATCCGCGAAGGCATCACCGCGGTGATCAGCGTGAAGCTGCCCGATCCGAAGTTCTCATCGCAGACCAAAGACAAGCTGGTCTCGTCTGAGGTGACGCCCGTGCTGCTGGCTGTGCTGACGGAAGGCATCTCCAATTGGCTGGTTGAAAACCCGACTGAAGCCAAGAAGGTCATCAACAAGGCGGTCGATTCGGCGCGCGCCCGTGAGGCCGCTCGCAAAGCCCGAGACATGGTGCGCCGGAAGGGCGTGCTGGAGAGCTCGTCGCTGCCGGGCAAGCTGGCTGACTGCCAAGAGCGCGATCCGAGCAAGTGCGAATTGTTCATTGTCGAGGGCGAGTCCGCTGGTGGCTCTGCCAAGGGCGGTCGGGAGCGTGGCTACCAGGCGATTTTGCCGTTGCGCGGTAAGATCTTGAACGTCGAGCGCGCCCGATTCGATCGCATGCTCAACAGCGAGGAGATCGTAGTTCTGATCACCGCTTTGGGCGCCGGAATCGGGGCGGATAGCTACAATATCGACAAGCTGCGCTACCACCGAATCATCATCATGACCGATGCCGACGTCGACGGTCTGCACATCCGCACCCTGCTGCTGACATTCTTTTTCCGCCAGTACCGTGAACTAATCGAGCGTGGCTACCTCTACATCGCGCAGCCGCCGCTGTACCGCGCCAAGAAGGGCCGGCGCTCGCGCTACCTGCTCGATGACAAAGAGCGGGAGGCTTGGTTGATCGACTCGGGTGCCAGCGGCGCCGTCGTCAAAGGCGGAGAGCTGCAGGTGCAGGGCGAGGGGCTGGAGAAGCTGCTGCGTCGTATCATCGAGTTCCGGAGCGTGCTCGGCCGTCTCAGTACGCGACTAGGCGTCGCTGCCGACAAGCGTGTGGTGAGCGCGTTCGTGAAGGGTGCGTACGTATCGCCTGAAGATCTGGATGACCCGGCAGCGTTGCAGTCGGCGGTCGACAGCGCCGAGGCCTGGTTGACGGCCCACTACCCGTCGATGGTCAAGCCGACCTTTCACATCGAAGAGTTGGATTCAGAGGTTGTGCCCACCGCGAAGGGGCGCTACCGCATCTTGGTGCACTCGCGCGTCAGTGGCGTCGAGAAGGTGACGCTGATCGGCAGCCGCATGGTGCGAGGCGCGGACTACGCCCTGCTCGGCAAGCGCATCGAAGAGATCAAGGCGACCATCGGTGCCGGGCCGTACACCGTCAGCCGCGGCGAAGATAGTGTCGACATGGGTGATTTCGAGAGTGTGCTCGACCGTATTTTCGGCTTCGGCATGAAGGGCGTACAGCTCAACCGCTTCAAGGGTCTCGGCGAAATGAACCCCGAGCAGCTGTGGGAGACCACGATGGATCCGACCAAGCGTCGGCTGCTGCAGGTACGGATCGAAGAAGCCGACGAGGCCGACGCGATCTTCTCAGTGCTCATGGGCGACCAGGTGGAGCCCCGCCGTGCATTCATCACGTCCAACGCGCTGAATGTTCGAAACCTCGACCTCTAACTGGCGCTAGGTCCGCGGGATCGTCTGCGGAGCCCCCTGGGCTCGCTTTGCGCGAACCGACAACGCCAGGTCGTTCCCCGATCTTCTCGCGAGACGCTCGATTGACGCGAAGACTCCGTGTTTTGGGGTGTTCAGACGACAATTGGCTACGACTTCGGGGCGACGATGACTACAACGGACCGACGGCGCTGAGGCGTCGGACCGATCCGTCCCACGCACCGATGTAGATGCAGCGACCGTCAGCTCGGAAGCGCACGACTTTGGCGCCCGTGGTGAAATCGTCGCGTTCAGCAACGATCGCTCCTGTCTCGAGATCCCAAATACGGGCCGAGCGGTCATCCGATACGGTCGCAAAGAGGGCGCCTGTTGGGTCGAGCGCAACACCCGCGACCACGTCTGTGTGCGCATCGATTTGCTGTTTCGTCTCGCCGGTTCGCGGAGACCACAGCCGCACTTGACCGTTCCAACCGCCGGATAGCACCCACTTGCCGCGACGTTCCAGCGCGAGGGCAGACACGGCCCCTTGATGACCACGAGATGTCAGTCGAGCACCACCGCCGACGGGATCCCACGTACGAATCGTACCGCCCTGACCGGCTGTGACTACCGCCCGGCGGGAACCAGCCACGGCGACGGCTGTCACTGCATCACGATGACCTCGGAGCGAGCGGCGTTCTTTCAAGGACGGCAACTCGATGAGACGGGCGGAGCCGTCATCACAGCCTGCAATCGCTAGTTTGCCGTCCACTGAAATATCCAGTGCGTTGACCGAGGCATCAATGTCCAGCGTGGCGAGCAACTCACCGTCGACAGGTGCCCAAGCACGGAGGACGCCATCCACCGACGCGGCCAGCACCAAACGACCATCCGGGCTCATGGCCAAGGCGCTAATCATCGCCGCATGCTCGCCGACTACGACGCAGTCCGGTGATTCACTAATGATGACCGGTCGCTCAGAGATTTCCGTGCCACGGACCAGGCCGATGCGACCGTCTCGGTCCCCGTAGAGAACCGAGCGACCATCTTCGCTGATCCACATGGCACCGATGCTCACCTGCTGCGACCGTTCCTGCGTACGCTGGCGAAGCGAGGCCGTCATCCGCATGAGATCACGGCTTATCTGATCCTGCATCGTGCGAGGATCAAATGATGAGCGCATGGATCCGAAGCCCGGTAACGGTCGGCCCCCTGTCTGCCCCGATCGCGCGCCAATGCCGCCCAGGCGCATAGAATCAACGCGACGAGGACCTGGGCGAGGTGGGCGCAGCACCTCCGCCGGAATTAACTGCACGTCGGATTCCGCTGGAATAGCACCTATCACGCCATCGACGGGGTCGTCCTCGGCGATTGGCTCGGTCGGTTCGGAGGCAGCATCCGCGATGACCGCCGGTTCGGAGGCAGCATCCGCCAGCTCGGACACGGCTACGGCTGGCTCAGATGCGGCCACGGCTGGCTCAGATGCGGCCACGGCTGGCTCAGATGCGGCCACGGCTGGCCCAGATACGGCGGCTGCCGCGTCCGCCCGTTTCCGCGCTTCATCCATGGAGCTCGGCTCCGGCGGCAATGGCGCATGGTCACGCCAAGAACGCAATTCTGGCTGTGGCGCTGGCTCGGATGGCCCGTCGACCGCTTCATCATCCATCGCCTGCACTTCGATCGCGGTTGTATTGTCCCCGTGAGAGCGCAAATGCTCGGGCACAGGCACGTTTGCAGACGACACGGCGATGGCTGGCGGCCGTTTCTTCAAGGTCTCTACCTGAGATTCATCGAGCGAATCCAGGTACACCGTCTCGCGCTCTGCTAATTCAACGCGTGCCTGGTCATGGCGGACAGATGCTGGAACGGGTGCTTCCGGGCGCAGCATGGCCCCGGGAACTGGCGGTGGTGGAGAGGAAGGCACCGGTGGGCGGGTGGGTGCGACAGTCCGCGGTGACCGCTTTGCGGGTTGAGGCGGCGCGCCGATCGCGGACGGAGTGTCAAGCATCGCAGGCCGTTCAACGACCGTGCGCTCGTCGGGTTCGACCGTGTGATCTGGCAGGCGAACACGAATCGAAGGCCGCGAAGACCGCGTCTTCGGCACCGCTATCGAACTGGGCTCCGTGGTGCGTCGTGATGCCTCGGGGCCGGTCGGTAGGCCCACGCCAGGGACGGTGCCGGTCGTCACACCGCCACCCGTGCGGGGGTCGAGCGGGAAGGCACCAAAACCGGGCGCGGAGAGCGCTTGCTGCAAGGCCGCGCGCATTGCGCTGGCATTTTCCCAGCGCTCGGAAGGCTCTTTGGCCAAGGCGCGCTCGACGACGCTTGCAATCGAAGGGCGCACGGCCCCTGGAACGCGGTCTTCAATGCGCGGCACCGGCTCGGTCACGTGCTGCATGACGATCGCCAGCGGATTGTCGGCGAAATACGGAAGCCCGCCCGTCAAGCACTCGAACAGGACACAGCCAAGCGCATACAGATCGCAGCGGGAGTCCACATCCTTGCCCATGGCCTGCTCAGGACTCATGTGCGTGGGCGTGCCCAGCGCCTTGCCCGCCTGAGTAATCGAGGCGTCGACGTCCTTGACGATGCCGAAATCCAACACCTTGACGATCGAGTCACCGCCAGCGACCTCGTGGAGGAAGATATTGGCCGGCTTCATGTCCCGGTGAACCAGCCCGTGGGCGTGGGCTTCTCCGAGTGAACGTAAGACGGCGACCCCAATCTCGACAACCTGAGCCTCGCTCATGAGCTGGCGCTGGTCGTGGTTGCGCGTAAGCGTCTCCTGCAAAGACTCACCGACAAGCCGCTCCATCGCAATGAAGAGATCGCCACCTTCGGTTTGACCAAAGTCGAAGACGCGAACCGTGTTGGGATGAGACAGACGCGATGTGGTCGCCGCTTCTTTGAAGAAACGTCGCGCGAGCTCGTCTCCTTCGGTGCCTGGATGCTGGGAGAGCAGCTTCACCGCGACGGAGTGACCTGTGGTCACATGCTGCGCTTCGTAGACCGTGCCAAACCCACCGCGACCGATGACGCCAATAACCCGGTACCGGCCGCCAATGACCTCGCCGCGCATGACACGACCCGTTGCCGACGCGACGCGGCGCACGGTTGGCGTGCCGTCCTCAGGACAGTGCAACGCTTCGGTGGACTCGCCGCATAATGGGCAGTAGCGCATGAGCCTCCGCTCGCCAGACACGCAGTAGTAGACACCGGGAGCAAGGAAGGATCTCCACCTCGCGCGGGCGCGTCAAGGCAGCGGGTCGCAGATCACCAGGTGTACACGCAACTCGCGGCCTTACAGACCTCACTCGTCTGCGCCAAGGCATCGTCGCAATCGGCCTTGGTGTTGCATGTCAGTTTCTTGCACCCGCGGGTCAGCCACACATCGTCGACGTAGACGCCTTCCATCTTATTGGCCGCAGAGTCATTTGTGTCGAAGAGCAAGCGCACCTTCACGTCGAAACCAGCCCAAGCAGACAGATCGATCTTCCAGTCCTGCCACTTCTTGAGCTCGAATCCTTTGGTTCCCTTGCTCCACACTTTGACCTGCTTTTTCGGCGTGTCGACCCACACTTCAAACTTGTCGTAGTTCGAACCGCTCTCCGTGTGCATCCACAGGGCGAACGACAGCGTGAGCTTCTCTCCGCCGGGCAGCTTGAGCAATGGGGTCGTCACGCTGCCGCTCGTCTTCTGATCGTCGAAGTTCCCCTTGGCCAAATTCCCGTAGTACAAGGCGCTCTTGCCACTCTTGCTGCGTTTGCCAGTGACTACCTGCCATTTGCTAAGTTTTGAGCTGCCGGTCAGCGTCATACCGCCTGTTTTTCCGGCCTCAAAGTCGACTTTGAGCATGTCCGGCTCGCAGCACCCTTTGGCCTGCGTCGGCGTCCAGCTGCACAACCCGCCCTTGTCACACTTGTCCGTCGTGCACAGATCGTCCTTGTCGTCGCAGTCCTTATCGACCTTGCAGCACTGGTTCTGGTGGCCACACTTGTTGTTGGTGCATCGATCTACGGTGCATTTATCGGTGTCGTCACAGTCAACGTCCGTCGCACAGCAAGAGGCGTCGGTCTGAGTGTGCTGACAGGCGAGCCCGATGGCCGGGCATTGGTCTAACGTGCACGGATTGCCGTCGTCGCAGTCCTTGGTTTCGGCGCAGCAAACACTCGCCGGTTTGACGATCATCTGGCACTTGAGGCCGCTGCAGTAGTTTGTGGTGCAGGGGTTATTGTCGAGACAGTCCGCCGACTTGGTGCAGCAGTTTGGCAGGGGAACGTTGGTACACCCGAAATCAGTGCAAGCATCGGTTGTGCAAGCACTCTTGTCGTTGCAGGCGACGGTCGACTCGCAATACGCGTCGGCGATTTTGTAGATGCACGAACCCGCACTGCACGTCTCGCTGGTCGCGTTGAGCCCGTCGCTGCAGTCTTTATCGCTCGCACAAGCGGCCGGTGCATCGCAGGCGCTGGTCAGCGCGATGTCGTCGAGCCAAACCTTGGTGAAGGTGCTCTTGACCGCGTTCGGTACCACCTCAAATACAACACGCACCTTGCGGGTGGCTGGTCGTCCTGCGAATCCTCGTAGATCGAGTTCGACCTTCTGAAAACCGCCCATCGAACCCTTTGCCTGCCACACCAACCAACTCCCGATGCTCGTCTCGAGTCGCACACGCAAGCGGTCACCGAGGCTGCCACCCACGAGGAGCGCGCGAATCCAGAACGTCAGCTTGGGGGCGACGCCCGGAGCCAACTCCACCTCGTCGAGCATCAGGCGAGCGACGGTTTGGCCCCCGGGTGTGGCCACCGAGTTGGCTGTGTAGATCGCGCCGCCAACGCCCGTCTTGGCAGTCTTGCCGGCTACCGACAACCCGCTCGATTTGAGCTGCCATGCGCCGTACGCCGCCGTGATGAGCTCCGCATTCCAGCCGCCGGCGCTCTCAAACCCCGTCTTCGCCACATCCGTTTTGCAGCAGCCCTGACCAGGCTTGGCGACGATGCCGCAACCTGCCTCCGTACAAGTGGCCGCACCGCATAAACCGACAGCTCCGCCTTTGTCACAATCGGCTGCCGTCTTACAGCACTGGACCTCATGGCCACACTGACCTTTGACACAGATGTCAGCCGTGCAGCTGTCCTTATCGTTGCAGTCCATGTCGGACTGACAGCAACCGTCGGCCGCTTGGTACGTATTGGAACACTGACCGGTCGACTTGGCGCACGTATCGAGTGTGCACGGGTTGTCGTCGTCACAGTCGCCGTTTTCCTTGCAGCAGTTGAACACAGCTGTCGAACTACAGATGCCAGCGTTGCAGGCGTGAAGCGTGCAGGCGTTGTCGTCCTCGCAGTTTGCTGGAACCTCGCAGCAGACCGCCCCCGCTGGCTTGGTGTGCACGCAACCCTTTGCAGGATCGCACTTGTCGGCTGTGCATGTGACGCCATCTTCGCAGACCAGCGGCGTGTTCAGGCAGCCTTTGAGCGGAGAGCAGCCATCAGAGGTGCACAGGTCGCCGTCGGCGCAATCGAGCGGGGTGAACTCACAGCCCTGTTTCGGGTCGCATTTGCCAGTCGTACAGTCGTTGCCGTCATCACACTTGTCAGCGATGTGTTTGCAGTCACCCGAGGTCACATCGCAGCTGTCGATGGTGCAAGGGTCTGTGTCTGTGCAGTCTTTCGGCTGTGTTTGGCAACCAAGTTGGGGATCGCAATCATCGACTGTGCAGGGGTTGCCGTCGTCGCAAAATGCCGGACCAGCAGCGCATTTGCCGGTCCACATGGTGTCCGGTCCGCCCGTCGTATCGACCGCATCGGCGCCCGCATCGACTTGGCCCGCGTTGGCATCGGCATCCGGCTTGGTGTCCGCCTCCCCGCACCCTGTCATGGCAAAAATCACACACGCACCACACAGCAGCAGTGAGCTGACTACGGGGCGGGTTTGTTGAACGTACATCACGTTGGCTCTCCGAATGGCGCACAGGCACATGGCAGACTCTGGCGGACAATACACGCCGCCCGGAAGTGCAAGCAACCGACGCAGACGACGGCGTGCTCGGAACCCTCAATCTCCGTTCTGATCAGCCAAACGCAGCAGCCCCCCACGCCCGAACAATCTGGCGAGGCTGAGGGTCTGCCAGCAGGGTCGCTCCAGCTCGCCGTGCCCCCTGCTGCAGTTCATCGAGCAACTGAGCGCGAGCCGCGCGGTCTGCCTTTGCCAACCCGCGAGCCGTGTCAACATGCTCGAGATCATCAACCAGATCGATTGCGTCAACCGCAGGCTCGACCAGCGAAAGGAGGATCAAACGATGCCCCCGGGACCTCGCCCGTGCGGCAGTCTGCCAAAGTGGGTCGCAATGCCCCAACAGCCCAAGAAAGTCGGACGCCAACACGATCACAAACGGACCTTTTCGCGCTGCGAGGGCGCTCTCGATACCACTGATGAGACCCGCGACGCGCTCTGACGCAGGTAGGGCTGGTCGGTAGGGCAGCGCCAAGTCCGCGGCTCTGCAGTACCGGCGCAAAATCGATAAATCAGCACGACTGCTGGGTTCCGGCCCTCGCAGAGCAGGAAGGCGCTCGCGCTCAGGGAGGCGCGCGAGTGCCCCCATCACGGTTCGTTGGCGGAACCGCACCCAACTCTCTGGCCCGGTGATCTGGGGTAAGTCGACACCTTGGACCGCGCGGAGGTAGCTCGCCACGACATTGAGCAACTCATCCTCCGGCAGAGGCGCGAGGCTCTCAGCCACGGTTCTGCGAACGTCGAGCAACGCGCGGTCACAACCCACAACAGCGCCGAGCCCCTCTCGCACGGGCTGTCGATCGACCAATGCGCCATCGACCAATCCCATGCCGAAGGGCAAGTTTCGGCGGGCGCTGCATTCCGCGAGGGAGTGCAACAAATCGAGGCCAGCGTCGAGCGCTGTGTGACCGGGAACCCCGTTGCGCATGGACGCGCCCGTATCCAACACGGCATACACCGAGCGCGCACGCTCGTGCTCGAAGACGCGACTCATCAATCGTCCGCGCCGCGCCGAGGCTTTCCAAGCGATGTGCTTGAAGGGATCTCCAGGAGCGTGCTCCCGCAACTCCCGCAGCTCGTCGCCCTGCCCTTGTACGCGATCAGGACGATGCCCCCCGGCTGCCCGCCGCACGTTGCGCCGCGTCTCTGGCAGGTGACGGAGATCCAGCGGCAAGGAGCGCGGCAGCACGGCGACTTCGTAGGGACACGGCAAAAAAAGCTGAGCGCGCACCAGCCCCAACGGGTCCACGACTGTCACTCTGACGCCGTGCAACCTGTGTACGGCAGCCGTATCGCTACGCACAACAAACTCAAACTCTCGGGAGCCATGGATACGAGCAGATACAGTTCGCACCTCGACATCGACGCCATCCGTCGCCTCGAATCCGTCGATCTGAAGCCAAGCGGCATCAAACTGCCTGTGAACATTGACATGTAGCCGGAGGTGAAGCTCCTGACCAACCCGGTGGGAGCGGCGTCCCAGCTGGAGCGTCGACGCGACGACCCGTGGCGGCACGATACGGGCGGATAGTCCCCATGGCATCCGCGACCTGCGCAGACTGACCCGCAAGCGCCCGATCTCGCGGAGCGTCAGCGCGGCCAAGACGGCACTGACCATCAAAGCCGCAGGCAAATCGAGCAAAAGACCGACCGCTGCCAAGGCGGCGACCAATCCGGCTATCAACAGCCCACGCTCATCAAGCATCGCCGACGGTCCAACGCGGCACATCTGGCAACGGTCGATCTTCGCTGCCAGCATCGACCACCGGGGTGCGTCGTAAAACGTCGAGCAACACGTGAGCTGCGGACGCGCCTTCAATCGCCGCATCCGTGGTCACCATCACGCGATGCTCCAGCACGTAGGGCAACAGGGCCACCAAATCGTCGGGCGTCGCGTAGTCCCGCCCACTCAGAAGCGCCCGCGCCTTCGCTAGGCGTACCAGGCCAAGGGAAGCACGCGGGGATGCGCCAAGAGCGACGCGACCATGCTCACGCGTCGCGCGCACGAGCCTCAGCGCATAGGAGAGCACCTTGTCCTCCACATGCACCTCGTCGACCAGCGCGGCGAATCGCAGAAGCTCTTCCGTCGTCGATACCGCAGACACGGGCGGAGGAGCACGGTCGTAGGTGCGCAACATGCGCAACTCATTTGCGGCGGTGGGGTAGTCGAGCCGAATTCGCACTAAAAACCTGTCGATCTGCGCTTCTGGCAGTAGATAGACTCCTTCTTGCTCCACTGGATTCTGCGTCGCCAACACCAGAAATGGGCGTGGTAGCGGCAAGGTCGCGCCCTCGATCGTCACCTGGCGCTCTTGCATCGCCTCCAACAGTGCCGATTGCGTCTTCGCCGGTGCGCGATTGATCTCATCGGCAAGCACCACCTGGGCAAAAAGTGGTCCCTGACGAAGCTCGAATGCTTGGGTCCGTTGGTTGAACACGTAGGTGCCCGTGATATCAGCTGGAAGTAGGTCTGGCGTGAACTGAATCCGCCGAAACACGCAACCAACCGCCTGGGCAATAGCGTTGGCCAGGGTGGTTTTGGCCAAGCCAGGGACGCCTTCCAACAACACGTGGCCGCGCGCCAACATGGCGGCCAGAATGAGCGGCACGATGTCCGTGCCCCCGATGTACACGCG
>JAGSHB010000301.1 GCA_023954815.1 Myxococcales bacterium | reverse complement strand
GTGCATGCGGGCACCATAGGGCGGCTCGTCGCGATTCACAGTCATGATTCGGTAATAGTTCGCCGTGCGGTCGGCTCGCTAGGCGCTTGGCGCCTTGTCTTGAGCAGCTAAGCTACGGGCCTGAAGTTCGCTGCGTTCCTCGGCGATGGCTAGCAACTGCGCTTCAATATCGACACCCGGCATGGGGCTGCCCAGGTCTTGCTTCTGCAGTCGCTCCAACCACATGCGCGGGCGTGCTTTCGCCGCCTTGAGTAGCGTCGAAAGCGCACGGGTGGCCTGGGCGCCCGACCCCTGCTCGGCCAGTCGACTCGTCAGCCATTCACCGTCGATCTCGTTGAGTCGTTCGATGGTCTTCTTGAGTCGGCCAGTGGACGACCCGCTGCGGTCGTGGGCCACCTGTCGGCCATAGAGCAGCGGCACCGCACGGTTGGTTTCACGCAGCAGCGTCGTCCGCCACAGCAGCAATGCAAAGGCCCGCGACACACCGGCCGGATCGCCCGCTGCATTCGCGCCTTTGAGCCCGGATTTGATGTCCTCACGCACCTCGTTGAAGCAGATTTCAGCCTGATATCTCGGGCCGTTAGAGGAGGTGAAGAGACTTCGCGGGGCCACGTGATAGGCGATGATCAACCAACAGACAAAGAACGTCAGGGTGCTCATCCACACGACCGCTTTCGTCGCCATCACTACGGATGCAACGAGCGCGATCATCGACAAGAGGGTGATGAGCACCAGCGCGGGCGCGCGGGTGATCGCCGCAGCACTGCGCCGCACCTCCAGCTTCTTGCCGCAATACAAGCACGACACATAGAGCCGGCGCTGCCAGGAGCGGCAGTGGCGACAGCGGTGCAGTGGCGGCAGATCGTCGGCGTGGGGTGTGGCCATGGCCCGGTGATTCCAACAAAGAGGGTGAGTGTCGTGCGGAGGAGCGCCTAGCGTGGGCTGCGACAGCTTGCCTTCGTGCGTGCGGCATCCTTGCATGAGTGGCCAGTCGTGCGCCAGCGGATCACCCTCTGTCCCCGGGAAACGTAAGAAAGTTGCCACGCCACAGCGTTGTTGTCGTTTCAGCGGTTGGCAGCGCCGGATTGCACGTTAGACTCCGCCTCCTGCGACATCACCGTCGCCGACCGGAGCAGCCCCATGACCGCCGCATCGACCCCATCGGACAACGCAAAATCCACCGCAATTTTCGAGCGTCCGGAGGCCAACCCCAGCTTCCCGGAGTTGGAGCGCGAGATTTTGCAGCTGTGGGAGCAGGGCGATGTCTTCAAGCGCTCGATTCGCGGTGACAAGACCTTTGTCTTCAATGACGGCCCGCCCTTCGCCACGGGTACCCCCCACTACGGTCACCTGCTCGCTGGCACGCTCAAGGACATCGTGCCCCGTTACTGGGCCATGCGCGGTTACAAAGTGGAGCGGCGTTTCGGCTGGGATACCCACGGTCTGCCGGTCGAGATGGAGATCGAGAAGAAGCTGAATCTGTCGGGGCCACGCGCTATCGATGAGTTCGGCATCGACAACTACAACGAAGCCTGTCGCTCCATCGTGCTGCGCTACACCAGCGAGTGGAAAAACGTGGTGACCCGCATGGGCCGCTGGGTCGATTTTGAGGACGACTACAAGACCATGGACCCGAAGTTCATGGAGTCGGTGTGGTGGGTCTTCAAGGCGCTGTGGGACAAAGGCCTCATCTATCGCGGCTTCAAGGTCATGCCGTACTCCTGGCGGCTGGGCACCCCGCTGTCGAACTTCGAAGCGAACATGGACTACCGCAAGGTCCAAGATCCGGCGGTGACCGTGCGGCTACGTTCGACGATGCCGCTCCACCAGATGCTCGATAACGCGCTGGTCAGTGGTCTGCCGAAGACGCTGCAAGACGCCCACCCCCACTGGCTGGCCTGGACCACGACCCCGTGGACGCTGCCGTCGAATATGGGGCTCTGCCTCGGGCCAAAGCTCGACTACGGCGTCTACAACCTCGCTGGCGCTGGCGAGCAGCCCGATCTGGTCATTTTGGGTGTCGCGGCTGCTGCGCGTATCTTGTCCGAGGATGCAGAGCCGGTGGTGACCGTGTCAGGCGCGAAGTTGGGCACCGGTGACCTCAGCTATGAGCCCCTTTTCGCCGTCGCTGAGATCCCTGAGAGCGCCCCGAGCGGCAAGACAGTGTCTCCCTATCGTGTGGTGAGCGATGGCTATGTCACCGCCGATGACGGTACCGGCGTGGTGCACAGCGCCCCGGCGTTCGGTGAGGACGATGCACGTGTGGGCGACCAATGGGCGCTGCCGACCTACGATCCGGTCGATCAGGAAGGCTGCTTCACCTCGCTGCTCAATGAAGTGGCTGGCGGCAAGGTCGTTGGCATCCACGTAAAGGAAGCGGACAAGACGCTCATCGCTGATCTCAAGGCCCGTGGCCTGCTCTTCAAACAAGCGACCATCGACCACGATTACCCCTTCTGTTGGCGCAGTGGCACGCCGCTGATCTACAAGGCGATCGGGACCTGGTTCGTCAACGTCACGAAGGTCCGCGAGCGCATGAGTGAGCTCAACGCCCAAACGCGCTGGGTGCCCGACTATGTGGGCTCAAAGCGCTTCGGCAACTGGCTGGAGGACGCGCGGGACTGGGCCATCAGCCGCAACCGCTACTGGGGCACGCCCCTTCCGATCTGGGAAAACGACGTCACCGGCGAGCGCATCTGTATCGGATCCATCGAAGAGCTGGAGAAGCTATCGGGCGAGCCGGTTACGGACTTACACCGCCATTTTGTCGACGATTTGTCGTGGGCTGGTGACGCAGACAAGGGCGGCGGCACGTTCCGGCGAATCACCGAGGTGCTCGATTGTTGGTTCGAGTCGGGCTCCATGCCCTACGCGCAGAATCACTATCCCTTTGAAAATAAGGACCTCGTCGAAAACCACCTGCCTGCAGACTTTATCGCTGAAGGCCTCGATCAGACCCGCGGCTGGTTTTACACCCTCCTGATTCTATCGACCGCGCTCTTCGATCGTCCGGCGTTCAAGAACGTCATCGTCAACGGCCTCATCTTGGCGGAAGACGGCCAGAAGATGAGCAAGAGTCTGAAGAACTATCCCGATCCCATGAAGGTCATCGACAGCTACGGCGCCGATGCGTTGCGGGCCTACCTGATCAACTCGCCGGTGGTGCGCGCGGAGCCCATGCGCTTTTCGGAAAAGGGCGTGCGCGACGTGGTGCGTTCGGTGGTGTTGCCTCTGTGGAACGCCTACAGCTTCTTTGGCACCTACGCCGCTGTCGACAAGTGGCAGCCGCCGACCACCCCTTCTCCTGTCTCCGATCGCGCGTTGATGGATAGGTGGGTGCTGAGCGTGGTGCAGAGCCTCGTCGCCGACGTGAACCGCGAGATGGAGACCTACCGGCTCTACAACGTCATTCCGCCGGTGCTGGGGTTCATCGACCACCTGACCAATTGGTACATTCGGCGCTCGCGTCGGCGCTTCTGGCGGAGTGACTCCGACGCCGACAAGCAGCACGCATTCGAGACGCTTTACGAGGTCTTGTGTCTATTTTCCAGGCTTTTGGCGCCGATCCTGCCCTTCATGGCCGAGCTGCTCTATCAGCGTCTGGAAGCCGGTCATCGCCCCGGTGCGCTCGATAGCGTGCACTTGGAGGCGTTCCCCGTCGCCGAT
>JAGSHB010000039.1 GCA_023954815.1 Myxococcales bacterium | reverse complement strand
GTAGGTCGGCGCGGGACGAACCCCAGGCGCTGGCCGAGTTCCTGGGCGATACGTGGGTGCCGGCCGCGTACCCGGAGCCGGGCGATACGTGGGTGCCGGCCGTGTACCGGGTGGTGGCCGGTAGGTCGGCGCTGGGCGCGTGCCGGGAGCCGGGCGAGCTGTTGGCGCTGGACGCGTGCCTGGGGTGGGGCGAGCGCCAGGGGTGCCTCCCATGGAAGCCCCGGGTCCCGGGCGGGCCGATGTGCCGGGGCGAGGGCGGGTTCCTGTGTCGACACGCGGCTTCGCGGGTCGTGCGCCAGGTGCCGGGCGGCGGGTGCGAGGTGTGGGGACGTTGCGTGGTCGCGCCGACGGAATTGCGCTGATCTTCCGAGCGGTGACGGGCTTGCGCGTCCACGTCTGCACCGTTCGAGTGCGCGGGCCACGGTTGTAGGTCACGACCGTGCCGCCGCGCGTGCGAACGCTGCCGCGGTGGCCGAGAACAACGGTTTGCGTGTAAATCCGCGATGCCACTGCCGGCTGCACCACGACGGTGTTGACCCGCTGGCGATAGAAGCTGTTGTGACGGACAAAGATCCAGTAGCTGTAGTGGTTGACGCGCACGTTGCGGGGCCCCATCGGCGCCCAACCCACGCAGCCGCCGCCGGTGCGCCAAGTCACCCAAGCGGGCGCCCACTCGTAGCCAGGCTGCCAGGCCCAACCGCGAAGTTGGTTGCTCCAGAACCAGCGACCGTAGTGATACGGACCCCATCCCCAGGACTCGTTGCTGACCCAGGTCCACCCGTAAGCGGTGTTCTCCCAGTAGCCGAGGTAGTAGGGACGCCAGCCCGGCGTGCGGTTGGCCCGCGGGAACCAGACGCGGCCGTAGCCGGCCAAGTAGAGCCAGCGGCCGTAGCGGGAGAGATCGCTGAAGTAGGCGCTGGGGTCGTCTTGCGCGACCGTCGTCGCCGGCGCGGCGGCCGGTGCGACCGGCTGCGTGTATGCAGGTTGCGTGGGCTGCGGCGCAGGAGCGCCCCTGTAGTAGGCGTCGTTCTGGGGCTGCACGTACATTGGACCGCATCCAGCGGCGGTCAGCAACAGCAGGGCCAGTCCTCCCAATAGGGCTCGAATCAGGCCTCGAGATGGTTGGGTTTGCCGATGTGTCGCGCTCATTTCTGCCTCCCGCAAGCCCGCTCTGCATCGTATTGGCAGGTGGACTATGTTGACACGTGTCGGGGTCGTGTCTGCCCGACGAATTGGGTCATGGCAAGGGTTTTGCTGGCCATGACCGCCGTTCGCCAATCACAACGGGCTCCATCATGATCCAATTCACTGCCGACGACGTTCGCTGCCGTGTGCATACACGCAAGCAGGGTATACTGTCGAAGATCGCACACGATCTTTGTTTCTCCGTAGACAAACTAACTGGCCAGTGGTCTCTGACAGCTCCGGGCGAGGTCACCGTGCCTGTCGCTGACCTTCGACTGCTCGGCGCCGAGCAGGGCGGCGAAATCGTCCCCTTTGGGCGGGGTGATGAGCGGCGGATTATCGAGAATCTACACCGAGATGTCTTGCATAGTCATCGGTTTCCAGCGGTGCGCTACCGGTGGACGACGGTGAGTCAATCGCCAGGGCAGGTCCGTGTGGATGGGGCGCTATCTCTGCACGGCGTGACGCGGCCCGTGCGCCTTCTAGGCCGAGTTTCCGGGGAATTCGCTGAGCTGTCGACTGAACTCGACCAACGCGATTACGGGATTAAACCCTTCCGTGCAGCGATGGGTGCGTTGAAGGTCGACCCGGTCGTGCGGGTCACCGTGCGACTCCCGGCAGCGTGGTTGAGTGCGGATTGATCGGCCAAGGAGCCGCTACCCTTTGACGCCGCCTGCGGTCAGGCCACCGACCAGATGCTTTTCCAGCGCATAAAATAGGGCCATCACCGGCAAGGAAACCAGCAGCGACGAGGCCGCGAAGAGGCTCCACTGCACGTCTTTGTCCCCGACGTAGTTACGGATCTGAACCGGCAGGGTAAACGCCTGCTCGGAGCTCAGAAAGGTGTAGGCCAACACGAACTCGTTCCACGCGCTCATGAACGAAAAGAGCGCTGTGACGGCGATCGCCGGTGCCGATAGGGGTAAGATGATGCGCGTGAAGATCGTCAAGCGACTCGCGCCGTCGATGTAGGCTGACTCTTCCAGCTCGCGGGGCAGGGTGTCGAAGTAGCCCTTCAGGGTCCACGTACAAAACGGAATGGACGTCGTCGCGTAGACCAGCGTGAGGCCAGCGATCGAGTCGAGAAGTCCGAGTTTCTGCATCAAGACGTACAGCGGAATCATCGTCAGAATACCGGGAAACATCTGTGTCGCGAGGAAGCCTAGCAACCCGACGCGGCGGCCTGGAAACTCGAAACGGGCGAAGCCGTACGCGGCCGTGCAGGCCAGGACGATACCGACGACCGTGGTGAGCCCAGCGATGACCAGCGAGTTGAGCAGTTGTTGGCCGAAGAGCCAGTTGCCGTGGCTGTCGGTGTTCCCCACCACGGTGGCGAACGCGTCCATGCTGATCGAGGTCGGAATGGGCGAGGCTGAGGCGCCGTCGTTGCCTGACAGTGCGAGTTTGACGACGTAGAGGACGGGATAGAGCGTCGCCACGGAAAACGGGACGAGAAATAGGTGAGGAAGCCAACTGGGCCCCGATCCCTGCTGGCTTGGATTGCGATCGGTTCCGGTCTTCTTGCCGCTCATTCGTCCACCGCCTCGGTCGCGCTCGTCAGCTTATTGGTGATCAGCGTGTAGGCCATCAGCAGCACGAAGATCAGCACGGAGTAGGCCGCAGCCAGCCCCATCCGCCGCAACACGGTGAAGAGATAGTACGCCTCGGTGATCAAGATCTCCGTCTGGTGATCGGGGCCGCCACCGCTGACCAAGTAGATGACGTTGAAGGCGTTGAACGTCCAAATCGTGCCGAGGATGATGGCCGGGAACAGCGCTGGTTTGAGCAAGGGCACGGTGATGTGTTTGAACTTCTGCCAGCCGGACGCGCCATCGATGGACGCCGCCTCGTACAGATCGGCCGGAATCGACTGCAGCGCGCCCAAGCTGATGACCATCATGAAGGGAAAGCCGAGCCAGATGTTGGTCACCAGGTTGGCCAGGAAGTTGGTCAGCATCGACTCGCCGAGCCAGTCCACCGTGTCGACGCCCAACATGCCCAGCATCACGTTGACCGGGCCATACTGGGTGTTGAACATCCACTTCCAAATGAGCGCGGTGATGTAGTTGGGCACCGCCCAAGGCACGATAAGCAACAGTCGGTACAGCTTGCGGCCCCGTAGATTGGGCCGATTGAGGATCAGCGCCAGACCCAGGCCGATGGTCACGTGTGCGGTGACGTTGAGCACCGTCCAGATGATCGTATGGACCAGCGTCCTGCCGAATTGGGTCGCGCTGTTTGGGTCGGCGAGGGAGCGAATGACCTCGACGTAGTTGTCGATGCCGATGAACGTGCCGTCGACCGCGGTGAAGCTCAGCCCGACGCCGACGAAAAAGGGCACGAAGATGAGGACGCCGGTGGCAGCCATGGCAGGGCCGACATAGGCGTAGGGGGTTGGGTCACGCCGAATCGCCCGCAGCAATCCAGCACAGAATCCCAAAATGCCGCCGAGCACGGCAGCGAGAACGCACAGCGAACCGGCCAACCAGCCCTCGGCAGCTGCCAGCGCGGCATTCACCGGCGGAGCATCGTGGGGCATCAGATGGTCTGCCGCGAGAATCTGAACGCCGCCTTCTGCCGCGGAAATCAGGGCCGGTGCAGCGAAAATCACCATCGCAGCGGCGCCGAGTTGGCCGATGGTTCCGGCCGCCATCACGTGCAGTCCTGCCATCAACGCCACAAATGTGAGCAGCGCTGCCAACAAGGGCGCGAGCCAGACCCAATCCGGACTCCGAGCGGGCGCTGGCGTCGCCCGGACGATGACCCCTGCGACACCCGACACCGCCGACGCCGCAGACTTGCGGTAGGGCACGGCGATGAGCGCCTGGCCTTGGTCGATCCCGGTGATGAGGCGGCTCCACGACAGCCGTTTCTTGGCGCGCATCGCCTGCTCAGCCGCCGCGATCAGGCCTTTTTCTTGATTGACAATCGCCTGTTTCGTCGCTGCGCTGAGGCCGTGCTCTCCCCATTTGATGCGCGCGCCACGGGCGATGCCAAACTCGTCCACGCCGCCCTGTTCGGTGACGAAAATACCGGCGATAAGCGGCTTGTGCAGCGCAAGTAACCGTTTGGCTTCCGTGTCTAGCGCGCCTGGCTTGACCAAGTCGCGGCCAGCGCTCGACGCAACGGCATCGGCAATGGCCACGGCTCTCTGGGCGCGATGGCCGACCTCTCGCGTCGATTGCAGGGACGCGTATCCCCAATTACCCAGCCACACCACACACACCGCAGCTAACGCCGCGACCACAGCTTCGACGGCAAAGCGTCCGCGCATCGCTTGAGGAGCGCTAGCGGGTGTGGGGGAGTCCGATGACATGAACGTGGTCGATCCTCGTGGAAAGAGACCGCATGAACCTGGCTATTTGCGCAGTTTCTCAAGGGCGGAGTTGGCTTGAACGGCAGCCGACTTAAGCGCAACCGCGGCGGCCGTATCGCCAAAGATCACCTTGCGCAGCGCGTTGCTGTAAGGCGCCCACGCGACGTTGGCTTCGACGGCGTTGGGCATCGGCACAGCGATATCGGCTTGGGCCCGGAAGACCTTGACCACTGGATCGTTTCCGAACTTCGGATCCTCGTAGATCTTCTTGTTCGCGACGAGCTGCTTGCCCACCGCCATCCGTGTCAGGGCGGCCTCGTCGCTCGTGAGATAGTCGACGACGGTCAGCGCTGCAGCCCGCACCTTGGTCTTGGCGCTCAGCATCAGCCCCTCGCTGCCGAGGTAGGGCCGCATCGGCTTTCCAGGAGCGACCTCCGGCATCGGCGCCACCGCAAAGGGCACGCCTTTTTCAATCTCGCTGAGAAACCACGGCCCGTTGAAGACCATGCCGACCTTGCCTTCGTTGAACATCGCCGTGATGACAAAGCCAGTCATGCCCTTGGGCAGCACCTTGTGCTTCTTGTGCAGCTCACGCACGGCCTCGACGGCTTGAATCGCTGCCGGGCTGTCGATCGCCAACGTGCGAGCTTTCGGGTCGAAAACCTGACCGCCAAACGCGTGTAACCAGCCAGCGTGGTAGTACAAGTCGGCGGCATCATAGGCCAAGCCGAACGCGCCTTTTTCCTTGTTGGTCAGCTTCTTGGCGATCTCCGTCATCTCCGCGACGGTCTTCGGCGGCTTCGGCACCAACTTCCGGTTGTAAAACAGCACCAGGCTCTTGAACGCCAGCGGCAGACCGTAGACCGCGCGTTCAAAGACCAGCGGTTTCACAGTCTGCGGCAGGAAGCGCTTGAGCCGCTCGCTGGTGGCAAAATCACCGAGCGGTGCGATGAGCTTGTCGCGCGCCCACACACCGACCTTGTCGTGGGCGAAGATGATGAGGTCCGGACCGTTGCCCCGCGGAATCGCGATTTGGGCCTTGTCGATCAGGGCGTCGAACGGAATCGCCAGCGCGGTGACTTGGGTCTCTGGATGCTTCTTGTTCCACGATGCAATGAGCTGATCGAGCGCTTTTCGCTCGGTATCTCGGTACGCATGCCACAAAACCACCTTCTGTGGCGGCCCTGCTTTCTTGGGTTTGGCAGCCTTCTTTTTGCCGTTCTTGGTCGCGGCTTTGGCGCCCTTGTCCGCGCCGCCGGCAGCTGCGGTCCTGGCAGCTGAGTTCGTCGCTTTGTCGACCGGTGCAGCTGGCTTCTTACCGCATGCCGGTAAGAGCACGAGGCAGCACGCCATAAGGATAAATGCGATATGCGACTGCTTCATTGAGACCTCGCAGTGCCCAGTCGTGATGGGCCAGGATTAGTCGTCGAACTGGCTCAGGCGCTCGCCCTGCGTATCGAAGAAATGAGGGAGCGCGAGCTTCAAGTGAAGCAGGTCGCCTGAACGGACAGATTGGTCAGGCGGCAAACGAACGATGAACGGGGACGCACACCGCTCTTGCGTCGCTGCGTCCCGCTGGCCTGTGGCGCCATCGGCTCCACCTTCGAGCGCGCCATAGACAAACGTCTCCGCGCCGAGGGGCTCCAAGACGTCGACACGCAGGTGCAGATCGGCGTCGGATTCAGCCACCACCTGTAGATCTTGCGGGCGAACACCCACCGTCAACTCGCCGGGCATCGCTTGCTCGGCACCGCTGGTCCACGTCATCTGTATGCCGCGCCCGACCATCGTCACCTGGCCGTCTGCGGCAGTGGTGGACGTCACCGGAAAGAGGTTCATCGCGGGCGAACCGATGAAGGTCGCCACAAAGGTGTTGGTCGGCCGCCGATAGACTTCGTCAGGTGAGGCGCATTGCTGCAGCACACCGAGGCTCATCACCGCGATGCGATCGGCGAGCGTCATGGCCTCAACCTGATCGTGCGTCACGTACATGATGGTCGCACCGAGCCGCTTGTGCAGGCGGGCCACCTCGAGACGCATGGCCACACGCAGCTTGGCGTCGAGGTTGCTCAGCGGCTCGTCGAACAGGAAGACGGCCGGCTCACGAACCACGGCGCGCCCCATGGCGACACGCTGACGCTGCCCACCCGAGAGCGCTTTCGGTCGCCGCTGCAGTAGATCCGACAACCCGAGCAGCTTGGCGGCCTCTTGCACACGGCTATCGATCTCGCTGGCCGCCATCTTCCGAATTCGCAGGCCGAAAGCCATGTTTTCGTAGACCGTCATGTGGGGGTAGAGCGCGTAGCTCTGAAACACCATGGCGATGTCCCGATCCCGCGGACTCAGGTCGTTGACCACGCGGTCACCGATACGCAACTCGCCCGAGGTGATGCCCTCTAGCCCCGCAACCATCCGCAACGTGGTCGATTTACCACAGCCGGAGGGGCCGACCAGGACCACGAGTTCGCCGTCGTCGACCGCGAGGTCGAGGTCATGCACGACATGCACATCGTCAAACCGCTTGTTGATTCCGGCAAGGGTGACGCTGGCCATTTCGGTACTCGGACTAGGGTGGAAGGCGGCGCGACGATAAGGGAAGCGCACTGCGTCGGCAAGAGAGTCCAACTCCCGCTCAACGAGGGATTCGCGTTTTTTGGTCAGGTGGCTCTACGATGGGCCGCCATGAGCGACAGGCCCCTCAAAATTCGGTGTCAAACCCTGCGCTGCGGCAGCTCCAGAAGGCGACTGCTAACCGTTGCGCTCGTTTTGGCTTGCACTGGTGTCCTGCCCCAAGTCGCGCAGGCGTTTTCGCCGGATGTTCACCGCATTATGACGGTGCGCACGCTGCGCGGTCAGATCAAACACGGCACCGTCTTGCCGCCGGACCTCGCCGCGCTCATGGATTTCTACAGCTGGCTGGGTTGGTCCCTGGCCAAGCGCGGTGGCGACGAGGCCGGCAAGGCGCGCTTTCGCGCGATGTATCCGGAGCGGCAGGATTTCGATGCCATCGGCATTCGGCGGCTGCTGTCGCTGTCGCTCGATCCCAACATCGAGGTCTGGGGGATCTCGAGCGTCACCAAGGAAGCCGAGCCCGACCGATTCAGTGTGGCCGCAGATGCCTGTGCGCGACCGATTATGGATCGTCGGGACCACAATCGCGTAGCTGTAGACGCGTCATTCAAGCCGGAAATAGGCCGTTTTGGCGCTGAAGTCCCTTTGGATCCAAGGGCGTTGAACTTTGGGCCGGCCTCGGGGGATGGCAGCGGGGCGTGGGCGCACACGGCGCTGCCAACCGGGCTGACGTCCACGCATGCAGCACCTTCCTCGGGCCATCGGGTCGTGCCCTTCATGCCAGGTCTTGCTGTGCGTGGTGGCGCGGCCGAGATGGCGCAGCTGCACATGGATATGAGTGTGCTCGCCATGTACTGGGGCGACTCTCAATTCAAGCAGACGGCCGAGTATATGAGTCTGGTCTGGCTGGGCGCTGCGCTCCACTACGTCCAGGAGGCGGCGAGTCCGCTTCATAACGTGCAGCTGGGTAGCCCTGAGCTCTTGGCCAACATAGCCCGGCGGCATTGGGTCGCAGCTCTCAAGAGTGGCGGCGGTCTATGGCGGCCGCTACCCAATCCGGTTATCGGTGGCCTTCGGGTACGCCGCAACCTGCGAATTATTGGCGACAGGTGGCTCTCCAAGCAGGTCAGTTCAGCGCTGGACGACCTGCCAACTTCTCCGGCAATCGCTAGCGCGATGGCGAATCTGCAGGCTGGCGATCAGGCGTTTGACGACGCCGTGCGACCAGGGCTTGAGCCGTGGCTTCAGCGTCCAACAAAGACGGAGCCATCGGCCAAGGGGCGGGGTGCGATTAGCGTGTTAGTCGACAGTTTGGCTGCCGCTGGCGCTGAGGATGGTGCACGCTTGTACGACGCGTTGATGGCGGTGAGCGCTCCCACTTGGACGACTGGCGAGACGTTGCTCGCTGAACACGGGGCCCTCAAGCAGCAGCCTTGGCAAGCCGGGAGTGCGACCGCGTGGGCGGACATCGAGGAGATTCAAGGGCGGGCGTTGCGGCGCGGTGCCGCTGCGACGACGCTGGCCTTCGATGCGTGGCTCAATGGTAATCCCCATGCGGCGCTGGATCGCCTGCGCAGGGTGCGGACGATTGCGTTGCTGCAGCAAGCGCCTGCGCGAAAAGCCTGGGATCTGCGCGCGCGTGATCCGAGGTGGGTGCGCGACCCACGCTGGGCCGCCGGCGAAGGCGCTGCACTCGCACTGGTACTCCTGTTGCTATACGGCCTCTGGAGAAGAAGGAGACGCCCATGAATGATTCCCCGTCAGACCTCGATCAACTCGGGCAACTGCTCCGGCGCGCGAGCCATTTGGGGGCGCTCGATACCAAGGACACGGGCACGTTGCGTGGCCTGTTCATGAAGATTGGCCCGACGCGTGCCGCTGCCGACAAGCTCTTTGCCGCCGCTTGGCGTGATGCGGATGCGGGGGTGCGTGTGCACGCTTTGCGCGACGCGCTCGATGGCTTGGTTTTGGGTAGCGAATTGGTCGGTGCACTCTTGGATTGCATCGATGGCGGGGCCAATGGAGAGCAGCCCACGACGCGGATTCACGAGAACTCGGCCAACGCGGCATTGCGGGTGCTCAGGGAAGCCGCCGATGATGCGCTCGATCCAGCCGGCTGGCGCCGTATTTGTGCGGTGGCACGTCGCCAGCGCCACAGCGCTGTGCCCGACATCGATGCCGCTGTGTTGGTCGCCGAGCGCGGTCCCGCAGGCTGCTTTCCGACGGTCGTATTAACCGCATTTCGTGACGGTCCTGAAGACGCGGAAGACCGGTTGGCTGCGCTGTCCGGTCTTGGCCGGTTCTCCGATGATCGAATCGCTGGCTGGCTCGATGGGGTGATTCGAGCCCATGCCGCCTCGATGGAAGCACTCCAGGCGCTCAGTCACGTGGCGAGCCGCGTGCACGCTGCGGGCGATGAAGCCGGTCTGGAGCGCGTGGTCGCCGCGCTGCTCGCGGCAGCGAACGTCGATGAGACTCAGGCCACAGGTGATGGGTGGGTTCGTTGGATGTCCCTGGACCTGATTTCGCGCCTGGTTGGCGAGGCAGCGTTGCCGATTTTGCAGGCTGCTCATGCGGCAGGCGGTGAGGATACGGACGCGCCCTGGTACCTAGCGCAGGTGGAGGCTCGCATCCTGAGCCTCGGTGGTACGTGCCCAGCGCCGCTCGATACAGCGCTTCCCCAGGTTCCACCGCTGCCCGATCTCCGGCAGCGCATCTTGAGTCACAGTCCGCGAATCGCTCGGCGCGCCGCAGTGGTTGCTGCGGATGACCCCACGTTTGCAGACGCGCTACAGCAGCGAGCCGCCGAAGAGTTGACCTTGGTTGCAGATGGCCGGTTGGTGGGGTCGTTCTTCGATGGCGATGGGCTAGAGCCGGCGACTGTGGACAGCGTTCCATGGTGTGAGCTGCTCAGCGATACCGATCGCGCCGCGTTGGTCGCGGAAGAGGCCGCTTGGCTGGGCTGACGCGATGTGTGAGACGCGAAAGCTGACCTCCCAGCGTTAACCTCCCGGAGCCCACGCGCCCATTCATCCCCTGTATCCGTTGCGTGCGCCCGATAACCCGTGCTTGCGCGTTGGCATCACAGTATTTTTTGGCATTGACGGCCGAATCGGCGCACCTTGTTGTCCAGCGCGGTTGAGGTCCGGTGCAGGCCATTGGACCCGTGTTTTCCACGACCGCTCCGGAGGCAAAATGACAGCGGGGTCCCAGCCACGTGTCCATGTTGCAGCACTAGTGGCTGTCACATTGGTGGCTGCTGCGGCGATGCCGTTGGGTCATGCGCTCAGTCGTGGAGACATCGCGCCAACCCGATTGCGAGGCGAACTGAAAGAGCGGGCAGAACTAGTCAGAGCCTTGATTTCCAAGGGAGAAGTTGAGATTCAACTTCCCAATGATGTCCCGCCAAAACGGCTAATACTCCAGACCAGTGGTCAGATTCAGCGCCCGGCCGGTGGCATCGCCCGCCTCCTGGTGATGGCCCAGAAACATGGGATGATCGCCGACGACAATGAGCGAGGCGGCTTGGTCCAGCGCTTGTGTCGGGAGCCGCTGAGCGAGCCGCAGCGGGTCGGATGCTGGCTAGATGTCGTGGTCTGGGCGCACCATCTCTTTGTCGACGGGGCCGCACTTGGCGCCCGTTCCCAATCGCTGCCCCCCCACCTCAAGCGCCCCTCGCGCAAGATGAAGGCAGCCAGTGCGCTGGATCACGCCAATCGCAGGGCCCGTGCCGTCGCACAAGTCGCGGCGCTGGCGACCCATCCCCATCAGATTGAGCCGCAGGTGCAACAATGGCTGACCGCTTTGGGGCCTGGCGGCTGGCAGCCCTACATCGCCCTGGTGAGCGCCCTGGGGCGCTACCGCAAGCTCACTACCCTTTCGATGCCTGCGCTTCCCGCTGAGATGCCCGTCGCCCATCGATACGCTTGGAAAAAGCGCAAGCTGCGGCGCAAATGGGCTCGTCGGATCACGGCGGCGCACAAAGAGATGGTCCGGACGCGCCTGTGTTTCGAAGGCTACTGTGCCGCCCAACTCGCACCGCAGCCTGAGCCCCCGAAACCTGCCAAGCGAAAGCGTCGCCGCCGCGTGCGCAAGACGGTGCTACCCCTTCCCACCCACACACAATTGCGGGCGTGGCAGCGGGACCGTGGGCTGCGAGACCACGGTCTGCTCGACAAGGCCACGCTCCGCGCGTTCGCCGTGCCCATGAGTGAACGCGTGACCACAATTCGCCTCGCCTTGCAGCGCGTTCGGGATACGGCGGTGAGGGCGACGGGCGATGTATTGGTCGCCAATATTCCCGCTTTTCGGCTCGATGTTTGGCGGGATGGAAAGTTGATGCGCCAGCACAGAACCCAGGTGGGTAAAGGCATCAAGCGCCGTCGTGGACGTTGGGTGCCCGGTCTGAAAACGCCGCTGATTAGCTCACGTCTGCGCTACCTCGTGCTCAATCCCGAGTGGGTCGTGCCGACATCGATTCGGCGCGAGTACCGCTACAAGGTCAAACGCGACCCCGACTACTTCGCAAAACATGGGTTCGAGCAGCGCACCTCAAAGGCCGGCACAACATTGGTGATGAAGGCAGGCGCCGGCAACTTGCTCGGGCGGGTGAAGTTCCTCTTTCCCAATCAGCATTTGGTCTATCTGCACGACACGCCGAGTCAGTGGGCCTTTCAGCGTCCACGCCGCACCACAAGTCATGGTTGCGTGCGGGTTCAGGATGCCGACAAGCTGGCTCAGTACCTGTTGAAACAGCCCCACAAGCGCGCAATTACGGAGAAAAAGTGGGACAAAATGATGAAAAGGTACATCAACAAGTGGAAGCCCCTGCGGCGGAAAGTCGACGTGCACTTGGTGTACTGGACGGCAGATGTTGGTGCCAATGGGCGCGTCCGATTCTATCCCGACGTGTACCACAATGATTCGCCAGATCGGGCTCGCTGGGCCGCCGCCGATCGCGCGCGCCTCGAAGGGCTAACCCCAAAGACATCTGCCCATGCGGTGAGGACGGCCCGCGTGCTGTGACCCACTAGCATGCGACTAGCCTGCGTCTAGCTGCCCACCGTCGACTTCCAGCCCATCCAGGTCGCTGTCAGCGCCATCTTCCGCGCCGGCATCTCCTGCCCCGTCTTCCGCGCCGGCATCTCCTGAGATGGTATCGCTTTCACTGGCGTCCTGCGTTCCCGCATCCACGCCTGCGTCTGAGGCGCCAGCGTCTGTGCCCGCGCTGGTATCGCTCGCAGTGGCGCCTGCGTCCGTCACCCCGCCGCCTGTTCCCGTATTACCGGGCGTGGGCACGGGATTGACCACGCAGCCGCCCAAGACGATCAGTAAACCTATCAATATGCCAGCTAGTTGCTTCACGGCTTACTCCCCATCGCTTGTGACGAGACCGCCATCGGCAGTCATCCCGTCAGCAGTTGCGGCGTCAGGCAAATCGGCCGCATCGCCCACACCATCGTCTTCGCCACTATCGACCGCGCTGGCGTCGGTCGCTCCCGCATCGCTCGCCCTGCCCGTGTCTTCGGCGCTGTTGGCGTCACTGGTCCCCGCCCCGCCGGTATCCGTGTGGGACGCGCCCGTATCCGCCGCTGTCATGGCGTCATTGTCGAACTGGAAGCCTGTGTCATTGGAGACGGCGGCCTTGTCCCCAGGCGTTGGAACCGGGTTGACCACGCACCCAGTCATCCCTAGCAACGACCCAACCAGCAGCGCCATGAGCGTACGGTCTAGCCGGCGGGACGTCTGCTTTCGCACCCGGCCGTCGTCACGCTGCGGTGACCAAATCACCATGGGAGTGCCAGCGTAGTTGGGGATAGACATGGGACCTCTGCCTGTCAAAAGATCATCGCGGGTAGGATTGGTTACAATCATTGTGCCAAAATCCCGCAGCTAGGTCGATCTCGTCGCGGTTTCAGCAGCCTTTGCGCTTTACGCAGAGTTGACGCTTGTCGCCGGTATGTTCAATCCTTCCACTACTGTTCCAAGATTCATCACTCCAGGGGAGAGCAGATGCGCTTCGGTAGTTGGCGGGCGGAAAGGTTGATCGGCGAGGGTGGCGGCGGCCAAGTGTGGCTGGCCCGGCGGGTCGGGGGCGGCGAGACAGTCGTTCTCAAACACACGCGTGCCCACGATGGCGATCAGATTGCGGCGCTCAAGCGCGAGTACCGGGCGTTGCTCGATGTGCCGTGCGCTGCGCTGCCGACGCCGGTGGCGTGGCTGGCGCCGGGTGTGGACGGCGCGGCTGCGCTGGTGATGGAGCGACGGCCCGGCGCCAATCTCACGGATGCGCTCGCTGGTTGTGATGAACACCGCCTGATTCAGGTCGTGGCTGAGGGGCTGGAGGCGCTGCGGGCGCTGCACGCTGCTGGGTTGGTTCACGGCGATTTACACCCCGGAAATATGCTGGTCGACAGCGACGATCACGTCTCCCTGCTCGATCTTGGATTGGCACAAAGTCCAGGCGAGGTTGCAGCTTGGGGCGCCGGATTACCGGCATTTTCGGCCCCGGAGCGCTTGCGCGGTGAAGGCGTCGATCCCAGGGATGACCTGTTCTCGTTTGGCCTCGCTCTGTGGCGGTCCCTCGGTCTCGATTCGCCATGGCCGGCTTATCCAGCAGCCCTTCCTCAAGACAGCGCGGCGCCGGCGGTCCCGCCGAATGCACCACACGCTCATTTGGTGAGCCACATCGCGACGTGGCTGCGACCGCGGCGCGTCGATCGGCCCGTTGACGCCGAGGCTGCGCTGCGAGCGTGGTGCACAGACACCAAGGCTCACATCGCGCGCCCTGAGCGACTCGAAGCCCTCTCTGACCGCCCCTGGCGATGGGGCAAGTGGCAGGGGCAACCCGCGCTCGGCTGGCCCGAGCAGCGTCGCGTCGTGGCCATCGATGGTCAGGAAGGCGCGGGGCGCACCGGCGCGCTGCGGGCACTGGCGCTCGCGGCAAAAGGCGATGTGGTCTGGCTGGAGCCGACGCGATTGCCGGGCGCCGATCCGCTGCGCCGTGTCGAGTCCGAGTTGGTGCGGCAGGGGAGATTGGCGGTCCCTGGCGCGGCGTTTGGCCAGATCGCTGCCCAGGCAGGAGCGCTCGGCGAGCCGGGCGGAGAGGTCGCCGCTCATGTCGACCAGCGTCTCGCGCGCATCGTGTCCGCCCTAGATGAAGACGGGTTGTTGCTCATCGACGACTGCGATGCATTGCCAGAAGTGGTCGGTGCCGCGGTCGCGCGCCTGTTGATTCTCGGTGGTCGTGGTCCACGGATCGTCTGTGTCGGACTCGCGGACCATTCGCCGGACCTGCCCGTACCGCAGATCGCTTTGCCAGCGTGCACCTCGGAAGAGGTCGCGGCGGCGCTGCACGCGGCGGACGGAGGCCGTGATTGGGATCTTGCGTTGTGCGACGCCATCGCCACAGAGGTTGGCACCGATCGCACGCGCATATGGCGTCTGGCCGCTCACCTCCTGCGCGACGCCGCTGTCGCCCAATCCCCCGACAGGGTGGAGGCCACCGGGGTCGCTGCTGACCTGCCTGGCGTATTGGGGATGGCATACGATGATCTCAGCGACGCGACGGAAGCTGAGCTCGCGCCGCTCTGCCATCTCGCTGTGGCTCGGACCTGCGCGCCTGGTCAAGATGGCGATCCGATGCCGCCTCTGTTCAGATCGCGCCCGGCGATTCGAAAGCTGCCAGGCGGCGGTCTGCGCATCAGCGCCGCCGAGGCGCGGCGGTGGTCTGAGCTACTGCCCGCAGACGCGCTGGCTCAGGCCGCCGAGCTACGTGCGAAGTGGTTGGCCGATCGAGATCCGGCCACGGCGCTGTCGATGCAAGTGGTCGCCTCTTTTCACGGCACACAGCCGCTTCCAGCCGCCAGCGCCGTACACAAGGTCTGCGAGCGACTACGCCAACACGCCGAGGCGCAACGGTCGCTCGTGCTGGCCGAAGGTTGGCTGAGTGCAAATACGCGCCAGGAGACGCCGCTCGTTGCGAGCGACGTGCGACTCGCAGCGGTTCGCGCCGAGGTTGCTCTTGGCCGCTTTGCGGCAGCACAGGCGCGCATCGATGAGGGCGCGACTGCCGGTGATGACCCAAATGTGCAGGTCGTGCGCGCCGAATTGGCTTTCCGGCGCGGTGACTACCCCGCGGCGATCTCTGCGGCGGATGCCGCCCTGCACGCCTCCACCCTCCCCGAATCGGGACCGTGGCCAGATCTAGCTGCGCTCGCCCTTCTCTGGCGGGCATTCGCACGAACTTGGCAGGGCGAATCTCGCATCGCTGCGACGGACGTCACAACGGGGGTGGATGCCGCCCTTGGTCGGCCGCAACTCCACACGCAGTTCCGCTACCTTGCCGCGCTGGCTGCCTACTACGGCGGCCAGCTCGACGAGGCGCGCGACGCGTTCATCTCCCTGGACGCCGGCGACACGCCCCTCGCTGTGCAGGCCGCTGCGGTGGCTGGGCTCGGGTTGGTCGCTCACCGGACAGGTGACCTGGAGACGGCCCGCGCCGCCTATGACAGAAGCCGAAAGCTGGCTGAAACCGCCGGAGATCGGGCCCGAGTGGTCAACATGACCATGAATATCGCGACGATTGATCACGAGGCAGGCGATCTCGGCCGCGCGCTGACGGGCTACGACCGTGTGATCGCCAGCGCGCGCCAAGCCGGCAATGCCGGGGCGCTGACCCGGTCGCTCAACAACCGCGGAAATCTGCTGGCGTTGCTCGGTGACGTCGAGGATGCACAAGCCGATCTGAAGGCCGCCTACGCCGACTTGAGCGCGGTCGGCAATCACTACCTCGTGGGTAATGTTTGCTGTGTGCTGGCCGAGCTCGCGCGCCGTGGGGGCAGGCCGACCGAGGCCGAGCGCTGGATCGTCGCCGCTGAGACCGCTCTCCGCGAAGCCGGGGCGAGCAATGAGCTGCGAGAGATCCGTCTCGAACGTGGTTGGCAGCACCTCAGCGCCGGTCGACTCGATGATGCAGAGCGGGTTGCAACCGAGGTGGCTGCCGCTGGCGAATCCCTCAGTAGCGAAGAGCTGTGTGCCCGTGCAGCCCATCTCGCCGGTCGTGTGGCATTGGCGCGCTTCGATCGCGACCCAGACAATGGTGAGTCCGCGTTGCGTGATGCCGCCCAGCACCTCGATAGCGCCGCGCAGGGGTTACCGGCAGGCAAGGGCATGACCACGCTGGCCATTGAGGTCGACAGGGCGTTGGTCTTGGCGCTGCGTGGCCGCCGTGGTGAGGCTTCTCGCGTCGCCGACCTACAGCTTGCGCGCATGGAGCGGGTCATCGGCTCACTCGACGCTGCCAGAGGCCGACGTTTACGGGACGCGCCCGATCATCGCGCCACCCGGATGCTGCTTCGCCTGCTCAACGGGCCCAGCATGACGTCGACCGCCGAGCTCAGTGAGACCAGTCGTATTCGGGGGCGTAGCACGCTCTCGGCCGTCCTCGCGCTCAATCGTCGCCTCAGCGCAGAGCACGACATGGCGCGTCTGCTCGAAGTGTTGATGGACGCTGCGGTAGCGCTCACTGGCGGCGAACGGGGCTTCCTCTTGCTCGACACGCGGGATGCGCCGGACGCCGATCATCTGCCCGGTCCCGACGATCTCGACATCGCTGTTGCGCGGAACCTCGATCACGAAAACCTCAAGAAACCGGCCCATAAGCTCAGTCACTCCATCGCGCTGGAGGTGTTTTCGCGCGGCGAGCCGGTGCTGTCCATCGATGCGCAGGCCGACCCCAGGTACCAGAGCCATCACAGTGTGCACGCCGCCAATTTGCGGTCGATCTTGTGTGTGCCAATGAACCTGCGTGGCCGGACGATCGGCGTGTTGTACGTCGACAATCGCTTCACCTCGGGGGCGTTTTCCAACGAGCAAGCGGCCGTGCTCGAGGCGCTCGCGTCCCAAGCGGCGATCGCGCTGAACACGGCTCGGATGATCGCCCGCTACAAGACCAGTGAATCCGCGTTGGCGCGGAGCAAGTCGGAGGTCGAGGAGCTCAACGCCCAGCTGCAGGAGCAACTCGAGAGTACCTCCGACGCCCTGAGCAGTGCACGGGAGGCCCTGGCAGCCGAGCGTCACGAGTTGGCCCGGCGCAGCGACTACGACGCCATCAAGGGCCGGAGTCCGCAGCTCAATCGCCTCTTTTCCCTGATGGACAGGGTGCGCGACCATCCATTTAGCGTCCTGATTATCGGCGAGAGCGGCACGGGCAAGGAGCTGGTTGCGCGCGCGATTCACTTCACTGGCAGCCGAAAAGACGGGCCTTTTGTCGCCATCAACTGCGGCGCGTTGCCAGAGAACCTGCTGGAGAGTGAGCTTTTCGGCCATGTTCGCGGTGCTTTCACAGGTGCCGTCGCAGAACGTCGTGGACTCTTTGAGCAATCGGATGGTGGCACGCTATTTCTCGACGAAATCGGGGAGATGCCGCTCGCCATGCAGGTCAAATTGCTGCGCGTGTTGCAGACCGGCGAGCTGACGCGCGTCGGTGGCAATCGGGTTCGCCGCGTCGATGTGCGGGTGCTGGCAGCGACCCATCGCGATCTGGATGAGATGGTCCGCGAAGGCAGCTTCCGCGAGGACTTGCTCTATCGGCTGCGGGTGGTGGATCTGATGATTCCGCCACTGCGGTCTCGGGTGGGTGACATCCCGGTATTGGTGGAGTTCTTCCTGCGTCAGCACCGGGAGGCGGGTATCGGAGATGTGTCGCGCATCACGCCCAGGGCGCTGCGGGTGCTGGAGCGCTATTCATGGCCGGGCAACGTGCGTGAGTTGGAGATGTTCCTCAAAAGCGCCTGTATTTTCGCCGAGGGGGACACTTTGGACGCGGGTGATGTCGCCGGGTTGTTGGAGCGCGGCGGCCAAGTGCCTGGTGGCGCCAGTCAACCGACGGGCGGCGTCCTGCCGTCGGAGGGCACGCTGGCTGACCTGGAGCAGCGCATCATCATGGACCGGCTCGAGCAGATGAGCGGCAACAAGCGCCAGACTGCGATGAGTCTCGGGATCGATCGCGGCACGCTCTACAACAAGCTGCGCGCTTATAAGGTGATGTAGCCCATGACAGACGTCCCGCTCACCTTTGGCGCGTGGCATCTAGGGCAGGTTCTCGGTCTGGGCGGCGCGGCGGAAGTACGTCGGGCTACCCATGCTGAAACAGGTCAGGTGGTCGCGCTAAAACGCTTGCTACCGATGTGGGCGGACAGGCCGGCGGCTCTCGGTGCATTCGAGGCCGAGCGGCGCGCGCTGGGGCGGATTGAGAGTCCTCATATCGTGCGTCTGGTCGACAGTGGGCATACCCGCAAGCTGCCATGGCTGGCTTTGGAGCTTGTTGATGGGGTGAGCTTGTCCCAGCTCATCGGCAGCAAACCGCTGGCTGTTCCCGCAGCCTTGGCGGTGCTGGCTGATCTGGCCCGCGCCCTCGACGCCTGTCATCAAGCGGGGGTTCTTCACGGTGACATCACCCCTGGCAATGCCCTGGTGGATCGCACTGGAAATGTGCGTCTGATCGACTTCGGACTCGCGACGGTTGTTGGCGGCCCGTCCAGGCCGATTGGCGCCGGAACGCCTGCTTTTGTCGACCCAGAAGCGGCAAATGAACTTCCGCGGACGACAGATAGCGACCTGTTCAGTCTGGCGCTCTTGGTTGTGCGGCTGGTCGCAGGCCAGTCTCCGCTGGGGCAGGGAGATCGGGCCGTTCTGCGCGGGCGTGCGGCCCGCTGCGAGCTGGATCTGCCGGTGGTCAATCAAGCACTCCAGCAGGTGTCCGCCGAGCTTGCGTCCCTGCTCGCGACAGCCCTACGGTTGCCTTCGTCCATCCCAGAGACGCGCTGTACGGCACGCGCCCTGATCACCTCTGTGGGCACCCACGGCAGCGCCGCCGGGTTGGCCACGTTGGTCGCGCAATACGAACCGGTTACAGATGCCATCGCGCGGGCGGCTGAGGATCGGGGAGAGCGTGTCACCGACCCGACCGGCGAGACAGTGACGCTGGTCGGCGACGCAGCCAAAGTGAGTTGAGCTTGCCGCTTCCGTCGATTAGCCTAAAAAGGCGCGATCCCCACCGTGCTGACTCCCAGCGCTACCGCAATCACCCACGTTCAATCGCGGCCACGGCGAGCTGTGAGGAGTGTCATGCGCTGGATCGAATTGTCGCCTGGTTTCGCCTGCAATTGCCGCTGTTCCGGCTGCTTTTCCTGCTCTGCTGACGCCGAGGCCCAGATGGACTGGCCAGAAGTGCAGCGCTGGCTTCACTACGGCAGAAAGAAAGGAGCGAAACACCTGTGGCTCTCGGGTGGTGAGCCCACCCTGCGTCGCGATTTTCTGAAGACCCTGCGGCTGGCCAAGCACCTCGGCTACGAGCGCATCAAGGTGCAGTCCAACGGCATGCTATTCGCCTATGAGGGCTTCGCTGAGCGGGCATGTGCCGCGGGAATGAACGAGGTCAACCTGCTCCTCAAGAGCCTCGATCCCAAGGTTCACGACGCCCTCAATCGTACGCCGCGCTCTCACGAACTGCTGACGAAAGGACTCGATCGGCTCCGCGAGGTGAGCGCCGACCATCCGCTGCGACTCGAAGGCGACTTCCTGATGACCGCGCGCAATTGGCAAGAGTTGCCTGAGCTGGTGGAACATTACGCCAAGCTGGGGCTGGTACACTTCAATATTTGGCTGTTTTCGCTGGTCGATCAGGGGAGCCGCGATCTGCGGCGACTGGTTCCGCGGATCAGTGATTGTGTGCCCGCGATGATCGCCGCTCGTGACGTGGCCAAGCGCCTGGGAGCGACCGTCTGCAGCCTGAATACGCCACAGTGCATGCTGCCGCCGACCCACTGGGACATGCAGTTCGACGCGGCCGGCATGGATCTGGCAGTGGTGAACCCGGGCGGTCACGTGTTCATGTTGGAGACCAGCTCCATCGAGCAGGGGATCTACGTCGCCCGCTGCGAGGGCTGCGCCGTGCGACAATGGTGTCACGGTATGCGTAGTGACTACGTGATGTTGCATGGGGATGAGGAGTTGCAGCCCGTCTCCGCTGAGCTCGCCTTGGGCTATGATCCACGCGGGTCCATTTTGGACCTGTAGACAGCGCAGTCCTGCTGAGACGTTGACCCATCCACGGGCGCCTCCCTATGCTGGCGCCGCCCACAACGCAAAGTCGATTTCCGGCAATGAGCCCGAAAATTCGCCTGATCTGCCCGTGACTTCACTTGATCCGCACAGGGAGCCCTCATATGAGCGAAATGATGAACCAGCGTCAGCGTCACTATCCCCAATTCAGCGAGGAGCACGACGCCCTGCGCCGAACCATTCGCGACTGGTGCGTCAATCGGCTCCATCCCAACGCGGAGCAGTGGGAGGCGGCGCGCCTCTTTCCACGTGAGATCTTCAAGGAGGCCGCGGATTTGGGACTCTTGGGCATTCGCGTCGACGAGCAGTACGGCGGTTTGGGGCTCGACTGGTGGTACACGGCGGTGTGGGCCGAGGAACTGTCTTCGTGCGGCATGGCTGGGCTGGGCATGGCGCTGCTGGTGCAGAGCGACATGGCTACGCCGGTCATCGGCGAGATCGGCAACGACTACCACAAGCGCAACTTTCTGCAGCCCGCGGTAGCCGGCGATGCGATCGCGGCGCTGGGGGTCACCGAGCCAGATGCCGGCAGTGATGTGGCGTCGATTCGGACCACTGCGGTGCGCGAGGGCGACGACTTCGTCATCAACGGCGCCAAGACCTACATCACCAACGGCACGCGCGCTGATTTTGTGACGCTGGCGGTGCGCACCGGCGAGGCGGGCTACGGCGGCATTAGCTTGGTGCTCTTTCCGACCGATACGGCTGGCTATCGGGTGACACGAAAACTCGAAAAGGTGGGTAATCACTGCTCAGACACGGCAGAGATCGCCTTCGATAACTGCAGAATCCCAGCGAAGAACCTGCTTGGTCTCGAGAACATGGGCTTTGTCTACATCATGCAGAACTTCCAGGGCGAACGACTGGTCGGCGCGCTGTCGACCATCGCCGGGGCGCAGCGCTGCCTGGACATGACGGTGCAGTACTGCCGCGATCGCAGCGCGTTCAACAAGCCGCTGACCGGCTTTCAGACCGTGCGACATCAGCTCGTGCAAATGGAAGCCGAGATCGAAGCCGGCCGGCAGCTGTGTTACCGGGCCGTGCACCTCGCCAATCTCGGCGATGACATGGCGATCCGCGAGATCTCCATGGCCAAGCTGATCTGCGGTGAGCTGGCGATCAAGGTCGTCGATCAGTGTCTACAGCTGCACGGTGGTATGGGCTACATGGCCGAGACCGAAGTGAGCCGGATCTGGCGCGACGTGCGACTGATCACAATCGGCGGAGGCACGTCCGCCATCATGCGCGAGATCCTAACCAAGGTGCAGGGAATCTGAAAAGCCGTAGGCGATTCCGAGCGCTGGTAGCCGGTGTCGCTATCCCGCCGTATCAAGGAGGCGCTTGGCCGCGGCTTGCCCCGCCCGCCGTCCGCTGACCCAGGCCCACAGAAAGTTGTAGCCACCGAGTCTGCCGGTCACATCCAAAAGCTCTCCACACAGAAAAAGCCCCGGCGCGACGCGACTTTCGAGGGTTTTCAGCTGTACTTCCGTGAGCGGAATACCGCCCGCCGTCACCTCGGCGGTGCGATAGCCCTCCGTGCCATTGACCGCGACAGGGCAGCGCTCGAGCTGTTGCATGAGCGCTTTGCGGGCTGGCTTCTTGAGCCCGGCGAGTCGGGTCTCTGGCGGCACCCCAGCTCGCTCAATCAATGCATCTGCGAGTCGTCTCGGTAGGTGGGGGCGAATCGCCATGGCCACGGTGCGACCACCGCGGCCATCAGCGAGCTGCTCACGCCAATCCACCTCGCCGAAATGCATCGTCAGTTGGCGCTCCAGTCCGCCGTCACAGGCCAGATGGCGACTGACTTGCAAGATGGCGGGGCCGGAAAGCCCCCGGTGGGTGAACAAGATGTCGCCCACTTCTCGGCCGATGAGCTTGTTGTGTTGCCGGACTTCGAGCGTCGCCGGGATGCTGACCCCCGCAAGCGCGCGAAAGGTCGGCTCAGAGATCGTCAGTGGCACGAGCGCTGGAAACCTCGGTGTGAGCGTGTGACCGAGCTGTGTCGTCACGCGCCAGCCGGTGCCATCACTACCCGACTTGGGCAACGACAAGCCGCCGGTGGCCAAGATCACCTGACGTGCGTAGAGCGCCGGACGGTCGGCGAGCCGCAGTTGCCAGGTGTTTGCGTCGACCTGCGTCGCCGCGTGAACCTTGGCCCGCGTGACGAGGCGCACGCCGGCAGCGCCGCACGCATCCAACAAGCACTGAAGTACATCACGGGCGCTGTCGCTCCGCGGAAAGACCTTGCCGCTCGCCTCGGTCTTGAGCGGGATGCCCAGGTCATCGGTGAAAAAGCGGGTGACTGCATCCAGCGGCCAGCTGCGCAGCACATTGCGCATCGCCTTTTCCGATCCGTGGGTGAAGAAGTCGCTCAACTGGGTTTCGGACGGCAACACGTTGCACCGGCCACCGCCGCTGGCGAGGATCTTCAATCCTGGCTTTTTGCCGCCTTCCAGCAGCGTTACGTCTGCACCTGCCCGTGCGGCGAACAGGGCTGCCATCAAGCCGGCGGCGCCCGCGCCAACCACCACGACGGGTAAGGGCTGATCGGGCGAGTTGTCAGGGAGGACGCTCATGGGCCCCGCTGTAGCGCGATTGCCCCCACAATGAAAGGCGCCCTTCGACGATCGCTATGACACGCGCTACTCTCCCGGCGCTACCCAGAACAGGAGCCGCCCATGGCAGTGCTGCCCTCGCATCTGATGACCCACAGCCACGACTATCGGCAGCGCCGTGCGCACACCCTGTCGCTGCTCACTGAGCTGCAACAACGCATGGCCAAAGCCCGAAACGCTGGCGGTCCGCGCGCAGCGGCCAAACTGCGTAAGCGAGACAAGCTCAACGCCCGGGAACGACTCGAGCGCCTACTCGACCGCGACGGCAGCTTTCTGGAGCTGTCTCCCTTGGCTGCTTGGGGCCAATACGACGACGAGAGCCCGGGCGCAGGCTGCATTACCGGCATCGGTCACGTGGCTGGGCGGCTGTGTGTGATCTCGGCCAACGACACCCGGGTCAAAGGCGGGGCCATCTATCCGGCGACCGCCGACAAGCTGGTGCGTGCGCAGCAAATCGCCCGAGAAAACGGGCTTCCCAGCGTCGCGCTGACCGAATCTGCTGGCGCCAACCTGCTCTACCAAGCCGAGCTCTTCGCCATGGGTAACCGCGGCGGTCGGGGGTTTGCAAACCAAGCGCAGATGTCCGCCGAGGGGCTGGCGCAGGTCAGCTTGGTCTTTGGTTCGTCGACCGCTGGCGGGGCTTATGTGCCGGGGATGAGCGACATCAACGTGATGGTGCGGGACAAGGCCAGCGTCTATCTGGCGGGCCCGCCCCTGGTCAAAGCAGCGCTGGGCGAGGACGCCACCGACGCCGAGCTGGGCGGCGCCGAGATGCATCACACGGTCAGCGGTCTGTGTGACTACTTGGCCGAAGACGACGCCGACGCCATCCGTATTGGCCGGGAGATCATCGGCAACCTCGGCTGTTCGACCCACCATACAGAGCGCAGAGCACCCAAGCCGCCCAAGTACGATCCCGATGAACTCTTGGGCATCGTGCCGCCAGATTTGCGGCTGCCCTTCGACATGCGAGAGGTCATCGCGCGTATTGTCGACGGCAGTGAATTTGACGAGTTTCGTGCCGGCTACGGCGACACGTTGGTGTGCGGCATCGCCTGGATTGATGGCTATCGGGTCGGCATCTTGGGCAACAACGGCCCGCTATATTCGAGCGCAGCGCAGAAGGCGACCCACTTCATTCAGCTCTGCAATCAGCAACGCACCCCCCTGGTCTACCTGCAAAACATCACTGGCTTCATGGTGGGGCAGGAGGCCGAGCGCGGCGGCATCGTCAAAGACGGCTCGAAGATGGTGCACGCCGTCAGCACGGCCACGGTGCCGCAGTTCACCGTGCTCGTGGGCGGTAGCTATGGCGCCGGCAACTACGGGATGTGCGGCCGAGCCTACGATCCACGGCTGCTGCTGACCTGGCCCTGCTCCAAGATCGGCGTGATGGGTGGCCCGCAGGCCGCGCGCGTGATGCGTATCGTGCAGGAGGCGGCCATCCGGCGCATGGGCGGCGAGCCGCTGCCGTCCGATATGGCTGACATGGAAGCGACCGTCATCGCTGAGTTCGACCGCACGGCCGATCCCTACTACGCCACCAGCCGCCTGTGGGATGACGGCATCATCGATCCCAGACACACCCGGCAGGCACTGGCGATGGGGCTCGCCGCCGCCTGGAACCGGGATGTGCGCGGGGCAGGACAGCCGAAGTTCGGCGTGCTCCGCATGTGATGAAACGAGCCCTAGCCGGACCGCCCCGCTTAACGACCGATCGGAGGAGACATGCACGGACCCTTTGACAGCCTACTCATCGCCAATCGCGGTGAGATCGCCGTGCGCATTATCCGCGCCGCCAAGGAGCTCGGTCTTCGCACCATCGCGCTGTACGGCAGCGAGGACCGAGACGCCATGCACGTCGCGCTAGCCGATGAGGCGTACTGGTTGGGGGACGAGGCCGACGGCATCCCCTACCTGCAAATTCCCCGGATTTTGGCCGTTGCAGCGCAATCGGGCGCCCAGGCGGTGCATCCGGGGTACGGCTTCTTGGCAGAGCGCCCAGACTTCGCGCGGCAGGTCATCGACGCAGGTTTGGTGTGGGTCGGACCGCCGCCCCACGCCATGGTTGCGATGGCCGAAAAGGACACCGCCAAGAACCAGGCGCTGGCCTTGGGTATCGCCGTGGTGCCGGGTGTGGAAGGCCGAAATCTCGATGCTGAGAGTATCGCACAGGCCGCCACCGCCCTCGGGTTTCCGCTGCTCATCAAAGCCGTCGCTGGCGGTGGTGGGCGGGGGATGCGCGTCGTGACCGAGCCTCGTGAGCTGCTCAGCGCCTGGACCGAGGCGCGCCAAGAAGCAGCCAACGCTTTTGGTGACGACGCTCTGCTGCTCGAGCGCTTTGTCGCCAGTGGGCGCCATATCGAGGTTCAGGTGCTGTGCGATCACCACGGCAAGGGCGTGCATCTCTTCGAGCGAGAGTGCTCGGTGCAGCGCCGGCATCAAAAGCTGATCGAGGAGTCCCCGTCCCCAGGATTGAGCCCACAAGCCCGCGATCAGCTCTGCAATGATGCCCTGAAGCTGGTCAGTCACATTGGGTATGCCGGCGCTGGGACGGTTGAGTTCCTCGTCGACGACCAGACAGGCGAGGCCTACTTCCTGGAGGTCAACGCCCGCATCCAGGTCGAGCATCCGGTGACTGAGCTGGTCACCGGCATCGACTTGGTGGTCTCTCAGCTGCGGATCGCCATGGGGCAGTCGCTGTGGCTGACGCAGTCCGACATCACCCAGCGGGGGCACGCCATCGAAGCGCGGCTGTGTGCCGAAGATGCCAGAGACGACCATCGGCCCCAGGCGGGAGAGGTGCGCTCGTTCGTCGCGCCAGATGGCGTTCGGGTGGACACGGCGCTGCTTCGTCAAGACCGGGTCTCGGTCTACTACGACTCCATGGTCGCCAAACTCATCGCCTTTGCTCCCGACCGGGACACCGCCATTCGGAAGTTGCATCGGGGGCTCGACGCTACCGAGCTGCTCGGCCTGACCAACAACCGCGCTTTTTTGATGGCTGTGCTCGATCACCCCGATTTCCGCGCCGGTCGCACGTCTACCCAGATGCTTCAGCGTTTGGGCATCGCGGCGCCTCAGGAGGCGATGACTGATCCGTGGTTCGTTGCCGCCGCGCTGGTTCGGCATGGTTCAGCCCTGCAAAGCCGCTTTCGGAGCAACCCTTGGCGCGCCGATGTGACGGTGATTGTGACGCCCGCCGGCGACGAAGCGCACGTGTTTCTCGAGCACGCGGGCGGCAAGGACTGGCTCTTTTCGGTCGATCATCAGCCGGACGACGCGCTCATGACGCCGATTGCGCCCACTGGCCAGCTTCGTTGGCTGGCTGATGGGGACGGCTGGATTCGGCTCGAAGTGCAGGGGCGCGTGCAGACCTACCGCGTGCGCGAAGATGGTGAGCAACTCTGGATTCAGCGACCGGGTCACGACGCCGAAGCATTGATCGAACGGTCGCTTCTGCCCGTGCCAGCGCCGCCGGAGTTGCCAGTCGGCGCCATCATCGCACCGAGCGCCGCGATGGTCGGCGTTGTGCACGTGGATGTGGGAGACGCCGTCACCGCCGGTCAGCCGCTGGTGACCTTGGAGGCGATGAAGATGCTGACGGTATTGCGCGCGCCCACGGACGGCACCGTCACAGCGCTCCATTGTACAGATGGCGACAACGTCGCTGCGGGCCAAGTGCTCGTCGCGCTGTAGCCCGTATAGTCCGTTGTCATGACCCAGAGCCGCCTTCGCAGGAGTATCCCATGAGTGATCCAACCCAGCCCGCCGTGGTGACATGCGCCCTGACTGGCGTGCTCACCGACCCGGCGCGGCACCATGTACCGGTGACACCCGAGGAGATGGCTGATGAGGCTGAGCGGGCGTTCAATGCAGGCGCGACGGTGGTCCACCTGCACTTTCGCGACCAGCGCGAAGGCAAGGGCCACCTGCCGACCTGGAACCCGACCGTAGCCAAAGATATCGCGGACGCGATTCGCGCCCGGTGCCCGCAAATGCTGCTCAATTTCAGCACGGGTGTCTTCGGAGACGAACTTTCCGGGCCGCTGGCGTGCTTGGAGAGCGGAAAGCCCGAGATTGCGGCCCTAAACGCAGGCTCCCTCAACTATCTCAAGCTGCGGAGTAACGGCAGTTGGGCCTGGCCACCCATGCTTTTTGACAACCCTGTGGCCAAAGTTCAGGCCTTCGCCGACGCCATGGCAAAGCACAACATCGTCCCCGAATGCGAGTGCTTCGACACCGGTATCGTTCGCAGCGTCGCCATGTTCCGCAAGGCCGGCATGCTGCCCGATCCGGTGCATATCAGCTTGGTGATGGGCGTGGCGTCGGGGATGCCCGCGAAGGCGGCGTGGCTGCCGCTGCTGGTCGATGAGATGCCCGAAGGCGCGCACTGGCAGACCATCGCGATTGGCCGGCAGGAGATCTGGCCGGTCCACCGCGCCACTGCCGAGCTGGGCGGGCACTTACGCACCGGTCTAGAGGACACCTTCTACTTGCCCGATGGCACCAAGGTCACCAGCAACGGGCCGCTGGTGGAGGCGTTGGTGCAGACCGCGACCGACGTGGGTCGGCCCATCGCCACGCCCGCGCAAGCACGCGCCGTGTTCGGTCTCGATTGAGGCGCGTCGGTTCAATGATGGGCAGGCTGGGTTAAATGGAGCCCTGCCGCTGCTTTTTCTTGCGGATCATCTCTTTGAGCTTCTGGATCAGCGTGCAGCTCTTCGAGTAACCGGCCTTGCAGTTCTTCTGAATGATCTTCAGGCCTGCCACCCGGCGCTTCTTGCCCGGCGTATCGCCCTTTCCGAGGAGCAACCAAGCGCCGATCGTGTGGCAGGACTTCAGATTGCCACGGTCACAGCGGCGCGCGACGGTACGAACATTGTCCGGCGCGCTGTAGGGCAACGCAGCTTCCGCACGTTGCCCGCTCGTCCTGCGACGCGTCGTTGATGACGACGACTTGGTGCGGCGCTTGCCCAGCGCCCGCGCGAGCTTGCAGGCAGGCCGGTAGCCGTTCTTGCAGGCGTGGCGCATGTAGCGCTTGCCCTCGTATTTTCGGTCCTTGCCGGCGCCGCCAACCATGAACCAGATGCCGACCCAGTTGCAGGCTTTCATGTCGCCGTCGTCACAGTCCTCGGCTTTGCTCATCGCCTTGTTTGTGGCGCGACTCGGCATGCTGTTGACGGCGCCGATGCCACCGCCACCGCCGCCGCATGCAGCGAATGTGGGCGCGATGATCAGCACGGGTAGTAGCCATTTTGAGATCGGAGAAGATAGACGGCTCATCGCCAGCTCCTGTGAGTGGAATAACAATCGAACGAGGTGACCTTCGGCACCGTACACCGACCACGGGCGTGATGGAAGGTGTTGACGGCCCCGTTCCCGCTGACATTCCGGGCGCTAGAACGTGACGATTGCCCGTCTCAGCGGCGCTAGCGAGCGCGCATGTGGCTGTTGTCCGCATCCGGCGGGCCACCTAGCTCATCGACGTTGTTTGCGCTGAGAACACGGCATAGTCTCCGGCCCATCAGGAGTTCATCATGGGCGCAAGCCAACAGGAATGGGGATCTATCGCGCGTCCGTTTGTCGGCCGTGGGGTCGTCGTTTTTTGCCTCATCTGGAGCGTAGGTTGCGGGCACCCGCCGAAGCCGGATTCCGTCTCAAACCCCAGCGATCCGGTCCTTCTTATTGCAAAGGACCTCACCAAAGACGGGCACGCTTGGCGGCTGTTGGCGACGCTATGTGACACGTGGGGCCACCGTCTCAGCGGCAGCGCGAGCCTTGAGGGCGCCATCGATTGGGCCGTGCAGACCCTCAAAGCTGGCGGAATCACCAACGCTCGGCGGGAAGAGGTCATCGTCCCTCACTGGGTCCGTGGCCAAGAGAGCGCCACGCTGCTGTCCCCCAAAATCGCTGGGCAGTCTGTTTCCATGGCGATGCTTGGCCTGGGCAACTCCGTGGGGACGCCGCCCGCCGGGGTGACGAGCGAGGTGCTGGTGGTTCACAACGACGCCGAATTCCACGCGCTTGGAGACCGGGTTCACGGCAAAATCGTCCTGTTCAACAATCCCATGCCAGCGTGGACCGAGCACGATGGTGCCTGCTACGGCAAGACCGTGGTCTATCGGGTCAAAGGTGCGATCATGGCTGCCAAGAGAGGCGCCGTCGCTGTGCTCATTCGTTCGGTGACCGCCCGGAGCCTGCGCTCTCCTCACACCGGCATGCTGCGATATGACAATAAAACGCGGAAAATACCGGCAGCCGCCCTCAGCACCGAGGATGCCGATCGCATCGACCGGCTCACTCAAGCCGGCCACAAAGTGCGCGTCCGGCTGACCATGGGCGCGTCATTTAAGACCCCGAGCAAGAGCGCCAACGTGGTCGCGGAGATCATCGGTCGAGAGCGTCCCGAGGAGGTGGTCATCGTCAGTGGCCACATCGACTCGTGGGATGTGGGGCAGGGCGCGCACGATGACGGCGTGGGTGTGATCATGGCCATGGAGACGCTGATGACCCTCAAGCGACTCGGGCTGCAGCCGCGCCGTACGATTCGGGCGGTGCTGTGGACCAACGAGGAAAACGGCATGGCTGGTGTGCGGAGTTACTTGAAGCGACACAAGGCGGAGCTGCCCAATCACGTCGCTGCAATCGAGGCGGACGCGGGCGGCTTTCTGCCCGTCAGATGGGGGGTCTCGGTGCGTGATCCCGAGCGCCAGCGGCGCGCCGCCGAGACCGTCGCAGCCTTTCTTCCGCGGGCGCGTGCGGTGGCGCCAGCGGTGGCCAGCATGACCGTCAAGCCAGGGTCATCAGCACCAGATGTGGGCTGGTTCCGGCGTCATGGGGTGCCAGCGCTCGGTCTATTTACCCACGGCGAGCGCTACTTCGATTACCACCACACCAAGGCCGATACGGTGGACAAGGTGGACCCCCAGGAGTTGAGTCTGTCTGCGGCGGCCATGGCGACCCTCGCTTGGCATCTGGCGGAGCGCCCTGCACGGCTAGGTGATTAGCCCGTCAATGGCCCACAGCAGTCGACAATGAACCGATAAAATCGGGATTTTAGCTGGAGTTGGCGGCGTCTTGGCGACCACGTGCACTCGCTGCGCGCGTCACCATTCGCTGCGCGCGTTACCGTCGACGCACGCGAACCCGTTTGTAGCCAGGCCGCAGGACCCGCACGCACTTTCGTGCCGCAGCGCTATAGACCCACGGGCTCGGGCATACGCATCTGCCGCCTCTAAACACCATTCGGCCGCGACAGGCCACACGACGGGCGCGCACCCGCGGCGCCGGTCGTCGCACCCGCGGCACCGGTCGTCGCACCCGCGGTGCGGGGCGGTGAACATGTGGCGACGGGCGATGGATGACCCCGCTCACGACACAGCGCCTGGACATGGTGCTCCAGACGTACGGGCTGCGGCAGACACATCGCCCACCCACGTAGACTTGGCCTCCGCCGCAGGTGATCACCCGACTTCTTGCGGGCGGCGCCGTGATGACCCGCGGGCGAACGCAGCGTCGTTGCACGCCGGACCAAGCATATGGGCTCGGGCAGACGCACATGCCGCCCCGATAGACGCGGCCGCCGTGACAGCGTGGTGGTACGACAAAGCAGCTGGTCAGGAGTAGCGAGAGCCCGAAGAGACCGAGGATGCTGACCAACGACAGCCCACGCCGCGCACCTGTTGGCGAACGCAAGACGACGTGTAGAGGGTGACGACCAACTCCCATCATAGCTCCCGGCTGGGCGGTTATCCTACCCCATCTCGGCTTGCGGCGCGAAGGGTTACGCCATCAGCGTGTCGTATAGGGCCCCATAGCGTTCCGCCGAGGCCGACCAGCGCCAATCCGTGCGCATCCCGATTTGCTGCATGCGGCTCCATGCATCTGGGTGATGCCGAAACAGATGGGTCGCATGCCGCACGGCCCAAGACAGGCCCTCTGTATTGGCGTGCTGAAACACCACCCCGGTCGCTGCGGTATCAGACGGTCCACCACAGTGGCGCACGGTATCGGCGAGCCCCCCGGTCTGGTGCACGATGGGCGGCGTACCGTACGCCATGGAGTACATCTGATTGAGGCCACAGGGCTCGTAGCGACTCGGCATGATGAACGCGTCGGCCCCCGCCTCGATCCGGTGACTGAGCCCGACGTGGTAGCCGATGCGCACGGCGACGTGATGCGGAAAACGCGCTTGCAGGGCCAAAAACCGGTCTTGTAGCGCGGGATCGCCACTGCCGAGCACCACCAAGCGACCGTCTGCACGGACGATCTCTGGCGCGACGTCGGCCAGCAAGTCGAGGCCTTTTTGATGGGCAAAGCGGCTGATGCTGGCAAACACCGGTTGCGTCTCATCCGCCTGCAACCCCATCTCACGGAGCAGCGCTGTGCGACAGGCGGTCTTTCCGGCTAGGTCATTGGCGTCGTAGGTGGCTGGCAGATGGGGGTCGGTCGCTGGATTCCAGCCGGCGCCGATGCCATTGATGACCCCCACGAGCTTGTCGCTGTTGTGCCGCAGGAGGCCATCGAGCCCCTCGCCGTGGTCGGGCGTACGAATCTCTCTCGCATAGGTTGGGCTCACCGTCGTAATCAGGTCCGCCCACCGAATCCCGGCCTTCATCAGGGCCAGGTCACCGTAGAACTCCAGCCCTTCTGGGTCGAAGTGACCGAGACCGAGCTCCGTCGTGACGTGGGCTGGAAACCGGCCCGGATAGCCGAGATTGTGGATGGTAAATACGCTCTTGCACCCAGACCAGCCGGTGATGGAAGGGTCTTCGGCCAGCCAGTAGGGGCCGAGGGCGGTCTGCCAATCGTGCGCATGGAGGATGTGAGGCGCCGCCCCCATCAGTTGTGGTGCGGCCTGCAAAACTGCCCGGGTGAACACCGCAAACCGCAGGGCGTTGTCGCCAAAGGCCCGGTGTTGCGCGTCGTCGTACAGGCCCTCACGGTCAAAGAGCGGGTCGCATTCGATGAAGCCAACCGGGCGCTGTGCCGTGCCGTCCATCTCCTTCACCGTCAACGCCCGCCACTGCCAGACTCCCACCGGAAAACGCACCTGTCCGCCGATGCCGGTGTCGATGAGTTCGAGACCTCGCTGCGCAGCCTCGGTCTTTGCGCGGCGATAGGCCGGTATCCACAGCCAGACGTCGTGGCCCTGCTCGTGCTGCGCTGCGCTCAGTGCGGAAGACACTTCCGACAGACCACCGGTACTCGCCCAGGGCTGAGCTTCCGACGCGAGATGAACGATGCGAACCGGGGGCATGACAACCTACCTTTGGGGACAACTACGCGTCCGGTACCGTCGAATCGTGCGAGTGGCGACCGCGGCCAGCCGAGACGTACGCATCGCGATTGCCCCGCATAATCGGCCCCGCATGGGGGTCGTTCTCGAGCACCGAAACCATGTCCCAGGCCAACTCAATCGGGCCCTTGAACGGCACATGGGTACCCTTGGGCAGCACGACGACACCGTTTGGCGTCATCCACGGAAAGCGTTTGCGGTCGGCCTCTTTGTCGTAGCCGATGACCGTGCCCGCCGCGATGGAGCAGTTCTTGTCCATCAACACCCGGCGCAACCTCGCGCCTTGCCCGATGGTGCAGCCGCTGAGAATCACCGACTCGTCGACCTGGCAGTTGGCTTCGAACAGGCAGCCGTAGCCAGCCATGACGTTGACCATGCTGGCCGAGCTGACGATGGTGCCCTCGCAAACCAGCGAATCGACCAGCTCTCCGCTGCGGCCCGTTCCGCCATCACGGACGAATTTTGCGGGCGGATAGTTGCGTTGCGCCGAGCGAATGGGCCACTGCCGATTGTAGAGATTGAACTCTGGCAGCGCCGCCCGCAGGTCCATATTGGCGTCGAAATAGCTGTCCATCGTGCCCACGTCACGCCAATAGCGGCTGTCTTCGGGGCCCTCGCCTGGGATCTTGTTTTGATGGAAGTCGTAGATGTAGACCGGGCGCCCGTCGCTCACCATTTTCGGGATGATGTCTTTGCCAAAATCGTGACCGCTGCTGTCCAGCGTCGCGTCTTCGATCAGCACGTCCTCTAAGACGCCCGTCCGGAAGATGTAGTTCCCCATGCTGACCAGGGACCAGCCTGGGCGATTGGGCATCTCGGTCGGCACGTCCGGTTTTTCCTGAAAACCAGTGATTTTCCCCGTCTCATCCACCTCAATGACACCGAAGCGTGACGCCTCGGCGGCGGGCATGGGGCACGCCGCGATGGTGAGGTCGGCCTTGCGCTCGATGTGGGCGGCTTCCATCTGGTCCACGGCGAAACGGTAGATGTGATCGCCACCGAACACCGCAACATGCTGGCAGTGCGCGTCTCGAATGAGGTTCATGTTCTGCCAGACACTGTCGGCCGTACCTTCGTACCAATGCGCACCGCGTCGCATCTGCGCGGGCACCGCTTCGATAAACATACCGAACCCCGACAACCCCCAGTTGCGACTCAGATGCTGGATCAAGCTCGACGCCATGAACTGCGTCAGCACATAGACGTGGCGATAGCCCGAGTTCACGAAGTTGCTCAGGACAAAGTCGATGATGCGATAGCGCCCACCAAAGGGCACCGCTGGTTTGGCGCGGTGGCAGGTCAACGGCGCAAGGCGAGAGCCCTTACCGCCAGCCATGATCATCACAAGCGTCTGCATCTCGCGCTCCCTGACGTGAATCCAACCGGTCATCCAGCCCAGGCGCTCGTCGTGTGCACCCGCGACCCAGCCCACGTCCGCCGCACCGTACCACCGTTATGCCCGTGGGGGATCTGGCACGGCAGCTGTGCGCTTGCCACGCACGTGAGGATGCTATGGCCATCTTCGCGCAGTACAAGAGCCAAGTGGGTGAGCCCCGCCTGTTGCCCTGTGCCTTGACGACCCAACCCACATCGCTGTGCGCACACGATGCGGGTTTGCGTCCCGTAGCGCGGCACGCAATCGACATGGCGACAAACTTCCCTCTGTGGCGCCGCGGGACTATCTTGTGCAGGGACTGGTGTTATTTGAGATGTCGATTTTACGCGGAAAAGCTGAGTTTCCGGGCTGATAGCTGGGATTTTCTGAACTTGATGAAGATAGAGCAAGGCCGCGTACATTTGCCTCGCCGAATCGCTACAATCAGTCCAGGGAGGGTTGCATGCGCTAGCACTCCGAGGAGGCTCCTTTGTTGTTCAATCGTCTCGTGGCTGTCACCGAACGCCGTCCTCAACCGCCCCGCTCAATGATCGCGCGCGTCTGGCCTGCAGGGGCGTCGTCATGCGTGCCGACGCTGGCCGTGCTGCTGCTCGCGATGGGTGGCTGTGCAGATCCGGACAAGCTGCATATCGGCCCCTACGAGCTGCACCTGCCGTCCTCCGGCGATGCCATCGCCGTCGATGTGCCGACCACGGATGCTGGATCGGCCCAGGATACTGGCGCGGATGCGGCGGGCGATCCCTGTGTCAGCAAGGTGTGTGACGACGGCGATAGTTGCACGACGGACTCCTGCAAGGACGGCGCCTGCGTGCACGTCGCTAGTACCGGTCAGTGCGATGATGGCAATGCCTGCACGGCCGGGGACGCCTGCACCAAGTCGGGCTGCGTGGGCACTGCGAAGAGCTGCGACGACACGGAACCCTGTACGGCTGATGGTTGTGATCCAAAGACGGGCGCATGTAGCCATGAGGCGACCAAAGCGCCTTGCAGCGACGGCAACGCCTGCACGACGAAAGACGCTTGCGTGGGCAAGAGCTGCAAGGGCACCGGGATCAGCTGCGACGACGGCAACCCCTGCACCAACGATGGCTGCAACCCGACCGGAGACGGCGCTGGCTGCACCCACACCGCAGCGGCTGGCGGGTGCGATGATGGCGATGTCTGCACAGTTTCGGATGTGTGCAAGGCTGGTGCTTGCGCATCCGGCGCAGCCAAGCTCTGCGACGATGGTGACGCCTGCACGAAAGACAGCTGCGATGCGAAAAAGGGCTGTGTGCATCAGACCACCGACGGCAATGACTGTGACGACGGCAACCCGTGTACGGCCAGCGACGCCTGCGCTTCCGGCAAGTGTGTCGGCACCGGCGTGTGCGGTTGTGCGTCCAACGCGGACTGCGCCAAGGTGGGCAGCGGCAACCTGTGCCTCGGCAAATTGGTCTGCGATCCCACGTCCAAGCAATGCGTCGTCGACCCAAAGAGCGTCGTTGTGTGCGCTGGCCCGAGCGCGTGCGGTTCGTCGGCCTGCAACGCCAAAACGGGTCTCTGCGAAAAATCAGCTAGCAAGGATGGCTCCGCATGTGACGCAGATGGCGACGCCTGCACGGTCGCGGATGCCTGCGACAAGGGGACCTGCAAGCCGGGCAAGACCACGACGTGCGACGACAACAACCCCTGCACGACGGACGCCTGCAACGCCAAGCAAGGCTGCCTGCACAGCCCGAACAACAAGCCGTGTGACGCGGACAGCAACGCCTGCACCACCGACGACTACTGCCAAAAGGGCGCCTGTGTACCGGGCGCCACCAAACCCTGCAGTGACGGAAAACCGTGTACTGCCGACAGCTGTGATGCCAAGACCGGCAAATGCGTTCACGTCGCCAAGACCAATGACGGCCAGCCGTGCGACGCGGATGCCTCCATCTGCACCTGGGGCGATGCATGCAAGGATGGCGCCTGCAAGCCAGGAAAGGCGTTGCCCTGCGATGACAGCAACCCCTGCACGACCGACGGTTGCAATCCATTGACCGGCTGCACCAACGGCAAGAACGCGATGCCATGCAGCGACGGCAACGGCTGCACCGTCGGCGATGCGTGCAGCAATGGCGGCTGCAAGTCGGGCTCGGTCAAACCTTGCATCGACGGCGACAAATGCACCCTCGACAGCTGCAACACCAAGACTGGGTCCTGCACTTTTGTTGAAATCGTGGGCTGCTCGAAAAAATGCGTCAAAGCATCTGAGTGCACCGACAACAACCCCTGCACCGACGATGTGTGCGACAGTGGAGTCTGCAAAAACCCCGCAAATTCAGGCCAATGTGATGATGGGAGCGTTTGCACATCCGGCGACCAATGCCAAAATGGGACGTGTATTACGACCGGCAAAAAGGACTGTAATGACGGCAATCCCTGCACCGACGATAGCTGTCATCCGAAGGCTGGTTGTCGGGCGGAGGCCAACAGCGCGCCGTGCGATGCCGACGGGGACAAGTGCACCGCGTCGGATGTGTGCAAGGACAAAGCCTGCTCCCTCGGCCCCAAGAAGAAGTGCGATGACAGCTCGTCGTGCACAAAGGACAGCTGCAATCCCAAAACTGGGCTGTGTAGTCATGATGGCAAGGGCTTTGACGGCGACGCGTGCGACGCGGATGGCTCGGTCTGTACGGTTGGGGATGCCTGCGCCAACGGTGTGTGCGCCAAGGGCAAGGCGCTCGCTTGTGACGACAACAACAGCTGCACCACCGACAGCTGCAACCCAAAGACCGGCTGCGCGCATACAACGAACGCCGGCAAGTGCTCCGATGGCGACGCGTGCACCACCTCTGACTCCTGCGTCAAAGGCAGCTGCGTACCGGGGGCTGCCAAGAAGTGCGACGACGGCAAGCCCTGCACGACGGACGCCTGCAACAAGGGCGTCTGCACAGCGACGCCCATCGCGGGCTGCGGCAACTTCTGCGCCGAAGATGCGGACTGTGATGACAACAACGGCTGCACCATCAACACGTGCGACGTGAGCAGCGGCGCCTGCAAGAAGAAGGACCGCGTGGGCGCCTGCAAAGATGGGGACAAGTGCTGGTTGAGCGGCACCTGCAAGTCGGGATCGTGCACTGGCGGTAAGAAAGCGGACTGCTCGGACGGCAACGCTTGCACCACCGATACGTGCAACGGAAAGACGGGTCATTGCGTCTTTACCGGCAACAGCAATCCGTGCGACGACGGCGACCCCTGCACCAGTGGCGACAAGTGCGCCTTCGCCAAATGCGCCGCCGGTCAGCCTAAGGCCTGCGATGACAAGGACCTCTGCACGGTCGATGCCTGCGAACCGAAAACCGGCGGATGCGTCCACACCAAGACCAGCGGGCAGCCATGCGATGATGGCAACGCTTGTACACACGGCGAAAAGTGCGACAAGGGCGCCTGCAAATTGACCACTGACGCCCTCGCGCTCTCGCCTGTGGGGACGGGCGTAGCGGGCTTCGTGAACGGTCCCGCGGACAAGGCGCAATTCAACCAGCCGTGGAGTGCGAAGCCGGGACCGAACGGGCTGATTTTGGTCGCAGAACTCGGCTCCAACACCATCCGGGCGATCGATCAAGACGGCGTCGTGAGCACGTGGGCGGGCACCGGTAAATCAGGGTTGCTCAATGGCCCCAAGGACAAAGCGCGCTTCACTGTGCCAGCGGATGCTCAGATGGGACTCGAGGGCGAAGTCTACGTGGCCGACATGCAAAACAACGTCATTCGCATGGTCGACAGCAAGGGAGTGGTCAGCACGTTCGCGGGCAAGGGGCAGTCAGGATTTGTCGACGGCTACAAGACGGTGGCGCGCTTCAACCAGCCGACGAGTTTGGCGGTCGACGAGTCGGGCGTCTACGTGGCGGATTTTAGCAACCACGCGATTCGCCTCATCACCATCGATGGCCAGGTCGTGACGCTGGCAGGCAACGGAAAGGCGGGTTTCAAGGACGGCCCAGGCGCTCAGGCGCGGTTTTCCAGCCCCAACGGCATCGCGCGGGGTATTCAGGGCGGGCTGTACGTGGCCGACTCGAACAATCATCGGTTGCGTTTCGTCTCCTACAACGGCCAGGTCGTGACGGTCGCTGGCTCGAAGAAGGGGTTCCAAGATGGCTCGATTCAAAACGCGCTCTTCGATACACCCTATGGTCTCGGCATCGGCAATGACGGCACCCTCTACATCGCCGAGCGCGGCAATCGCAGGATTCGGCGCTATGGCCTCGATGGGCTGGTCTACACCGTATTCGGCGACGGCTCCCTCAAGATGCTCAATGATCCTTTTGGTGTCGCCATCGATGGCAACGGTACGGGCTGGGTGGCGAGCTTCGGAAGCAACCGGCTGCATCGGTTCAAGTTGAGCGTGACCTTTTGCTCAGATGGGGATGTCTGCACCGATGACCTGTGCGATGGGAAGAGCGGAAAGTGCGGCTATACGCCGAAGAAGACGGGGCAGTCGTGCGGAAAGGGCTGCTTCCTGACCCAGATTTGTCAGTCGGGCAAGTGTGTTTCCGGCCAGCCGAAAAACTGCGACGACAACAACAACTGCACCGGTGACTACTGCGTCGACGGCGGCTGCAAGCACGTCCCTATCCCAAAATGCGCGCCCTAGGTAGGTGCTGCGTCATTAAAATGACTATCGCAGCACCTACCTAGTTTTCCTTTTTATTGGGGGGGCTAAGAGCGCCCCCAGCCGCGGCATGCCGCGGCTTCCCCATCCCTAGGTAGGTGCTGCGTCATTAAAATGACTATCGCAGCACCTACCTAGTTTTCCTTTTTATTGGGGGGGCTAAGAGCGCCCCCAGCCGCGGCATGCCGCGGCTTCCCCATCCCTAGGTAGGTGCTG
>JAGSHB010000048.1 GCA_023954815.1 Myxococcales bacterium | reverse complement strand
GGTGGACGTGATGGTGGCCGTGACAGTGGCGGTAGTCGCGACGGCGGTCGCGGTGGTCGTGGTGGTCGCGATGGCGGTCGTGGCGGCTATGGTGGTCGTGACGGTGGTCGCGGAGGACGCGGCGGCGGCGGCGGCCGTGGTGGACGTGGCGGTGGCGGCGGCCGCGGGGACTTCGACGACAACGGCGGTTGGTAGACAGCCCACATGAATGAACGGCGCGGCGCTCTCGGAAACGGGGGCGCCGCGTGCCGTTTTGGTTGATGGTTGGAAGACAAACGCCCGGCCTACGTGGCGTGGTGGACCGCTCGTTCAGTTCGCGATCGCCCGTTCAAATCAGGCGCAGTTCGGCGCCCAGCGCTTGACACCCTACGGGCTCATCCTTTCCTGCCTGCGAGTCAACCGCAGCTTTGGCGCACAAGGCCGGTCGACCAGCGGCGATGTGCCGCTCGGTGGATCGTCGTGCATCCCTGCGCCAGTCACTCGCGAGGAGATGATCCATGGAACGCTTCACTACGAATGCAAAAAAGGCGATGGCAGAGGCCGCAGAGGCCGCTCGTGCGCGGAACCAACAGTACCTAGAGCCCGAGCACGTGCTGTGGGCGCTCGTTTCTGAGCAAAGCCAGGGCATCGTCCGGCCCTTGCTCAACAAACTAGAGGTGTCGCCCGCGCAGGTGAGCCAGCAGATGGAAGCAGCCATCGCCCGCATGCCCGCTGTTCATGGCGCGGGGGATTTGCTCGCAAGCAGCCGCATGTCGGCTTTCTTGCGGCAAGCAGACAAGGAACGTGGTCAGTTCAACGATGACTACACGTCGACGGAGCACCTGCTGCTCGCGTTGCTGGAAGATCGCAAGGGCGAGGCCGCGCGGACCCTGAGCGAGCTGGGGCTGAGCCGGGAGTTGGTGCTTGCGAGCCTGAAAGATCTACGCGGCAGCGAGCGGGTGACCAGTCAAGATCCAGAAGCCTCGTACCAGGCCCTAGAGAAGTACGCGCGTGATCTCACTGCGGTGGCGCGCCAGGGCAAACTCGATCCGGTCATTGGTCGCGGCGATGAAGTGCGCCGGGTGATGCAGGTCCTCAGTCGTCGCCGCAAGAACAACCCGGTGCTCATCGGCGAGCCAGGTGTCGGCAAGACCGCCATGGCAGAGGGGCTGGCGCAGCGCATTGTCGCTGGGGACGTACCCTCGACGCTGAAGAACAAACGACTGCTCTCTCTCGATCTAGCTTCCATGGTCGCTGGCGCGAAGTACCGCGGGGAGTTTGAGGAGCGTCTCAAGGCGGTCCTGAAGGAGCTCAGCAACAGCGATGGTGAGGTCATCCTCTTTATCGACGAGCTGCATACCATCGTTGGGGCAGGTAAGGGCGACGGGGCGATGGATGCCTCCAACATGCTCAAACCAGCGCTCGCTCGGGGCGATCTACGCTGCATCGGGGCGACCACCCTCGACGAGTACCGCCAGTACATCGAAAAGGACCCAGCGCTCGAGCGTCGGTTTCAGCCGGTCTATATCGACGAGCCGTCGGTCGCAGACACCATCAGTATTCTCCGTGGCATCAAGGATAAATACGAAGTGCATCACGGTGTGCGCATCCAGGACACCGCGCTCGTGGCCGCGGCGACCCTGAGTGATCGCTATATCTCCGACCGGTTCTTGCCGGACAAGGCCATCGATCTCGTTGACGAGGCGGCCAGTAGTTTACGCATTGAGATCGACAGTCTACCGACCGAAATCGATCAGCTCGAGCGGCGGATTCAACAGCTTGAAATCGAGAAAGCGGCCTTGGCTAGGGAAACCGATGACGCCAGCGCTGAACGGCTCGACGGCATCGAGGCGGAGATGGCGGAGCTGCGCGAGCAGTCGACCTCGGCGAAAGCGCATTGGCAGCAGGAAAAACAGCTTATCGATCAGCTCCGGGCGCTGAAGGAGGAGATTGAGTCGGCGAATATCCAGCTCGAAAGCGCTCAGCGCCGGCATGACCATGAGGAGGCGGCGCGGCTTCAATATGGTGCAATTCCGGGGTTTCAGCAGGAAATCAGCGTGCTGAGAGGGCAACTAGAGACGCTGCAAAAGACCGAGCGCATGTTGCAGGAAGAGGTCGGCGAGCAAGAGGTAGCCGAGGTCGTGGCTGCATGGACGGGCGTGCCCGTGACCAAGATGCTCGAAGGTGAGATGCAGAAGCTCCTGCAGATTGAAGACCGGCTCAACGCGCGCGTGATCAATCAGGGCGACGCTGTGAGTTCGGTCGCCAACGCCATCAGGCGGTCGCGCTCAGGGTTGCAAGATCCCAACCGGCCCATCGGCTCCTTCATCTTCCTGGGACCCACGGGCGTCGGTAAGACCGAGCTGGTCAAAGGGCTCGCTCACTTCATGTTCGACGACGAGACCTCCATGGTTCGCATCGACATGAGCGAGTATATGGAAAAACACGCAGTCAGTCGGCTCATTGGCGCGCCGCCGGGCTATGTGGGGTACGAGGAAGGCGGACAGCTCACCGAAGCCGTGCGTCGTCGGCCCTATTCAGTCGTGCTATTCGACGAGATCGAAAAGGCCCATCCCGACGTGCTGAACATCCTCCTGCAGCTGCTCGATGACGGCCGATTGACAGACTCGCTCGGCCGCGAGGTCGACTTCCGCAATACCATCGTGCTGATGACCAGCAACCTCGGTGCCCACGCCATCCTCGACGCTGCCACCCAAGCGACCGGAGAGCGCGATGAGGCCAAGATCGAAGCGGACGTTCATTCGGCCGTTCACGGTGCCCTGCGTGGCCACTTTCGGCCCGAGTTTCTCAACCGGATCGACGAAATTGTGATCTTCCACAGCCTGCGCCTGCAGGACGTGCTGAAGATCGCCGACATTCAGCTGCGACGACTCGCTGGCCGGCTGGCGGCCCGAAAGTTGACGCTGACCCTCGACGATGACGCAAAGGCGCTGCTCGCGAGAGAAGGATACGATCCGCAATTCGGTGCGAGGCCGCTCAAACGCGCGCTGCAGCAGTGGGTGGAAAACCCGTTGGCGATGGCGCTATTGAGTGGTCAATTTGTCGAGGGTGACCACATCTTGGGCACGGTCACAGATGACGAGATCGTATTTTCTACCGCTGTGGCGTCAGCGCACTGACAGCCCCGCCGAGTTGACGCGTCGTGTTTGTCGCGGGCTCGTAGGTAGGTTCCGCCAACTTCCGCTCAGCTTCCCGTCCCCTCTGGCTCTGCATTGCGCCTCTCAGGCAGCGGTCTGCCTGCTGATAACGCCTGTGGTCGAAGGACGCCATGTAGGCCGAAACATCACGACGAGCCGCGGATCAGCATGCTTGCGTTTGGGGACACAGTGCTCCCATGTGCGCTGACAGGTGCCGCCCATGACGACCAGGTCTCCCCAACCGAGATTCAACGTAATCGGCCTGCGCGGGCCTTGTGTTGAGGCGAGCTGCGCCTTGCTCCGCTTGGCTGCGGGCCGCAGCCGAAACGGGCGGGGCGCACCGAGAGACAGCGTGACGACAATGGTCTGCGGTAGGTCCCGCGCGATGCGGTCGCCGTGCCACGCCACGCTGTCAGAGCCATCTCGGTACAGCGCGAAGCTGGTGTGGGTCAATTCGACCCCGTAACGCAGCGACAGGGCGACCTTCAACTCTTCCAAGACCGGATGGAGCTCGTCACTCGCCGACCCGATTAGCCGCGGCACCGGCACGATGACATCGTACATGGCGCGCTGCTCCCGTTGCCAATCGGTGACGCGCCCGAGGTGGGCAAAGAGTCGCTCATGCCCAGACAGAAAGCCGGGCGCGTGGTCCAGCCAAGCGCCCGCGCCGAGATCGGTGCGTCTCAACTTGGCGAAGGTGGGGTCGAAATCGATGGTGTCGTGGCCGAAGAGGCTGCCTTGAATAGCGATCATACCTCGATGATAGCTGAACAAATGTTCAGGTCAATTTTCTCAGGTTTTTTCGCACCGGAACCGAACGCGCGTCTAGCAAGCGAGGCCGGTGGAGCTCCCCTTGGGGCCGAATCGGGAACTTGCGCAGGAGGTGGCGAGCGGGGGTGACGCTGGCAGTGTGCAGCCACGGGGTGGGGGCGTCCCGCATCCAGGCACCGAGCGCTTGGCCGACCCCGTAGTTGCAGGTCACGCCAAAACCACCCAAGCCAGCGGCCCACCATAGACCCGAAACATCGGGATCTTGGCCAATCATCGGGCAGCGATCGGCGGCAAAGGTGCGCAGCCCCGACCAGCCAGATGACAGCCGCAAATCAGCTAGTTTCGGCATAAGTCGCTTGATTTTATCGAGTGTTAGCGCGCTTGCCGCTGGTGATGGACTGCCTTGCGAGCCTGGAGACGGGCGCGGTGGATCCAGGGCTTCGTCACATCCGGAGACCAGGAACCCATCGCCTTCTGGGCGCAGGTACAGGCCCGCGTCATCGAGCCAGCACCATGGATGGGTTGGGGTGCTGAGCGGGTGGGCTTCGGTCGCGAAGACTGTCCGTCGCAGGGGAAAGAGCGGCCGGGTCACGCCGGCTGTTTGGCCCAGCGTCGCGCTCCAGGCGCCGGCTGCTAGCACCACGCGGTCCGCATACACAGGGCCTTCGTCCGTCTGTACTCCGGTGATGACGCCCTCGCTGACGATGAGGTGGCTCACGCGGGTCCCGCAGCGAATTTCAGCGCCCATGCGACGCAGGCCACGGAGATAGCCGGTCATGATCGCGTGCGGATCTGCCACATGTTCGTCAGGCAGCCACCACCCCTGCAAGACAGGTGTACCGCTTAGGATGGGCGCCAACTCTTCGGCACCCGCGGCATCGACGCTCTCGACACGAACGCCATGGGCGCGCAGGTGCATCGCCGCATCGTGCAGGTGCCAGCGATCGTGGCAAAGCCCAAGCAGTGCTCCGGTTTTTTTTGAGACGGTGAGCCCCGCCCAATCCGCGCCAGGATCGGAGAGAAACCGCCAGGTCTGCATCGCAAGCGCGCGCTCTGCCGGGTCTTCACCAAGGCGGCGAACCATGCCGGCATTTTGAGCGGTCGCCTCGGCCCCGGGATTGTCGCCTTGTTCAAGCACCAACACGTGATGGTCGCTCGCCAGATGGTACGCCGAAGCGCACCCCGCAAGACCTGCCCCGATGACGATTACATCTGGCCGCATGGCTCGCTCTCCGAAAAATCCAGAAAAAGCGCGGTCTGCTAGATCGGTCGCGGGCGGTGCTTGCGCTTTGAGGCTGGCTTTTGCTGGTCGGCCACCATCGCATCTGCGAACGACTCCAAAGCCATGGCGGTCGTCAGTTCCGGATCTTCCAGCGCGTCATCTGTGGCGCGGTAGTAGGGCATGTTCACCGTCTTACCGCGGACGGTAGCCGAGAACTGCCGCGCGCCCTTGAGCCGCAACGCTTCGCCGCGCTCTCCATTGGCTCGGAAATACAATAGATCGTCTGCCAGCAGCGCGAACATTAGGCCATCGCGAAAGAGCCCATGGCCACCAAAAAGTGCGCGAACACGAACGTTCGGGACGTCGGACATCAGGTCCTTGATGTGCGCAATGAACTCAGGGCGGCTCTTCATGGGCTGCTCTCCAAACCGCATGAATGACGCGGCGTGTCCTCGTTCCCTCGTGAGTCGCTGCCGTCATGCGATGTTCACACCGCACGGAACTTCAGCCCTCACCTTCGCCGAACCGGGAACAGTTCGTGGCGCTAGCGTGCCACGACGGGTAGCTAGCGCAACCGCCTATTTCACCAAAAATGCACGAACGCGAACTCTCGGTTATGGGCGATGGGGCCGTTCGGGCTACGCCTCAGCCACCTCGGCGGCTTCCATGAAGCCCGCTGCGTTGGCGTACTCCCAGACCATGCCTTCGATCAGGTCGAGCACGGTCGTTGGATCGACCTCTGAGGCGGGCAGGCGGCGGCACAAAGTGGTCGCCATCTCTTCGTCACCAAGCTGCAGGACGCCGATCGCGCAGCTCATCAAAGCCGTGTTGAGTTGCAGCAGCTTCGTTACAGCTGCCGGGTCTTTCTGCACGTCGAACCAGTCGTCGATCAAGATGAAGATCGCCAATGTGGCCAGCGGCTGCCGGTTGTCGCCCCGCTCGGCGATCACCAGCACAGTGGCGCGGTGAGCGGGATGGGTGAAGCTCAAACTCGCAAGTTCTGCTGTCTCCACGTCCACTTCGACCGCGGGGATCTTCTCGCTGATCGCACCTTTGATTTGTCGGATGAGGGTGTTCATGGGGCTGGGGTCCTCCGCGCGCTGCTGGGAGCGAGAGAGTGAACCGCGGTAGGCGTCGCTGCAAGTGGGTTGCCGCGCGCCTGCCGATTGGCAACCATGGCGCGGCAGGAGGGAGGCATGGCGACCTATCACGTCGACCAACATGACTGTGAAGTGGCTCAATTCAATCACACCGCCGCGCTGGCTACGGCTCTGCGTCATGCGGGTTGCACCGCTCCGCATTCCGGCAAGCCTTGGTCAGAAGCGATGCTGCTCGGTCTCGGCGGTGGTCTGGGGGCCGGCTACATCCTGTGGGAATTCAAAGCGCACCGATGTGCCGTGTTGACCCTCGGGTTTCATCATCGCTGGAATGACTCCCAATGCTGGTTCAATGAAGCGATTGCGCGGGTTGGAGCGACGGCATCGTGGACCCACGCTTCAGGTGATCGGCGTGCGGCGCGTGCGCTTGATGCCACCCTGCGCAACGGCCACCCTGCGATCTGTTGGGTCGACGAGCACTACCTCCCGCACCTCCATGTGAGTGAGATCTTCGAGGGGTGCTTCGGGTGGGTCACCACGGTCATTGGTGTTGATGCAGGCCACGTCACGCTCGACGATGGTTGGGGCAAACCTATCGTACTGCAGCGTCCGCGATTTGATATGGCGAGGAGTCGGATCGCGTCGTTTCGCCATCGACAATTGGCTGTGCGGGCCGGCGCCGGCTGCGGAGATCTGGCAGCTGCCGTGCGTTCGGCGATCGAGGCCCACGTCGCCTATCTCGGCGCGCCATCGACGTCCTTTGGGCTTGGCGCGCTGCGGCAGTGGGGCCGCACCTTGGCCGATGAGCGGGGCTCCAAAGGCTGGAACCGGCAATTCGCAGACCGAACGCGCCTCGCCAGTGTGTTTCGGTCGATGCGCGCTGGCATCGCCTTACGGGGCATGGATGGCGCTGGCTTGCGGTCGCTGTACGCTGCCTTCTTGCGCGAGGCTGGCGAAGCACTCGGCGCCGAGCCGTTGCTGCGGGCTGCGGAGGCCTACGACGGGTTGAGTGAGCGTTGGCGAGCCCTGTCGCAGGCACCGTTCCCGCTGGAGGCGACACATCCGTTCGCTGAGGTGACCCCGCTGGCTGATATGTACGCCGCAATGGACCGAAAATACGCTGCGCTCGCGGCCGGAGACTTGGCCGCAGTGGCTCAGGCAGACGCGATCGTCGTGCAACTCAACACCGAACTCGATCGGCACCCACCGTGGACTTCTGACCAGCAAAATCAGCTCTTTCGCCGCCTCAGCGAGCACGTGCAAGCGCTCTGGTTCGCAGAAAAGCAGGCCCTGGTCGTGCTCAGGCGCTGGCTGAACGCGTAGCGCCGCCCCACGCCCGCCCACCTATCGCATCCTTGCGCAAAACCAGCACCGGCAGCGGCGATAGGGTCAGCACCCGGCGTGACGTACTACCCAAAATAATCGAGGTGATCGTGCCCTTACCGTGGGACGATACCGCGATGAGCTGGGCCTTGCGCAGCAGGGCGGTCGCGACGATGCCATCGGCGGCCACCTCCGCGCAGACGACCTCCGTCGACGTCTCCACGTCGAGTTGACCCGCGAGCACGTCGAGCCGCGCTTGGGCGGCATGGGCGGCATTGCGCGACTCAGCGGGCGTCTCTGGCAGTTGAAATTGCGGCGCCTCGACGTCGATCACCGCGCCAGGCACCGTCAGCACGTGAATGATGTGAAGCCGGACGCCTAGGGCGCGCGCGAGCGGAACAAGGGCATAGACGCCCTCGGTGCTCACCTCGCTAAAATCGGTCGAGACGAGGATGGTCTCCAGATCGATGTGCACAGCATCCGGTGGCGTCTCGTCGGGCGTGGGACCATGGACCACAAGCAGTGGAATCTTGCTGGTCCGGGCTAGGTGCAGCGTGGTGGAGCCTACCAGCAGCCCGGTCGCGCGCTCGCCGTGCCGCGTGGTGACGATGAGGTCGTACTCGCCGCGCTCGGTGGTGCGCTCGAGGACCCGTTTGGCACGCCCAGACAGCACCCGAACCTCGCAGGCCACGTCCATCATCCCTAGGGCATCCTTGAAGATACCGAGATGCTCTTTTACCTCTTCGGTCTCTTCGTCAAATGCGGCGCCGTGCAGCCCGCTGGCCACCCCGTCGACGTAGGCGACCGTCACGCGCGCGCCGGTGCCTCTGGCCAGTCCCGCGACCCAAGGAATGGACAGCAGAGAGACCGCGCTGAGATCAGTGGCCACCAAGATTCGTTCGAGCGACATCCACGCCTCCTGTAGTGCGTTCATCATAGTCCGGCGGAGCGACAATTCCGACCGCGCGCAGCGTTAAAGAGTGACTGCCCGAACGCCAGAAGACAAAGGGCGGCGGCGGAATGACCCAAACGACGCGGCCCCCGCCACTTTTCAAAGCAGCGAGGGCCGGTCTAGTTATGGGACAGCTGGCGGCGCGCTACGGTGCCACTGGCGGGGAGACCTTCACAAGGTTCTTGACTGTGGAGGAGAGCGTGCCATTGCCGTTTTGACCGTAATTGCCACGGCCGACACACCACACCGAGCCGTCCGCCTTGAGCAAGCAGCCTCCGCGGTAGCGCACGGAGACAGCGACTACGTTGGAGCCGCCGATGATCTTGGCGATCTTCTCGTTGGACGACGTCGTGCCGTTGCCGAGACCGCCGTATAGGTTGTATCCCACCGACCAAGCTTGGCCGGTCGTGTCGAGGAAGTAGGCCATGTAGTAGCCCGTAGAGACCTGCATCGGCGTCGTGCTCATGAGGGCGACCTTGGGTGGCCACACTGGCGTCTTCTTGTCCCCCACACCGGTCTGCCCGTGGTTGTTGAAGCCCGAACCCCAAGCCATGTTCGCCTTGCTGATGCCGCCGAAGGTGTACATGCCGTGGGAGATCTGGCTCATCGGCGGCAGACCCTGCAGGGCGATCGGCGTCTTCTGATCGGCCTTGTTCGGACCGATGGCTGTGTAGGTGTTGTAGCCCCAGCACATCACGGCGCCGTCTTTCATCAAGGCGCACGATGTGTAGCGACCCAACTCGATGTCGACTGCGCCTGCGACACCTGCCACCTGCTTGGCCTTCTTCACGTCGGCGGTCGAGGTCTTGCCGTTCCCGGACTGGCCGTCGGAGTTTCTGCCCCAGCACCAGACGGTCCCGTTCTTCTTCACAGCGCACGAGTGGTAGCCGCCCGCGCCGACGCGAGACACGTCGTTGAGACCATCGACGGTCACCGGCTTGGTGCGTTTGGTCGTTGTTCCATCGCCGAGCTGGCCATCGGAGTTGTTGCCCCAACACGACACGCGTCCCGACGCCAACACCGCACAGGTGTGGTTGTAGCCGGCAGAGATCTGCGAGGCATCGCCAAGGTCCTTGACCTGCACCGGCTTGCTGCGCTTGGTCGTGGTCCCATCGCCAAGTTGACCGTAGAAGTTGTAGCCCCAGCAGTAGACCTTGTTGGCGAGCCCGAGCGCGCAGGTGTGAGAGCCGAACTCGTTGGAGCTGATGGCTTTGGCGAAGCCCTTCGTGATCGGACCACAGCTGCCCGATTTGCAGAGCCCTCCGATGCCGCAGATCGCGCCGTCATCGCCAGGTTTCTGCTCGCATGTTCCCGTACCGCTGAGGCACTTGTCTGCGGTGCACGGCTTGCCGTCGTCGCAGTCCGCGTCGGACTTACAGGTCCACTTGCAGCCCGAGATCGCGGCGTGTGAGCAGGCGCCCGTCTTTGCATCGCACTTGTCCGTTGTGCACGGGTTCTTGTCGTCACAGTTGACCTTGGCCAACTGCTTGCAAGAGCCGTCCTTATCATCACACTTGGGCAGCAATGTGCAGGCGTCGCCATCGTCACAGGTCTTGGGTTTGGCCGCGCAACCCCCCGTGTCATCACAAGCATCGCCTACGGTGCAGGGCTTGCCATCATCGCAAGCCTTGCCCTTGTTGATGACCTCGGTGCACAGCCCGGTCTTGGTGTCACAGGTGTCAGCGAAGCAAGCGCTGCCGATCTGGCAGTCGATGTCTTTCTGGCACGCCTTGTCGACAGTGCGCACGAAGTCGGTCTTGTCCGAGGTGCTACCAATGCCCAGCTCTCCGTTGCTGTTATCACCGACACACCAAACCGAGCCGGTCTTCAGCAGCGCGCAGGTGAAGTCGTCACCCGCTGTGACCTGGATGACCCCAGTGGGCGTGTTGAGCTTTTGGGGGGTGGGGTTGTCCGTCTTGGTGCCGTCACCGAGCTCGCCCTGAGAGTTATCCCCCCAAGTCCACGCACGGCCGGTGCTGTCGAGTGCGACCGTGTGGTAGTAGCCGCCTGCCAGCGAGATGATGTTGCTCACTCCCAGGGCAGCGTAGACCTTGTCGTTGGAGTCAGACGGTGACTTGGCGCCCATGCCCAACTGCCCGTCGGTGTTGCGACCGATGCAGTTTACGCCGCCCGCGGCCGTCACGACGCAGGTGTGGTTACCGCCTGCCGCGACCGCGGTGGACTTGGCCAAGCCCTTCGCCAGTGTCGGCTTGAGCACGTCGGAGCTCGAGGTGCCAGGCACGGCCTGCTGGTAGAGGTTGTAGCCCCAGCACCAAGTGGATTGGTCGCTCTTCAGCGCGCAATAGTGGCGGTAGCCGCCGGACAGGTGCTTGATGCTATTGAGGCCGTTCGGGATGGGCGTCAGCGACTTCTTGTTGTAGCCCGACTGGCCGTTGCCCAGCATGCCGTCGTAGTTGTGACCCCAGCAGTGCACGGTCGAGTCGGTCTTCAGCGCGCAGGTGCTGTCGTAGCCTGCCGCGAGCTCGATGACTCCGGTGAGGCCCTTCACCGCGACTGGCGAGCTGCTGTGGCTGGTGGTGCCATTGCCCAACTGTCCGTAGGTATTGTAGCCCCAGCATTTGACCGTCGTGTCTTTGAGCAGGGCGCATGAGTGCCGACCACCGAGTTGCACAGCCGTGACATCTGTCAGCCCTTTGACGTCCACTGGCGAGGTGCGCTGGGTCTTGGTGCCATCACCAAGCTGGCCATAGTAGTTGTACCCCCAGCACGCGACGGTGGCGTCCGTCTTGAGCGCGCAGGCGTGGGTCGACCTGGGATGAGCCGAGATCTGCTTGGCCCACCCAGTGATGGCAAATGGCGCGCACGCCCCCTTGCTGCAGGTCTTACCATCGGCGCAGAGCGCGCCATCGTTGCCCGGCGTCTCCTGGCAGCCTCCGTTGACGCACTTGCCCGTCGTGCAGAGGTTGTTGTTCTTGCACCCGGCATCGGTGCTGCACTTAATCACGCAGCCCGCGATCTTTGCGTGGCTGCACGCGCCGGTCTTCTTGTCGCATGCGTCGGTTGTGCAGGCGTTACCATCGTCGCAGTCGACGTTCGAGCTGTGGCTGCATGCGCCCAACTTGCAAACTGGACCCATGGTGCAGGCGTCGTCGTCCGCGCAGTTCTTGGGCTTGGCGAGGCAGACTCCCTTGTCGTTGCACTTGTCATCCACTGTGCAAGCATCCCCATCCGAGCATGCGATGTCCTTGACTGCCTTGCTCGTGCACAGCCCGTCGGAGAGCGAGCACTGCTGCTTGGTGCACAGGTTGTCGTCCTGACAGTTGCCGTCGGTCTGGCAGCTGGCATCCGCCACGCGGACATAGCGCGCGCTGTCATAGGTGGAGCCGATCTTGCCCATGCCGAGCTGACCATCGGAGTTCTCTCCGGTGCACCAGACGGTGCCGTCGGCCCGCAAGATGCACGTATGTTCGTAGCCAACCGCGATCTCAATCGCTTTCGATACGATGCCCATCGCCACAATCTTGGCGCTATCGGTCTTCTTGCCGTTGCCGAGCTGGCCCTGCGCGTTGTCACCCGCTCCCCAGGTCTGTCCGGCTGCATCCATCGCCGCGACGTGCCAGTAACCCACGCCGAACTGGGCTGCGCTCGTGCTCCAGAGGCTCGTCTTCTTGGTGGTCGTGGTGCTTTTTGCGCCCGTGCCCAGCTGGCCGTTGCTGTTGTACGCGCCGCAAATCATCTGACCGTTCTTAAGACCGACACACCGGGTGTAGTACCCCATGGACACCGTGGTTACGCCGGTGAACCGCCCATCACGGGTGGGCACCTTCAGATCGCCGGTGGTGGTGATGTCGTCACCGCCCGCTGCTAGGTAGTAGCTATTGCGACCCCAGCACCACAGCGTCTCATCTTGGCGAATCGCGCAGGACGAGAAGCCACCGGCGAAGATCGCGCTCACACCCGTCAGGCCTTGGACCGGCTCCAGTTTCTGTGAGCCTCCGCTAGCCGCGGTCGGGCCGACCTCCTTGTCGTAGTTGCGACCCCAGCAGGTGACGGTGCCGCCCTTGACCAGCGCGCACGTGTGGTAGCGGCCGGCGGCTAGCGCCTCCACATCCTTGAGGCCGGTGATCTTGACCGGTTTGGTGTTGTCGGTCTTCGACGAACCGAGCGCCTGGTAGTAGGCGTTGTCGCCCCAGCAGCTGACGGTGCCGTCTTTGTGTAATGCGCAGGTGTGGGCGCTGCCGAGCACGACGTCCGTGGCGTCGGTGATGCCGTCGACGTTGACGGGTTTGCCGCTGTCGGTCTTCGCGCCGTTGCCTAGTTGGCCGGCGTAGCCGTCACCCCAGCAGCTGATGCGACCGCTGGCGTGCAGCACGCACGTGTGGTTGGCGTCAGCGCCAGAGCGCAGCGCCTTGGCCCACCCGGTCACCGCCGCTGGGCCGCAGGTTCCGGCCTTGCAGCTGCTCGCGCCGCCGCAGATCGCACCGTCCTTTAGCTTGGTGCTGACGCACTTGCTAGTCTTGGCATCGCACGCGTCCGTGGTGCACGGGTTGCCGTCGCCACAATCTGCATCAGTTTTGCACGTTGGCACGCAACCTGCCGTCGCTTTGTGGGTACAGAGTCCGGACTTGCTGTCGCAGGCATCCACTGTGCAGCTGTTGTTGTCATCGCAGTTGGCGTTCTCGCCAGCGAAGCACAGCCCGTCTTTGCACTTATCGCCGACCGAACACAGATTGCCGTCTTCGCAGGCGGAACTCAGCAGTGAGAATCCACACTTGCCAGTAGACGTCGCGCATGTGTTCTTGGTGCAGCTGTTGCCGTCGTCGCACTTGGGCGAGCCGCCACCGCATTTGCCATCGGCCTGACAGGTCGTGCTCACTGTGCAGTTTTTACCATCGTCACAGGCGCCGGAGGTCTTCTTGGCGTGGGCACAGTTGTTGGTCTTGCTGTCGCAGGTATCCGTCGTGCATGGGTTGTTGTCGTCACACTGGGACGCGCTTGCGCATGTGTCCGCTGAGACGACCACCGCGTCGATGAACGGTCCCACCGCGCTGTTGTTGAAGCAGTCTTTCGTCCAGAACGAAAACACGAGCTGGATCGTCTTCCCGGCGTACTTGTTGAGGCTGTAGACTCGTGTCAACCAGCCAGTCGAGCTGTACTTCTTGAATAGGCCAATCGTCTCGGGCGTTTTGCTGCCCTCCACGAGCACCTTGAGCTCCATCTTCTCGTAGTAGCTCAACGTCTCCCACTTGCCACCATATTTGAAGGCCACACCTGGATTCACTGCAGCCGTCAAATCGATCTTGGGTGAGGTCGCTGTCCCACTGACGAGCTTCGCCCCCGTGGGGCACTTGTAGTCTTTGCCGTTGTTGAAGTTCAGCGAGCAGTCGCCCAGAACGGGCTTTGGGGAGACGGGCGTTTTGTCGACCGCCCAGGACGGACCACCGGCCGTACCCGTCAGCGTCCACAGCTTCGAACCCGCAGAGCCGCAGGAGAAACTCGCAGCGTACGGCAGTTTGAACGCCGTCTTGCCGCACTCCGACATCGCCGTGTAGGCGCACTTTCCGGTCTTCGTGTCGCAGGTGTCGGATGTGCAGGCATCACCATCGATGCACACAGGAGTGTGCAGGCAACCCTTGCTTGTGCTGCAACTGTCGCTCGTACAGGGGTTGCTGTCATCACACTTGTTGGCTGCGCCAGTGCACTTTCCCTTGGCGCAAGCGTCCGAGATCGTACATTTTTTACCGTCATCGCACTTGCTGCCGTCGGTGGCGTTCGGGTAGGTGCAAATGCCGGTCTTCGGGTCGCAGGAATCTTTCGTGCACGCCTTGCCGTCGACGCATTTAACGACACCCGTTTGGCACTTGCCGTCCTTGCACATATCCGAAGATGTACAGGCATCACCGTCATCGCACGTGCTGAAGTTGTTCACTGATTTGCAGCCGGTCTTCGCGTCGCACATATCGGTGGTGCAAGGGTTCTTGTCGTCGCAGTCCTTGGCAACCGAAGTGCATTTGCCCTCCTTGCAGGTGTCCTTGTCCGTGCATGCGTCACCGTCGTTACAGGCGATCTTATTGTTCAGGTGGACGCAGCCCTTCTTCGGGTCGCAACTGTCGTCCGTGCATGCGTTTTTATCATCGCAGGTGATTTTGCTGCCGGTGCATGCGCCAGCTGCGCAGCCGTCTTTCTCGGTGCAGCTATCACCGTCGGTGCAGGTCGCTGTGTTGGGGAGCGCAACGCAGCCCTTGGCTTTATCGCAGCTGTCGTCGGTGCACGGCTTGTTGTCATTGCAGACCTTCGCCGCGCCCCCGCATTTTCCGCCTGTACAGGCGTCTTTTTCGGTGCAGCTATCGCCGTCGTCGCACTTGGCGGCATCGTCAGCGGCGTTCTTGCAGCCAGCTTTGCCACCGCAGCTATCCTTGGTGCAGGGGTTCTTGTCGTCGCAGAGGTCGCCATTGTCGGCCGTGCCATCGCAGTCCGTGTCTACGCCGTCGCAAATCTCCACTTTGCCAGCCACCGCATCACAGGCGGTCAGGCCCTTGTCGCTGCAGGAACGCTTGCCGGTGCACCCAGGTTTGCCATCGGCCCAGCACGTCGTGGAAAGCGCCTTTGCGGTTGCCCAGCCCGAACATCCGCAGGCCTTGTTGTCTTTCGGCAAGCAGCGTTTGCCAGCTGTACCGTCGACATCTTTGCTGTCGGTGCAGCTGTAGCCATCGCCGCAGTCAGCGTCCTTGGCGCAGCCTACCGAGCAGAAGTTGCCCTCGGCTCCGGTCGCGACACAGGCCGCGTCTTTGGCTCCAGCCACGGCGCAATCGGCGTTGGCGCTGCAGGGACTACACAAGGCGACTTTGCCGTCCGCGCAGACCTTGCCGCTCTTGCCATCGGCGCAGACCAAGTCGCCGCAGTCTGCATCTTCTTTGCACGGCTTGGCGCAGATGGACTTGCCGTTCGCCCCCATGGCACACGTGCCGCCGGTGCAGTCCTTATCTTCCTTGCATGCGCAGTCCGCAGCGCCGGGGCACGTGGGACCTGCGTCCGCGGTTCCGCCGTCTGTGTTTCCACTGTCGGAGTTCCCGCCGTCTGTCTTTCCGTTTGCGTCCTCGCCGTCGGCAGCATCCGACGCCGATGTACTGTCTTCAACCGCATCGCTGGTTGCCACGCCCGTATCGGTCGCGCCGATCGTGTCAGCTCCGCCCGTTGGAGGCTGAGGGTCGCTCCCCGAACAACCAATACTCAGGAATAGGCCGAGCAGTAGTGCCAACAAGAGGCTGATCCGAGAAAATCGGAAACAAAGGTCGGACGCCATGGAGAGACTCCTTGGATATGTCTGTCGCGTTCGCGTTCGTCAGAGGAGGGGAGGGTGACGATTGCGGGAGGTGAAACACCGGGGAGGGGGCACCTCAATGTGAGCGAGGTGATGAGAGATCGATGCATGAATCCGAGAAGGTTTGCAAGCAACGAATTGGCGGTGCAGCCTTATTGGCTCACCATTTTGGTGTCTTCCTTGGCGTCGTGTGTGGCAGTCAATCGACCTGCGACCGAGGCGGCGAGGGCTGCGAGAACGGCTGCTGCGATGAAGAGTTGCGTGACCGATACGAACTGCAAGGTCACCGACGCGCCAAGCAGCAACAGCAGCGGTCCAACGCCAGCGCTCGCGGCCATGAGCGCAGCCTGCGCGGTGTTTCTGAGGCGTGGGGGAGCTGCGACGGCGACGTAGGCCACCGCTCCGAGCCAGAAGGCTCCGAAACTAATGCCGTGAAGGACCTGCACGGCAGCTATCAAGGCGGTTGGCAGCGGCAGGGCCGTCACTAGAAAACGGGGCACTGCCATCCATGCAGCTAGTTTGATCAAACCGACGGGCCCCAAGCGAGTCAGTAGGCGAGGTGCCCACGCCATGATGGCCACTTCGAGTGTCAGCCCGCCGACAAATGCTGCCGTGGTTTGCCATGTGGGGGCGCCCAGGGCGTCCATGTGGAGGGCGAAGAGAAAGTCGTAGGTGGCGTGCGCGATGCCGTGGCAAATGGCGATGAACAGCAGGCGCCCCAGTGGTCCGCGGCCCGATAGCGTGCGCAGATCGGACAATGTTGCGAGCTTGGCTTGGATGGGGGCTTGCGGCAGCCGCCAAGTCACCAGCACCAACCCGGCGAGCAGGGCAGCGGTGACGCCCAGGGGCGCGATGGCCCACTGGTCGATGAGCGACCCCACCAAGAACACCGCCCCGCCAAAGGCCACCGACCCCCAAAGTCGGACGCGGCCGTACTGGCCACGGTCGTCGCCCAGGCGCGCGACGGTCAGGGCGTCGACCAGGGGAAACAGCGGCGCTCGGAACAGCGCGATGCCAGCGAGTGCCGCCACCAACATGGGTAAACTGGGCTCGGTCAGCAGCATCCCGCCAAATACAGCTGCCCCCAGCGCCGCCCCGCGCATCCAGTGCTCGGGTCGTGAGGTCGCATCGCCAAGCCAGCCCCACAGCGGGCCCGCGACGAGAAAGCCGGCTGGGAACAGCGCCAAAATCCCGGCAACTGAGTCCGGATCGAGCCCACGCTTGGCGAGCGTCAGCGACAGGAACGGATGCAGCGCACCGAGACTGCCGATCGCCAGGGAGAACCACAGGGACAGTCGAAACCTATCGCTTTTTAGCGTGGTTGCACTCACAGGCGACGCAGGTCCATCACGCGGGTCGCGAGCCGCTCACTGAGATTCATCACGGTATCTTCCACGCCGACAGCGAAACGCCGGCCCACGGAACGGGGCGGCTGCCAAGCGACGGCAAAGAGGTCGTGATCTGCCCTGCGAGCGAGCAGCCAATCATCACTGGTCAGCAGTTCGTCGACCAGCCCCAAGTGTACGGCTCTGTCGCCGGTCCAATGGGCCCCCGTCGCCACCTTGTCGATGTCCACCTGGGCGCGATGGCGACCGATATGGGTCTTGAACTGCGCGTGGATATCCTCAAGATCAGCTTGAAAATGGGCCCGACCTTCGTCCGTATTTTCCCCTAGAAAGCTCAGCGTTCGCTTGTGCTCCCCAGCAGTGAGCTGCTCCACGTCGATGTGTTGTTTTTCCAGTAAGCGGCGAACATTGGGCACCGTCGCCACCACACCGATCGACCCCACGACGGCGAACGGTGCCGCGATGATGCGATCGGCGACCGCTGCCATCATGTATCCGCCACTGGCTGCCACCTGATCAATCGCCACCGTCAGCGTGATACGATGAGCCGCTAAGCGCGCGAGCTGACTTGCAGCGAGGCCATAGCCCGTCACCGCTCCACCTGGACTCTGTAGACGCAGCAGCACTTCGTCACCCTCACGGGCGCCAGCGATGATGGCAGTCACCTCTTGGCGCAGCTGGCTGACCCGCTTGGCCTGTAGGTCACCCACAAAATCGAGAACGAACACCCGCTTGGATGGCTTGTTGGGATCCGTGTCGGCGGCATCCCCAGTCGGTAGGGCGCCGCGGGCCTTCTTCTTCGCTTTGTCGCGCTTCTTTTCGGCTTTTCTCGTTGATTTCAGAGCTTTTCCCGCCATTCCGGCGTGCTGAATCTGGCGTTCCATCCGGCGCAGCGTGTCGTTCAGGCGCGTGAGCTTCAGGTAGCCTGTTGTCGCCGGCCGCTGACGTGCCGCTAGACTCGCGATGATCGATGCGACCGCAGCGAACGCGACGACGATGAGTCCTGCTTTGAGCGCAAAGCCAAGGGTTTCCAGCAACATGTCGATCATGATTGGCCTCTAGAAAATAGCCGGGCGCCCAGCGCTCGGTGGCTCAATCAAGCACGGTGAGGTGTTGGTGCAAGGCCGTTTGCTGACAGTTCGTCAACTCTGTCGTGCGACGCTACAAGGGCAGGCAGGGCACGCTGCAAAAACTGTGAGCGAAGAAGTAGTGGCACGCGGCGCCGGCAAGAACGAAGAGATGCCAGACTTCGTGGAAGCCGAAGACATCAGGCACCGGGTCGGGTTTGCGTGTGCCGTAGATGACCGCGCCCAGGGTGTAAAAAGCCCCGCCAGCGAACAGCCAGCCTAGTGTGGTAGCGCTCATAATCGGGAACATCTGCGTACCGGGGATGCAGGCGCCCCAGCCCATGACGACGTAGATACCCGTGGTCAGCCAACGCGGGGCCTCCAACCAGACCAGCTTGAACATGATGCCAGCAGCGGCCAGAGAGGCGACGGTGATGAGCGCCGCCGAACGCCACGTACCGGTGAGCATGTGCAGCAGCGCAGGCACGAAAGTGCCGCCGATGAGCAAGAAGATGGCGCTGTGGTCGGCTCGCCTAAGCCAGCGGTTGCCCTCACTGCCGAGATCGAAGAAGTGATAGGCCGTCGACGTGCCCATGCACAAGATGAGCGAGCCACCGTAAATGGCCATGCCGGTTTGTTTTTCAATCATTCCAGGGCTGTCGATGAGCAGGTACACCAGACCAATCGTCGCCGCGATCATGCCGGCGAAGTGCGTCATCCAACTCCATGGATCTTTGTTGAAGCGGACGCGTGGGCCGTCTGGTCCCAAGCTGCTGTCTGCGCCTTCGATGTATTCGGTCAATGCGTGCCATCTCATGGGCTGCACTGTGACGAAGCTGTGGGCCTCAACCCAAGCGACGTGACCGAATAAAGACAATGCACGTCAGACGTTGACACTGTGAGACGGGCGCTCCCGTACCATCGTGCGACAGGGGCTGCCGGAGTGCTCACTGCTTGTCCTTGTTGTACAGGTATCATTGAGCCACGGTCGTACCGTGTAACGCTCTCTTGAGGCGGGCAATGAACGAGAGATCGGACGATACAGACCAGCTTGAACAGCTGCTACGCAGTCTCGATGGCAGCAGCTATGGGGCCTACAAGCGGCTCGGCGGCTCCTGGCAGCTCGACAACTGCGACCTGCGCATCGACCGGGTCCAGGGGGACCCCTTCGCAGCGCCGTCGGACGTGGCGCTGCGCATCGATCGACTGACGGCCGCGCTGCCCGCCTGGGCGCTGGAGACGACTGCGCGGCGGGTGAGCGCGGCGGATTTTCTGTTGCGCGGGGCCGTGACTGTAGCCGAACGATTGCAGACCGATCGCGGCTCCGGGCGCTCGGGGTTGATCTGGTTGATGACGCCGGGCCAGGAGGTGCTGCCCCGGACTGCCGTGCAGATCGACGAGCGCGGTGAGCTTGAGGTGCGCCTGCGGGTGGGCTTGCCCGCCAATGGCCGCCGGATCGCCGGGCGGCAAGCTGCGGCGCTGCTGCTCGACGACCTGCCAGACCTCGTCGAGCAGGCCTTTCGCGCGGATACCCTCGACCAAGACGCGCTTCGAGCACACATCTTTGCCGTCCTTGACCAGCAGGCGCTCCGCAAGCAGCTCGATGAGCGCTCACTGGTCGCCTTCGTCGCTGATGGGGCCATCTTGCCGCGCACCAGCGGGATCGATCCCCGCCCGATGCCGCGCGGCGCCGTACCCTTTAGGACGCCAGACAGCTTGGCCGTCACGTTGGACACGCCCCATGCCGGTCCGCTGCGGGGCATGGGCCTGCCGACTGGTCTGACACTGATTGTGGGCGGCGGCTATCACGGCAAATCGACGCTGCTGTCGGCCCTGGAGGTCGGCGTCTACGACCACGTGCCCGGCGATGGCCGCGAGCGGGTCGTCACGCGAACAGATGCGGCCAAGGTGCGCGCAGAAGACGGCCGAGCCGTGACGGGCTTGGACATCTCCCTCTTTATTGGCGAGCTGCCGGGCAGCATCGATACGACCCGGTTTTCAACGCCGGATGCCAGCGGCTCGACCTCGCAGGCTGCGGCCATCGTCGAGGCCCGCGCTGCAGGTAGTCAGCTGCTGCTGCTCGACGAAGACACCTCGGCGAGCAACCTGCTGGTGCGGGATATGCGCATGGCACAGCTGGTCAGTCGCGCCCACGAGCCCATCACCCCGTTGGTGCAGCGCACCGCGCAGCTGCGATCGGAGGGTTGTTCGCTGGTGATGGTCATGGGCGGTAGCGGGGACTACTTTTCCAGCGCTGATACGGTGGTGTGGATGGACGGTTGGCAGGCGCACGACGCGACCGAGCGCGCGCAGGCCCTGTCTGGCGACGAGCCGACTCAAGCGCCGCCGCATCCGGGGACATTGCCGTGGCGACCTGAACCTCGACGTTTGACGGTGACGGATCACCGCGGCCGCGCGCGCGTCCGGCCAGACGGTCTGTGGCGACTGACGGTAGGCGCTGACGACGTAAATCTGCGCGGGGTGAGTCAGCTGGTGTGTCCGGGGCAGTCGCGGGCTGCTGGGTTGGCGCTGGTGCTGGTGCGCGCGGCGCTGGAAGCGGGCGCGCTGGATCTCGGAGCGGCGTTGAAACAGGTGGAGCGACAACTGGCCGACCGAGGGCTAGATGCCCTGAGCCGTGCGCCGCGTGGGGACTTGGCGCGGCCGCGGATGCTGGAGTTGGCGGCGGTGTTGGCGCGGTTGCGAGGGTAGAAGAGGGCGTCGTCGTCCCGTTCGGCGTGTGCCGTTTCGTGGGCTGTTAGGCCGGATGCCTTGAGCCACTTCGTAAAATCGCCCGCCTAGCGGCCGATCTTAGGTGCCCCCCACTAATATGCCTTGCGCACGAGAAAACGCCCCTGCGAGCCGTCCAGAGGCCAATCCGGGCATCTGAGCCTTCAAAAAGGCCCTCCAAACGACTCCTGCGTGTGGATTGTTGCACTTCGCTGCTCACAATGTTTCGCCACCATAGATCGACTCTCCGGCTCATCCGTCCGTGCTCTGACCATCACGGAGGACGCCATGAAACGATCTCGCCCCACTCTTTCCAGCCTCGGGCTCGCCCCGTCTCTCATGGCCCTCTGCCTCATCGCTAGCGTCGCTTGGGCGGACAGCCCGCAGAGCATCGTCGCCGGTCAAGTACGCGCCGCTGGCAACGGTGCCCCCATTCGCGGCGCAACCATCGCCGTCGGCACTAGCGCGACCAAGAGTGACGCGGCCGGCAACTTCAAGCTGCACACCCGTACCGTCGGTGCGGCCATCCTCACAGTCCGCCATCGCCAGTTTCGGACCCATCGCCGCACCCTGCGGTTGCGGCCAGGGCAGTCCGTGGCTGTGCAGGTGCGGTTGCAACGGCGGGTTAGGCGCCCGGTGGTCAAGAAGGAAGCCGAAGAGATCGATCGCCTGATGCCAGCCCATCGATCGCGGCCATCGCCGCGCAAGGCGATGAAGCTCAAGGGCTACGGCTTGGGTGCCGGTGCCGCGATGGGATCGGGCCGCCGCAGCTACGGGGCGGCGGGCAGGCAGTATCGGATGGCCGCCCGGCCCGTCCGTCGCCCCATGTACGACAAGCCCAAGTCCCGTGAGGGCTACGACCACACCCCCGACGGCGACTACCACACTGCCAGTCAGCGCCCCCTGTCGACCTTTTCCATCGATGTCGATACCGCTAGCTACAGCAACGTGCGCCGGCTCATCACCCGCAATCGCCGGATGCCGCCGGCCGATGCCGTGCGCATCGAAGAGCTCCTGAACTACTTCCCCTACAACACCCCAGAGCCCACCGGCCGGGTGCCCTTCGGCGTCGCTGTCGAGCTCACCGAAGCCCCTTGGAACCCCAAGCACCGCCTCGCCCGCATCGCGATTCAGGGCCGTAAAGTCCCCGTCCACAAGCTGCCGCCGGCCAATCTGGTCTTTCTGCTCGACGTCAGCGGCTCGATGCACAGCCCAAACAAGCTGCCGCTGCTCAAGCGCTCGCTCGCCATGTTGGCCCAGCAACTGCGGCCCCAAGATCGCGTGTCTATCGTGGTCTACGCCGGCGCCGCTGGCTTGGTGTTGCCGCCGACGCACGGCGATGAGCAGCAGATGATTATGCGGGCCCTGCGCGGCTTGCGCGCTGGTGGCTCTACCGCTGGTGGGGCAGGTATCAAGCTGGCCTATCGGATCGCCAGGCAGAGCTTCCTCAAAGGCGGCAATAACCGTGTGATTCTGTGCACCGACGGCGACTTCAACGTCGGCCAGAGCTCCGATGGCGAGCTGGTGCGGATGATCGAAAAGCAGCGCAGCACGGGCATCTTCCTGACCGTGCTGGGATTCGGCACCGGCAATTACCAAGACGCGAAGATGCAGAAGCTGGCTGACAAGGGAAATGGCAACCACGCCTACATCGACAGCCTGCTCGAGGCCCGCAAAGTGTTGGTGCGCCAGATGGGCGGCACCCTGCTGACCATCGCCAAGGACGTGAAGATCCAGGTCGAGTTCAACCCGGCGCGCGTCAAATCCTACCGGCTCATCGGCTACGCCAATCGCAAGCTCGCTGCCCGAGACTTCAAAGATGACAAGAAGGATGCGGGCGAACTGGGCGCAGGCCATCACGTCACTGCGCTGTACGAGTTGATCCCAGCAGACGGCGCCACTACCAAGAGCAAGCTACGCTACCAGCGCAAGAAGGCGACGCGAGCTGCCCACAGCGGAGAGCTCATGCATGTGAAGCTGCGGTGGAAGGCGCCTCAGGCCAAGAAGAGCAAATTGGCCAAGTTCCCGGTCAGTGATTTGCCCAATCAGCTCTCGCAAGCCTCCCATGATCACCGGTTCGCAGCCGCGGTCGCTGGCTTTGGCATGTTGCTGCGCAAGTCAAAACACACCGGGAGTTGGACTTGGGGCCAGACCGTCGCGCTAGCGCAGTCTGCTATTGGCAACGATCCGGGTGGCTATCGGGCAGCCTTTGTGGGGCTGGCAAAGGCTGCCGCGCGGATGACGGGCGCCCGTCTGCCCTAGGACTTTCAGCGACCTCATTCCGTCATTTGTGACAGATACGTGACAAATCGGCCGGAGATCGCTACCCTGGGCGGTCTGGAGACGGTTTGATGACGCGCACGGTAGCTCTAAAACTGGCAACAAATACGGGCGAGAACCCCGTTGCCCTCGTGAAAAAGGGTGCCGCAGCGATCGACGCGGACGCCGGGGCCAAATGGCCTTCGGACAAGTCCGCGCCAGCGACCGGCTACTGCCTGGACATCGGTATCCACGACACGACCCGGGTCGAGTGGGTCGCGTCGGCGCCGCTCGCCAAACCTGGTCAACGCCGGAACTACGCTGTTGAGTTGACGGTCGACGTACCCGAGCACCTCTGGGTCAAGCATCCGCTGTGGGAGGCCTTTCGTGCCCGCACCCGCCTGCAGACGCCTGACCGGGCTGTGCGTGCCACCCAAGCGCGCAGCGTTATCGACGACATTCGCCACGAGGCGCTACTCGGTGGGCGTCGGCTGAAGCGGCTCGAGCGGCTGGTGCGTCTCGTCATTGCCCGTGAAGAAGACGCGAGCGCTGCGATCGAACGCTTGGTCAATGATATCCAGGCCCGTCGCGCCATTGTCCTCCGTACGGGCGATGGCGGTACCGAGGGTGTGCGGGTTGAGGCCAGTCTGGCGGCCGAGTATTTGTCGGTGGCGATGCTGAGCACCTTTGCTCGATTACGCGACACCTTGCCGGCCGATTCTCCTGGCTTGGCTCGACTCACAGCCGCCATCGTCACCGAGCGTGCCTACCGAAGGGAGCAAGGCTGGCCAACGCCGCGGGGTGAGGGTCGCAAGGGGCTGGAGCGTTGGTTGCGTCGCCGGAGCGCGCTCAAGAAGCACTTTCATCAGCTGTTGTGGCTCGATGCCGATGGCTTCAAGCCAGACGACCGCTTAGGCCACTGGATCGCCGCGTTTGTGGCCATTGTTGCGTCGTCGTGGGCCTTTGCATGGCACGTTGCTTACATGAATCAGCTCATCACCGGTGGCATGAGCATGGTCACGATGATCATGGCTGGTGCCGTCGCGGGCGTGCTGTACGCGGTGAAAGATCGCATCAAAGAGATCGGTCGCGGTTGGCTCACCCGGCGCGTGCGCGACGGTATCGCCGACAAAGTGGTGAGGCTGCACCTGCAACGCCGGATCGATCGCGCTCGCGGTAGGCTCCTGATTTCGCGGGAGAACCTGCGCGCAGAGCAGGTGATGCGCCACGACCCGCTCAATCCCGCGCTCGGCAAGACGGTGAGCGTGGTCGCGCTGACGGTCTCGATGCGACTCGAACAACATGGCTTGGCGGTGCCCAACGATTGGGGTGTGGGCGGGGTCAAACACGTCATGCGCTATGATCTCAGCGCGCTGTTTCCCAGGTTGGATCACGGCCGCCGCGATGTGCCCGTGACGCGCTCCGACGGTCGGGTCCACATGGCGTCGATTCGCAAGCTCTATGGCCTACACGTCCGCTGCACGCTGCATGATGAGAGCAGCGGCGCGGCCTTGGTGCGGGAAGGTGAGCTGTTGATCGACCGCGGCGGGTTGCGCCGGTTGCGGATGGCCGAACCTGAGGGCACACACCCTGTCGGAGATATGTCAGACTCCAAGTTATGACACATGCCCATACGTTGACCTGCCGTCTTTGCAGCGGCCGAAATCGCGTTCCGGTCCAGCGCGCCCTCAAAGATCTGAGCAAACCCACCTGCGGAAAATGCGGCGGTAGGTTGCTGCGCGTGGCGGGAGAGCCGCTCAGTGACTTGCACGACGACGATCTGGCGCACCCCTGGGACCGCGACACGCTCGCCGTTCTCAAGGCGTTGCCGAAGGTCGATCAGCTGCTGAGTTCAGTCATGGCGCGCACCGTCGACAAGGTCGCGCGCTTTCGCTACCTCGGCGGCGCGATCGAGGTCGGCTCCAATCAGCTTCCGACGCTCTGGCGGCTCCACACCCAGGCTGCGGACCGGTTGGCCATGAGCCCGACGCCGCTGTACGTGGTGCAGAGTCCGGTGGTCAACGCCTGGGCGACGGGAGCGGGCGCGCCCTTCATCGTCGTGACGACCGCGACGTTGGACCTGCTCGATGACACCGGTGTGCAGGCGGTGCTCGGCCATGAATTGACCCACGTACGCCTCGGTCACGCGCTCTACCGCACCTTGGCGCGGCTGCTGATGGCCGGCGGGGTCGGGCTCGTCGACCGGTTCTTCTCCATCGGATCGCTCTTGATCAAGCCCGTCGAGGTGGCGCTGCTGCGCTGGTATCAGATGAGCGAGCTATCTGCCGATCGGGGAGGTCTATTGGCAATCGGCGATCTGGATGCCCACATTCGGGTGGAGATGGCCCTCGCCGGTGGCTCCTCCCGCTTTATGAAGGAGCTGTCCCCGGACGCGTTCTTGGCCCAGGCGGAGCGCGCCGAGCAGATGCGAGATGGTGACCTGTTGCTACGCGTCACAGACATGCTCGACGAGGGCGCGCGGAGCCACCCGCTGCCAGTCTGGCGGGCTCATCACGCGGCAAAGTGGGCAGAAAGTGAGGCGTTCTTCCAGATTCTGGCCGGCCAACCGCGGCCTGTGCTCACCGATCAGTCCCGTTCGTAGCTGAATGCGCTACGCGTGCGCCATCGGTCCTGGTTGGTGCAGGCGTAACAGCCGCAACGCTGCATCGAAGCCCTCTTCCGGCTCCTCCAGCACGCTGGCTTCCTCGTCGGTCTGCAGGCCGAGCGCTTGCGCGAACCTGAGCGTACCGAGCCCGACCAACTCCATCTCCAGCGCTGCGAGTGGGGTCAGGCCGTCTTCGTCGAGATGGGTCGGGTCCACGCCCTTTCTCAGGGCCCAGGTCAGCATTGGGCCGTTGCCGCGCAGGGCTGCGAGGTGCAGCAGGTTGCGTTGTTGGCTGTCGGTACCCTGAAGGTTTGCACCCGCTTTGAGCAGTAGATCCGACCCCTTGGGGGTCATGCGAGCCTGCAAAAGCGTCGGCTCACCGTGCTCATCGGCCTCGTTGGGATTGGCGCCATGACCGAGCAGCCGCGCCGCGACTTTGTGCTCCGACATCGACAGGGCCCGCATGAGTGGCGTGCGGCCGAAATAATCGCGGCCGTGTACGTCAGCCCCGCGATCGAGCAGCCAGGCGACGAGCTTGTCGCGGCCGAGGAAGCTCGCGGTGTGCAGCGCGGTCGCGCCGTCATCGGTATCTTCCGAATCGATGGACAGGCCTGCATCCATGAGCGCGGACAGCAGAGACGTCGCTACATTCACATCATCATGCATGACAGCGCAGTGCACCGCGCCGAGGCCGTCGAGATCGTGGTCATCTGGGTTTGCGCCGTGCTGTAGCATCCAACGCACCGTACGCACCTTGCCCGCCATGACCGCCAGATGAAGGGCGCTTTGACCCTGAACAATTGGACGATTCAGCACTTTCTTCCACATGGTCCCCTCCCGATCGGCACACAAAGAGGTAGGACTCACGGCCCCCGCCGTCAACCACAAGCGCGCTAAAACACCGAAAATCGGCCGCGGAACCGCGTTCTTGCATCCTTGCACACGCGCCACACCCCACCGGATACAGCAAACTCTGGGCATCTTGGAGCGATTCTGCGACCCTGCGCCCCCTCTGGCAGCCGGCGCCCCTGCGCCCGCCAGTCGATATCCCGGAGCCGCGCGCTCCGATCGGAGGCCCCAATGGCACGCAGCAGTACCGATCGTCGTCAAGAAGGACGCTACCCAGCGCTCGTCGCAGTGCTCAATCGCCGCCGCGAAGTGTTCGGTTTGTGCGACCGTGAGTTAGCAGAGCGTACCCGTAGTCGCTTCGGTGCTTCCAAGAATGTGAGCCAGATCCACCGCATCCTTCACGGGGACTCAGGCACGCGCCAACGCTACGCCGAGCAGCTCGCCAACGTCGTTGACGTCGGTCGCCATGTCGCCCGTTTGCTCATCGAGTTCGAAGACGACCTGCTGCCGCTGGAGTTCAGCGACGCGCCGCCCACGCGTGCCGAAGCGGACGAAGTGGTGGAGGCCTACGACCTCGACGAGGACATGTATGCTCTTCAGGGCGCCGTTCGTCTCTACGAACGCGCCATGGGGCACACGGACCGCACGAGCCTGCATGTGCGTGCGGAGATGAGCTTGCTCATCGGCAAGCTGGTTCGTTTGCACGGTACTTACCCCGGATTCATCGACGACGCTCTGCGCTTTGTCGATGACGCGATGAACCTGTTCTTGGAGCTAGAGCACGGCGGGGAAGCGCTCATCGAGGAGTCCATCGTTGCCGCCGAGATTGAGCGCGCCACGATCTACCGTCGTCGTGGCCACTTGGATATGGCTCTGCGTGTACTCAATGAGAGCCGCGCCCTTCACGCCGGGGTGCTGGCCCGGTCGCCGGTGCTCGATGGCAAGTGCTGGCACGGTTTTGGTGACCTGTACGAGCAAAAGAGTCTGCGGCAGCACGGCGAGCGCTTCGCGGAGTTGGCTGGCGAGTCTTACCACAAGGCCTTGGCCGCTTACGCCAGGGTCACGTCGGGGCGCGTGCGGGTCGATGAGCAAGCCATCGCGACCGACCTTGCGATGTTGGAGATTCGCGCCGGTGATTTTGAGGCTGCCCACGCGCGCCTCGATGTCCTGGCGGAGCAGCGCGAGCTCTCGGCCACCGTCGAGGCTCGTCTGCACAATCGCCGCGCTTGGGCCTACTTGGGTCAAGACGACATCATGAAGTGTCAGCGCTTCGTGAAAAAGGCGGCCTCTGCTTCGAGCGCTGCTGGTGACCCATTGTTGATGAGCATGGCTGAGGTCCTGCGTCTCGCATTTTACGAGCACGTTGGCATGCAGAAGAAGTCGGACGTGCAGTACGACGCGGTGCTCGACTGGGTGTACCGCGACGGTATTCGTCACGCCGAGGTGTTGCAGCCTGTGGTTCAGCGGGCCCGGGAGGGCGATCCCGACCCCCGTTCAGCGCGCTTGGGCTGGCTGCTTCGTGCGCCGTGGCTCAACGCATTGGCCCTGGTGATGGCCGTCGCTTGGTTCCCTGGCTGCGTTGATTCGTCCAACCGCCTGGGATTCGATTCAGGCCGCGGCGACGACATCGAGTTTGAGTTGAATGTCGACCAACTGGGTAGCATCGGCCATGCCGCAAGTGACCCAAAGAAGGTGGGCTCGGATCCGAAGCGGCTGCGGTCCGACCCCAAACAGGTCAATTCCGATCCCAAGCAGATCGCTTCTGACCCCAAAAAAGCGAGCTCCGATCCCAAGCAGGTCAATTCTGACCCGAAGAAGTTGAACTCCGATCCCAAGACTGTGAGCTCGGATCCCAAGAAGACGGCCTCTGACCCGAAGAGCGTGAGCTCGGATCCCAAGAGCGTGAGTTCCGACCCCAAGAAATTGGGTTCTGACCCGAAGACTGTCGGTTCCGATCCGAAGCATGTGGCCACCACGAAGGCGTGCAAGAACAAGATCAGCTCCGATCCGAAAAAACCGACGGACGACGACTCCGATCCGAAGGTGCCGGTCAAAGATGACTCGGACCCGAAGGCGCCCATCGACGCCTGCGCGTGAGTTTCTACGCAGGCAAAGTTGTCGCCATCGTCCCGTGTAGCCGTGAGAAAGCGTGGCATACCGCACCCGACCTTGGCCCGCTGCCCGCTCGCCTCGCGTACACGAGTCCGCTTCATCACGCTGCCGTGGCCTACGCGCAGCACCATGCGGACGAGTGGCTTGTGCTATCGGCCCTTCACGGCCTGTTGCGTCCAGACGACGAGGTGCCTGGGGACTACGACGTCACGTTTTCGCGTGAGGACGACCCGGTGATTTCGCCGCAGCGCTTGAGCGAACAGGCCCGCGATCTCGGCCTGCAAGCGGCCGACCAGATCGTCATCTTATGCCCGGATGACTACGCCGACCGGCTCGCAACAGCGATGGGCCAGCCAGCCAATCGGCGTCCGCTCGCTGGCATCGCGCTGGACCGCCTCGACCTCATGACACGGCGACTACAGGAGCTCAGCGCTGCACCCACATAATTTGCGTGCCGGCGAGCGGATTCAGCTACGCCGCCAGATCACAGAGCTGCACTTGAATGCGGGTGCGAAATAGCCGCCGACCAGGCAGCGGGGACTGTGACTCTTTCTGTGCCGCGCTTTGATAGCGACCAATGTGACTGTGTCGAAGGGCCAGCAGCTCGGCGCGCAGGGTTTGGGCCTGCACCGCGTTGCCTGTCAACTCAGCTGCACGACTGGCCCACAGCAGCAATCGTGCACGGTAAAAGGGTGCGTATTCCGTCGTGAGCGCCTTCGTCAAGTGGGCTAGTGCTCCCGCTGGATCGCGCCGCCGCAGTCGGTAGCCCGCCAGCAGTAGCCGATATGAAGACTCTTTCGGGTCCAACGCACAGGCTTGTTCCACAGCGACTTCGGCATCTGTCGCATGGCCCGCGTGCATCTCGATGCGAGCTGCCGTCAGAAACTGCTGGTACGCTTGGCCTACACGGCCATTTCTATGGCGCTGGGTCGGCGTGTGCTGCGTGCGGATCTGTCCTAGATCCATGGATTCGACACCTGGTGAGTCCTGCCAACGCCATGGAATGCGCACATAGGGCCCGTGTCCGGTGGGGACCTCACCGACGGAGACATCGACGGTCTGCCGCTCGGGATCGATGACCACCGAATGCACGCCATTGCACTGCGCCAAGATACCGCCAGATGCGCGGCTCCCTGGGCCCTCCTCGCCGTGGTCGCCGTGGTCGCCGAGCAGCGATTGTAGATGTTCAATCGACAGCGGATTTTGGGCCACTGCGGCCTGGGCCCGGCGTTCGAGCGCTGCCCATCGACCATCACTGTGCATCAGGAATCCAGCGCTTGGCTCCAACTCTCCGCCTTGCAGATGGGGGGCCATGTAGCGATTGGTGCAGCTCAGCCACGGTTGGTCCGTATCGGGATAGGTCACCGCGAACTGCCCCGCAGTCATCTCGACCAACGCCGCCGAACGGTCATGAGAGACCAAAATACCCCAGCTAGATGCGCTATCGGTCTCCTTCAGCAGCTGTACGGCGTCGGCTAGCGTCCGAGCGTGGAGCGCGACGCGATGGCAGATGTCTACCGCGAGGTTTCCGCTGAAATTGATATCCTTATGAAACCGCGTATGGATCGTCAGGCACAGCCCCGCTTCATTGAACACGCTCACCGCCGGCACGTCTGCGCCGCGTGTGGTCACAAACCCATAGCGTAGGCCGCTCTTTGGCGTGCAAAACACGACGCTGGGCGCCTGCTCCCACACGCCCGCACCCGGAAAGTCGAAGTTGCGAGCGTGGAGCAGTCGCCCGTCTTCGGTCGCGTCTCCCCAAACAGCCAGCGTTGAACAGGCTGCTGGCGCGATCTCCATGGCCCGCTCGCTGATATCGCCCACACCAACACGCCCGGCGAGGCCGATGACGTTTTGCAGCACATCCATCACGCCGATGTACTTCGCCTGATTTTTCGGCACACCAAGGGCCTCGTAAAACGCCTCCGTGCGCGCACGAAAGAATGGATCGCGACGCTTATGGAGGCGGTCCAACGCTAGGCCGACCACCGGCCGCAGCGCCAACGGCAACGCCGCCTGGGCCGGATGGCTACGCTGGCCAATGACGATGGACTCGACCATGCGTGGGTAGTAATCCAACGTGCGTTGCCACCCGCCGACAGCCCGCAGGAGCGCGCCGTGTTGGGCGCCCATCTGCACCTGGTCGCCGGCCAGCGAGAAGATAGCGAGGGGCAGATGGGGCGCGGTCTGTGCCGTCTCGACGGATTCTGGGGTCTCTACGGTGTCATGCATGGCCATGTCAGTCCTCCTCTAGCCAAGTTCGCCTGTCGCGTTCTTGGGGTGTTTGCTCTGATTGCATCGCTGCTTGCCGCGACCGTGTTCCAGCTTCAGGTAGCTCCAGGTCGGCCCCAGTGAGCTCGCACCCAGGCGTTGTCGGACTACGGAGCGGCGTGAGCACACAGGCAACAAAGAGCGCCGTCACCGCATCTGGCTGCAGATTGCGACTCACCCGGTGAATGAGAGATCCGTCGATCAGCGTCGCGCACAAATCGACCACAGTGCCCGGGTCGCAGGGCAGCACTGTGCCGTCGCGCATGCCCTCCTCCAGCACATCGACCGCGGCCTGCCGCAGGGGCTCGAACTGGGCGATGGTCGCCGCAATGGCGTGCTCAGGCTCCGCCGGCCGACCCACGGCCCACAGCTGGATGAGAATCGGCAGGAGCTCGGGGTCCTTGCCGTAAAATCGTTGGACCCCGTGAATCCAAGCCAAAATCTGATCGATCGGATGGCTTTGCTCCGCCACCTCGCCGGCAACAAAGATCGCCTGCCGCTCCAAAATCACCCGCAAGACCGCCTCGAACAGCTCGCCGAGATTGCCGAAGTACCAGTACAGCGTCGATCGTTTTACCCCGAGATCACGGGCGATTCGCGCCATGCTTAGACCGGCGACACCGCCCTTTCGAACGGCCTCAAATGCTCGCAAGGTCATCTGCTCGTGCTGTTGCTCGTCTACTGTTCGTGCCACGCAAATGTCCTTGGTGAGCGGTTTGGTCGCCATTTATCGACAGGGTGTCTAGAATAAGGTCTCATTTTCGCCGTGGACGTGTTGAACTATTCCTCGACACAGTGACGGTTTAATATTTATCGACAGGTTGTCAAGGAATAATTGGCGCGCAATCCGCGCGTCGACGCTCCGTAGGCGTAGGGACGCGCGGTCACGCGCCAACGCAGTTGGCAGCAGCGAGCGACGAAGGAAGTCTGTGGGTGGTGTTCTAGCTTACGGGCGGGACGCGCAGCACTTCAGCTCGGGCGCGCAGCAGTTCAAGCTGACGCTCCTCTTCTGGCTCGAAGTGACGCCGACAGCGCGCTTCGTAATGTTCCGATGAGCCTAGCTCGACCGTGTCACCGCCGCCGGAGAGGCGTTGGCTGAAGCTCGCCGGCGCGCCGCAGACCATGCAGACGGCCTGAATCTTGGTGACGATCTCAGCGACGCCGAGCAGCATCGGCATCGGAACGAACGGGTGTCCGCGGTAATCCATGTCGAGACCGGCGACGATGACCCGCATACCGCGATTGGCCAGGTTGTCGCAGACCGTCACCAGCTCGTCGTCGAAAAACTGCGCCTCGTCGATGCCAACCACTTCCGTCCGCGGGTGCACCGCCGAGTACAGTTCACGCACGCTGGCGACGCAGACTGCATTGAGGCGCACGTCGCTGTGGCTCACGACTTGGGACTCGCTATACCGCGTGTCGATGGCTGGCTTGATGACCTGTACCCGCTGTCGGGCGATGATCGCACGCCGAACGCGCCGAATGAGCTCCTCGCTCTTCCCGGAGAACATCGGTCCGCAGATGACTTCAATGCGGCCTTGAGGAAAAGCGGCGGCGTGCACGGTCATGGGGACCTCTTTGGTAGTAGGGTGCGAAACGTAGCCCTTGAGGGGGGCGACGACAAGGTTGGATCGGCTATACTCACTTCACGACACGTCCGTATTTTCGGACCCGAGCAGGAGACTCCATGTCACAGGCTGCAGGCCCTAGTCCCGACATCGCCCGCTTTGGTGCCGCCCTGTTGCGCGGCGCCGAGGAGGAGCAGGTCACAGAGTCCATCGCCTCCTACAAGGTCAAAGCGCGCTTCCCAGACATCGCAGATTTTTATCAGGCGATCTACGGCAAGCAGGATGGCGTGGTGGTTGAGGTCGACGAAGCGGCGATCATGATCTCCGTCGCAGTTGGCAAAGCTGTACAGGACGCTGATTTCTCAACGTTAATCGTGTCTCCACATCCCGGGGGCGAGGTAAATCGCTTTCAGATCATTGTGATGGCCAAGGGGCCGGATGACGGTGAGGACGAGGACTACCCGGATTCCAGCCCATGGGCGATTCCGGGATGAGCCTAAGATCGCCTTTGCTCGTCTCTGCAGCCTCATGACCCCCACCTCATGACCCCCACCCCTCATGTGCCCTCAGGTGGCGTCGTCCCGTCCGTCGGCATTTCTCACCGTCGCGTACTGCTCATCGCAGTGCCGATCATGCTGTCCAACGTCACCACCCCATTGCTTGGGCTGGTCGATATGGCTGCGGTCGCTCGCATCGGTGGGGCGGTCCCAATCGGCGCGGTGTCCTTGGGGGCTCTGGTTTTTTCCTTCGTCTTTTGGGGCTTCAACTTTCTCCGTATGGCGACAACTGGGCTGACAGCGCAGTCGGTGGGCGCCGGAGACAGCCACGCCACAGCACAGCATCTGGGCCGGGCGCTGCTGATCGCTGCCATCGCGGGGGGCGTCCTAGTCATCGCCCAGGGCCCCATCGCTGCCTTGGCATTTTCACTGCTCGATGGCTCTCCAGAGGTGGAATCTCTGGCGAGCGGCTACGTGCGCATCCGATTGTGGTCGGCCCCAGCAACATTGTTCAACTATTCGCTTTTGGGTTGGTTTATTGGGCTAGGGCGCACACGTACGGCGCTGGCACTGCAGCTCATTCTCAACGTGACAAACATGGTGCTGGACGCAGTTTTCGTTCTGCTACTCGGCTGGGGCGTGGACGGTGTCGCTGCCGGTTCGTTGCTAGCCGAGGTCGTCGCTGCAGGTGTTGGGCTCTGGTTGGCCCTGAGGGCGGTGCGACAGATGGGGGGTGCGCTCTCCTGGCAGTCGATCTCCGATTCCGCGTCTCTACGCCGCACCTTGGGCGTGAACGCCGACATCATGATCCGCTCGCTTTCGCTGATCAGCGTCTTTGTCTGGTTCACCGCTCAGAGCGCCAAACACGGCGACGACATTCTCGCAGCCAACGCGCTGCTCATGCAGCTCGTCAGCATCGCCTCCTACTTTCTCGATGGGCTGGCCTATGCAGCCGAGACGCTCACCGGCCAAGCGATCGGTGCCCGAGACGTCGTCCGTCTGCGGAGCGCCATGGTTCGCTCCAGCCAATGGGCGCTGCTCGCCGCAGTACTGCTGACTGGCACTTACGTGTTTGGCGGCGACCTCGTCATCGCGTTGCTCACACCGGATGAGGCCCTGCGCTCCTTAGCGGCGACCTATTTACCGTGGGCTGCGTGGGTCCCGCTCGCCGGCGTCACGGCCTTTCAACTCGACGGCATCTTTATTGGCGCAACCCGAGGGCCCGCCATGCGAAACGCCATGGTGGTCTCCCTTGGCATCTTTGCAGTGGCCTGGTGGGCGCTCCGGCCATGGGGCAATACTGGGCTCTGGGCAGCGCTCTACGTCCACTACGCGGCCCGCACGACAACGCTGCTTGTCGCGATGCCGGCGCTGCTGTCGGACGCTACTTCGCGCTCATCTCTGTCCAGCTAAAGCCGCCACAGCCGCTCTTTGCGGGATCGGAGCTGTCCGCGGTCTTCTTGCTTTCCTGCGCGGCTTTCAAGCTATCGAGCCCAAAATCGACTGTGCAGTAGTGCCACTTTCCGCCCTTGGGGGTGGTCCACACGAGCTTGTTCCACTTGTTTGGGCTGTACTTCGCGTCTGCTGGATTCTGGGTGTAGGCCACGTTCTTGCCGTTTTCGAATCCACGCACCCAAGCAAAGCCCCACGCCTGCCGGTTGATGGTCTCGCTGGTCTTGAAGTTGGTCTGCCACTCGCCAGCCGTTTCCAAAGCACTCAGCTTGGTCCATGGGAACTTGCCACAGCCGCTCTTCGCCGGGTCCGAGTCGTCCGCCGTTTGAGTGTTCTGCTCGGCCAGCGCCAACGAGTCTAGGCCAAAGGCGACCGTGCACTGGTAGATGGTGGTGACCTCAAAGCCATCCTTGGTCTCCTTGCTCGGCGCGGTCCAGACGACCTTGTTGAACTTGCTGGGGTTATACTTGTCGTCCTTGGCGTTCTGGGTGAACACGACGCGCTTGGTGTTATCCGTCTTGACGATTTTGGCTGCGCCGTAGGGCGTCGCCCAGGCTGTGTCGTCGATGATCTCATTGCCGCCGAAGCTGCTCTCCCACACACCCGCGATGGCGATCTTGTGAGCTGTGAAGGGCCGCTTGGCCGGGGCTCCTGCATCGACGCTACCGCCATCGGTTGTGCCGGCGTCGCCAGTGGTCTGCGCTGCATCATCGCTCGCAGCGTCGTCACCGGAGGCACCTTCAGTGTCTGTCGAACCGGCGTCTTGCCCGCCCGCGTCCTGGCCGCCCGCGTCCTCGACGGTTCCGTCACTGGCGGAACCATCGCTGGACACTCCGCCGTCAGTCGTGGTGCCAGCATTGCTGTCGTCTGTGCCGTCATCGGCGCCGCAGCCGACCGTAAAACAGGTCAACAATCCGACGAGAGCGGCCGCCCGCAGGCGAGAAAACATCATGGGGTTCATGGCAAGGCTCCTGGTTCCATCACTCGCGATAGGCGAGACGTATTTGGCAACCGCTGGAGCAACTTGGATGGACGGTCCAATCGCCCGCAAAACTGCAGGTGATCAGCACGAGTCGGGCCCCAGTTCGCGAGGGCAGCCACCCAAGGAGTTCCCGACTTGCCGGCGCCGCAGGTTGGTGCGGCGACAGCTTACGGTTGCGCGTCAGCCCCGGAATTTCACCGGGTTCCTCCTTTGCCTCACCAAGCCAACACGGCCTGGGAAGCTGTGGCGGTGTACGCGGGGCGGCGACGTCTGGCAAGGCACCGGCTCGCGCGGGCTTCTACAAATCGGTAGGCTTGCGCAGCAGCAGGACCACGCTGTCGCTACAACAGTCGGTCGGCCGCATCACGCGCCCCGCGACCAGTCGCCTTCTCCGTACGCCAGAGCCCGCCAATACAGGTGATCATGAAGCTGCCATTTTCCAAACTGCATGGCCTCGGCAACGATTTCATCGTTTTTGATCTGCGTCATGGAGAGGCCGAGCTTGGCAGCGATCATGCGATTGCCCTCTGTGACCGGCACCGCGGCATTGGGGCCGACGGCCTGTTGCTGCTGACAGGTGACCTCAGCGAACCTCATATGCAGGTGATCAACGCCGATGGGTCGGTACCGGAGATGTGCGGCAACGGCCTGCGGTGTTTCGTCAAATACCTGGTGGACAAGTTTGCCGTGGGCGGCGACGCAATCACCGTGGTGACTGGTGCCGGTCCCCTGGTCTGTGGCTTTTCTCGGGGTGGCGACACATTCGAGGTTTCCGTTGCCATGGGAACGCCCACCTATGACCCAGCCGCCGTCCCGGTGGCCGCCGACAAGCCGCTTATCGACCATGCACTGGATGTCGTTGGCACCACCGTCCACATCACGGGCGTGGGCACCGGCAACCCGCATATGGTGCTCTTCGACACCCTCTCGGAGGACGAGCGTTTGCGCTTAGGCCCCGTATTGTCAGCCCATCCGCTCTTTCCGGCCCAGGCCAACGTGGAGTTTTGCACGGTGTTGCCGCCCGCCAAGTCGGGCGCTGGCCGACTGCGGTGTGACGTCTACGAG
>JAGSHB010000146.1 GCA_023954815.1 Myxococcales bacterium | reverse complement strand
TGGTCCTCGCCTTTGGCACCGGTGTGTTCAGCCGCCTGACGCGCGGCGTCGATGAGCTGCAAGAGATCAGAGAGGGCAACGTCGCCCCCGCGCTGGTGCTGGCCGCTGTGATGGTTGTGCTGGCGCTGCTGGCCGCGCCGGGTCTGCAGATGGCCCTCGACGGGCTGCTGCCGCTCCCAGAGCTGGGGCGCGACTTGATGGTGACGCCGCACTGATGAACGTCCGCGCTCCCCAATCGCTGCGGGCGCCGCTCCTGCACGTGGCCGCTATCTGTTTGCTGGGTCTAGCGCCGGCCTGTGACGCCGTGCAATCGCAACTCGATGAGCTGCACAAGCAGCTACCGACCACGGCTCCGCGGGTTCATCTCGGCGACGCGGCCTATCCCGAGGACGCCACCACGGAGGGGCGCGTGCACCAGTGGCGGGTGTCGAGGCTGCGACCCCATCGCTACGGCCTGTCCTATCGACTCGCCACCAAGGCGGCGCAGCGTATTTGGGCGGATTACGAGGCCTTTGCCATCAGCGTGGGGTTCAAAGCCGGGGTCGGTGGCCGGTTTAGGTGGCGACCTTCCGCCAGGTGCCGTTCAGGGCTGCACTGCATCTATGAGCAGGCCCTCGCCCAAGATGAAGCGGCCTTGGGCCCGCTGGCGTCGCTCTTTCGCAGTCGCGCGCTCGACATGAAGCTCAGCGCGCTGGACGCGACGGCGCTGGTCGTCGCCTTTGTCCAACAGATCACCTACCGCATCCCCAAGGACGAGCCCTTTGGTTTGCTGCCGCCCGCCCTGGTCGTTCAGAAGGGATGGGGAGATTGCGACTCCAAGGCCCTGGTCGCGCACATGCTGCTGCGGGAGTTGGACATCGACTCTGTCCTCGTCTCATCGCGCGCCCATCGTCACACCATGCTCGCCGTCGCCCTGCCCGCCCCAGGCAAGAGCTTCACTTGGCGCGGCCGGCGCTATGCCTTTGTCGAAGTCACCGCCAAACGCGCGCCGATCGGCTACATCAACCCAAAACTGCTGCGCCCAAACGACTGGCGGGTGGAGCGAATGAACTATGGCGGTCAATCAATAGAAGGTGCGCCCGCACCTCCGCCGAAAGTGAGACGCAAGGCGCGCACAACTCACCCCAAGCGTCGGGTGCGGCGCAGAGTCAGGACCAAGGTCAGCGCCAAGGCGAGGGCCAAGGCACGTGCCCTGCGCCGGGCGAAGGTGTGGGCGAGGGAACGTGCGCGGGCTAGACGTCGGGCCAGACGCGGCGCCCGCAAGAGAGCGCGACGTCATCGCCGGATGCGGCCGAGTCGGCCGCCGCGGCCCGGGCGCTGAACGTATTTGCCCCCTCACTTAGCGCGCCGACTGAGGTTGGACTCGCTCCTGCCGCGACAGCCAATGATCGATGACCCAGTCCGCCTGGGTCGGTAGCTCGGCCAGCATCTGCCGCGTCTTGCGCTCAAAGAGCAAGACGTAGTCGATGACCTGCTCTTCGGTCATCACACCCACGGCGGCGGCACCGGCGGTTTGGACACGCTCGGCAAGCCGGCGCTCCTGATGGCAGCGGCCGGCGATGATGGTCTCAAACGACGGCGACTGAATGAACAACAGGCCGTGAAAGCGAGCCCAGAGCTGTTGGTACACGCCCGCGAGCGCCGTCTCCGACCAACGGACCCACGTCCCATCGGGGTCGTCGCGCTGCTCCCGCGCGTTGATAGGTCCCGCCCAAGCCGGACCTGGGGTCGCCCCCACGCACCAACCCTCGATGATGATGATGTGGGGCCTGCCGACGACCCTGTCGAACTCGGCGGCAGGCACGCGATCGTCACGCGCTTTGTCGAACCTCGGAATCGGTGTGATGTCAGTGGCCTTGGCCGCCGCGAGTCGGTCCAACAAGCGCAGCCCCATGGGGATATCGTGGGTCCCTGGCAGACCGCGAATCGCACAGAGCGGATGGACGCGCTGGCCCAGGTCTGCACGCTCAGCGCGGGTCAGATAGAGGTCGTCGATGCTGATCACGACCACGTTGAAGTCATGGCGCTGCCGTAGTTGTGAGGCAATCGTGTTGCAGAGGGTCGACTTGCCTGAGCCCTGTGCACCTGAGACGCCCAAGACGATGGGGGCGCTGCCGTGGATGGGGCCTTGTGCGGTCATGGGGCGCTCCCGGGCTCAACTGCCGTCGCCGCAGTCTGCGATGGGCAGAAGCGACCTGCAAATGACCGCAACCTGATGAACCGGTAGCGTCTTAAGTGTCACCAAAAGGACCGCGGCCCGCCTACCCAAGGGTAGACGGGCCACGGGGCCTCCAGCGAGCAGGGGCTACTGGGGGGACTGGCTATCAGTACGCTCCGCAGACCACGGCGTGGGCAGTCACGTAGACCGCACCCCCAGCCGTCGCCACGTCAGCGCTGTAGCTTGTTTTGTCGCTATCAAACTCGGTGACCACGGTGTATTGGCCGGGGGCCACTGTGTAGTCACCGTCCTTGTCCTTAGGCAGCGGATCCGAACCAGCGTAGAGGTGGACCTCATTCATCGCGAAGCCCGACAGCGTCGCGAACGTCGCCGTGACCGTGGAGCCGTCATAGTCCACGTTGAGCTTGCCGACGAGCGTACCTTTGGTGGTGTCGCACTGTCCCGCGCCGCCATAGATGTCGAAGCTGTAGGAGCCGGCGGTCAGCGGTCCGAGGGTCCAGCCCCAGCGGTTGAAGTCGCCTTCACCGTCTCCGTTGTAGTCCATGTCCAGGAAGCAGTTCGAGCCGTCAGCAGTCCGGGCAAATGCTGTCTCGCAGGTACCAACCGACGGCTCCTCGGGCTCTTCATCGTCCGTGCACACCAAGATCATGCTGAAGTAGGTGGCCCAGCTGCCCTTTTGCACCATCCGGGTACCAGCGCCCCATGCAGTCTCGCCCTGGAAGGTACCGTCGCCGTTGTCTTTCTTCACTACCGCATGACTGGCGATGAAGGCGGTGACCGGGTCGCAGCTCGTCATGGTGGCGTCGAGGCCAAATGTGGAGAGCGGTACGCTGATGGTGTGGCTCGTCACCCCACCGAGGTCGGAGTCGTTATAGGGGAAGTTACCGATTTTTGGGTTGCCCTTCTTGTTCTGCGGCATGTCAGCCAACGACGTCCCCGCCCACAGATGTGCTTCGTAGATGCCCCAGCCGCCGGTGGTGCTGTAGGTCACATCGACGTTGTCGCCGTTAATCGCGGTGCAGACCGTGCCCACATCGATGGTTTGCCCAGCGAGTAGGGTGACGCAGCTGTCGCCGCTGATTTCCACGAGATGCATGTTGCTGGTGGCGAGCTCGCCATCGCCGGTCTGTCCACCCTCGGCTGCGCAGCCACTGACGATTAGCGCGAGTGCTGCCAACGCACCCATCATTTTCTTTGCCGTAAACATGTCTAACTCCCGTGTAGTTTCGCGGCGTCGCCCCTGCTTCCCCGCGGCTTGCTCCCTAGTCGTATCGGCGTAATAACTGGATTCGCCTGACGCTTGTTGTAGTAAGCAGGACTCGTACCAACCCAAGTAAGTTTTCGAATTATCGTATGGCTCTCGGCAGTTCACCGAGGTACTCACGCACATGAACGAGATCTGACATGAGACAAAAAGTGATCCACACCGGCGAGACATTTATCCCAGTCGGGACAGAATCGAGACAGACATGAGACATTCTCCGTAAAATGTCTCAGACTGCCGTGAGACAGACGTGCATCCGACCGCATCGCCCCACATCGAAATGTTCCCCTGTTGCCACAAGCCTCCCGCCCCTCGCTTTCAGGAAAGACGCCATGGCTCGTAAGAAGATGGACTCCAGTGGTTTTCAGACGAGCCTTCACGGCATTCAGTCGCCCGATCGCCACATGCTCACGAGCATCACGGAAGCCCAAACGGCGCTGACGGAGGGCACGCCAGCCGAGAAGGTGTTCATTGGCCTGCTCAATAGCCTGCTGAAGCTCACTAGCAGTCGCTACGGTTTCATCGGCGAGGTGGTGCATGGCCCCGACGGCGCGCCGTTCATTCGTACGATGGCCATCGTCGACCGTACTTGGACCGACGAGCAGCGGAGGCGCCAGGAGGCTGAGTTTTCAGGTGGAATCGAGTTTCATCAGCTCGACAATCTCATGGGCGAGGTCATCCGTTCGGGCACGCATATGTTCAGCAATACAGGCGTGGATGCACCGACTGGGTTGGGGGGTGAGTCCGCGATGCCTCATCTGGCGTCCTTCCTGGGTGCCCCGCTGAGTTCGAATCTGGGATTGCTGGGGATCATTGGCATCGCCAACCGACCACGTGGTTACAGCGAACATCTCGCGGAGTTCATCCACCCCTTTGTACTGACCTGTGCGCAGCTGCTGACCCACATCCACGTCGAGCGAGAACGGACCAACGCTGTGCGGCTGCTCATCGATAGCGAAGTGCGCAGTCGCTCCATCTTGGATGCGGCGCTAGCGGCGATCGTGACCATCGACAAACGCGGCACCATCATCAGCTGCAACCGCGCGACATCGACGATGTTCGGCTGGAGTAGTCGTGACATGGTGGGGCAGAACGTAAAAATGCTGATGCCTGAGCCCCATCGCGGCGCCCACGACCGCTACTTGGACACCTATGCGCGCACCGGTCGCGCCAACATCATCGGCGGCAGTCGCGAGATGAAGGCCATGCGGCGCGACGGTACGTTGTTTGACGTCGAACTCGGCATTTCGGAGCTCTCGCTTGGCTCGGGCCAGCAGTTTCTCGGTGTCATGCGGGACATTACGGCGAAGACAGAAGCCGAGCAGCAGCGCAAGTCGATGATTGAAGCCCTGCGCAAGGGCCACGACGATCTCGTGCAGGTGCTGGAGATGCTCGACATCGGCACCCTGGTGCTGGAAGCGGATGGGCGCGTCGCCTTCGCCAGTGGGCGCTGTGCATCGTTTGGTTTGTATCCAAACGACATGGTGGGCCAGCCGTGGGAGGAGGCGTTGCGCGTCGGCGGGGCGGCGCTGGAGCGACTGCAAGCGTTGTTTGGCGAGTCCTCAGAGCAGCGAACCCGGATCCGCGTTGCCCTCTGGGGTGCAGATGGGGTGAGGCGCCACGCTGAGATTGAGCTGCACGATGATCCGCGCGTACCCGAGCGGCGGATTGCCTTTCTCTACGATGTTTCGGAACTTCATGATTTGGAAGCGGTTGTGCGAGGTCGCCTGCATGGCCAGCTCGTGGGCGATAGCGAAGCCATGCGCGAGTTGTACGAGCACATCGGTCAGGTCGCGGCCGGTGATTGGACGGTGCTTATCGAAGGCGAGACCGGCGTCGGCAAGGAGTTGACTGCCCAGGCGATTCACGCGGCGAGTGAACGACGTGATGGGCCCTATGTGGCGATCAACTGCGCTGGGTTGTCAGACTCGCTGCTTGGCAGCCAGCTGTTCGGTCACGCCAAGGGTGCGTTTACCGGAGCCGTCTCGGAGCAACAGGGGCTCTTTGAGGCGGCCAATGGCGGCTCGATCTTCCTCGATGAGATCGGGGATATTTCGCCGACCGTGCAGCGTTCGTTATTGCGTGTTCTCCAAGAGCGGGAGGTGACGCGGGTGGGTGAGGTCCGCGCTCGCAAGGTCGACGTGCGCATCATTTCCGCCACCAATCGCGACCTGCAGCACATGGTCGCCGATGGCGCTTTCCGGGAGGATTTGCTGTACCGCATTCGTGTGGCGCGGGTGCCAGTGCCGCCGCTGCGTGAGCGCCGCGACGACATCCCGGCCCTCGTCGCAGCCTTCTTGGCGGAGGAGCGGCTCACGTCGGGCCACGTCCGCTCCCACGTCACTGAGGACGCCTTGAAAGTGCTCGTGGCCTACGATTGGCCCGGCAATGTTCGCGAGCTGCGCAGCGCCATCGAGTTCGCCGTGATTCGCTCGCAGACAGCTTGGCTCAATGTCAGCGATCTGCCGCCTGAGATCAGCGGCCTACAGCCGTCGCGCCGGCGTACCTCGTCGAGCATGCACCGTGCGGTGACCCTGCCAGCACCACCGCGACGCAGCTATCCACCTGCCCGGGCCCATACGACAACGCCCCAAAACCCTCCGAGCCATGCCCCTGTCGACACTGCGTCGCCCTACCCCCCCGCCGCGGCACGCCATGCGCCAGCAGCATCTCACGCACCCTATTGGCCAGCTTCCGGCGGACCGTCCCTGCACGGCGACGGCTCGGGGCACGGCGACGGCTCGGGGCAGCGCGACCCTCGCCCGCCGGCCCTTTCCATTCCCCAGTGGCACGCCCAGCCTTCTACCGCTGCGACGCCTCCGCCTAGTGCGTACGTGGAGGAACCTAACGAACGTGAACGCATTGAGGCGGCGCTTCGACGTGCTGGAGGCAATCGGGTACAAGCGGCACGGCTGCTTGGCATCGGTCGGGCGACGCTCTACCGCAAATTGGCAGCCCTGGGTATCGCCAAGAAGTTCACCTGATTCATAGCGAAAATCTCGCAATATTGCCGTAAACTCAGGCAGTCCGCGCCAAACTGGCTACTTTGTGCTGGGGCAGAAACGCGGCCCAGACGGGCACGTAGGGAGTCTCCGATGACAGCTGCAGAGGTCACCCACCAGCCGCACCACAGCGCGGCGACCGCAACACTCGACGCTTGGGAAGGCGTGTGGCTATTTGACTCCGATGCCAGCGAATACGGGGACCAAGCACCGCCGGCCGACGCCGCCTACACGCTGCTCACCGAGCAGATGGACGACCGTCTCGGCGTGCGCTTTGTCGTGCGCTGGCGGCTGCCGGATGCGGACTGGCAGGCCTTGAGCTTCTGGGTGCCGCTCGACGGCGATCCGCTGGCGGTGGACGAGCACACCTCGGTCATCGGTCACCTCACTGGTGACAGCCTCGTGACGGAGGTGTTGCGCGAGGGTGCAGTGCTCCAATCTGCCGCCCGGCATTTGCGCCAAGACGACCAGGGCGAGCTCATGCAGGTCGTCCAGCGCACGCCGATGCAAGACGGCAGCCTGGTGGAGACCACAGCGGTGTACCGCCGCAGCCGGGTCAAGCAGGTGATGTGCTATCGGCGTGACCTGAAGATGCGCAAGGGCAAAATCGCGGCGCAGTGTGCCCATGCGGCCATGGCCGTGTTCTTTCAGCGGGACCAAGGCAACAACCTGCAGTTGGAGATTCCAGTCGACGGCCCCATGGCCTGGTGGTCGCGCCGTGGGTTCGCCAAGGTCGTGCTGTCGGTGGACGACGAAGAGGCGCTTCTCGCAGTGTCGCAGGCCGCGAAGAACGCGGGCCTCCCCAACGCGTTGATCACAGACTCTGGGCGGACAGAATTCGGTGGTGTGCCGACACGCACGACTGTCGCCATTGGCCCAGCACCGGTGGCGTGGATCGACCGCATTACCGGCCGAGATGGGTTGGTGGTGACGAAGCTGGCGTGACGCGCCCCACTGGATCACAGCTAAAAAACGATAGAGACGGGCGGTCTGCTAGGGTGCAGCCTGCCCAGCCCCCTGCGGAGCCCCTATGAAAGTCCTCGGCATCAACTTCTCCAACGACGCAGCCGCTGCCCTTGTCATCGATGGCGAGGTGGTCGGCGCGGTACAGGAGGAGCGCCTCACCCGGGTCAAACACGACAGCGCGTTCCCAGCCAACGCCATCCGCTGGTGCCTTGGTGACGCGGGGATCACCTTGGCGGACGTCGACCGCGTAGCGTTTTTCTGGAATCCGGGCAAGCACGCCGAACCCGCGACGAGCGCCGCGTTCCCGCGCAATCACCTGGAATACCTGTACGCCGTGCCCGCGCAGCTCATGCGTCACTTCGACGGCATCGGGGTCGAGCGGGTCGACCAGAGCTTCGTCTTGGACAATGGCCACACCCTGACGACCCACTTTCTGACCCACCACCACTGCCACGCGGCGGGTGCGTTCTTTCGTTCCAACTTCGAACGCGCGGCGATTTTGACCATCGATGGCTACGGCGAGCGCATGTCGACCCACATCGGCAGAGGCCAAGGCACCGAGCTGGAGACCCTGCTGACGGTCGAGTTCCCCCACTCTCTCGGCAGCTTCTACGCGGCCTTCACGCAGTACCTGGGATTTCGCGCCAACAACGGCGAGGGCAAGGTCATGGGGTTGGCCAGCTATGGACAGCCGACCTACTACGAGCAAGTCCGCGACCTGATCACCCTCACGCCCGACGGATTCGAGCTGGATCTGAGCTATTTTGCCTTTTTCATGCGGCGGCGGCGCCGGTACGCCGACAAATTGGTGCAGCTGCTCGGCCCAGAGCGGACGGCTGAGAGCGAGCTCACCCAGCGCCATATGGACATCGCGGCGAGCCTGCAAAAAGTCACCGAAGAGGCCATCGTGCACCTGGCCAACATCGCCCGCGAGCGGACGGGCGAGTCGAATCTGGTCATGAGCGGCGGTGTCACGCTCAACTGCGTCGCCAACGGCCGGGTGGCACGCGAGACTGGGTTCGAATCCTGCTACTTCATGCCCGCTGCCTCCGACGCGGGTACGTCCATGGGTGCTGCCTTGTACGTTGCCCATGTGCTCGGCGACGACGCGCGCGTGGTTCACCCCGAAAACGACTATCTCGGCCCGCAATACGACGATGCCGCCATCGAGGAGGTGTTGCGGGTGTCGGGATGCACGTTCACCAAGCCGGAATCCATCTCGGAAGCCGCTGCCGATCTGCTGGCTTCGGGTCATATCGTCGGGTGGATGCAGGGGCGGGCTGAATTCGGCCCCAGGGCCTTGGGAAGCCGCTCCATCTTGGCCGATCCGCGCTCCGAGGAGATGAAGCACACGCTCAACAAGCGAGTGAAGTTTCGCGAGTACTTTCGACCTTTCGCGCCGGTCACGTTGCTTGAGCGGGTTGGCGAGTTTTTCGAGGGCGGCCGCAATGCGCCGTACATGCTCGAAGTCTTTCCGACCCACGCAGACCACACCCACCAGCTGGGCGCGATTACCCACGTCGATGGCGGCGCGCGTGTGCAGACGGTGACGGCTGAGGCCAACGGTCGCTACTACGATGTGGTCAAGGCGTTTGGCGAGCGAACGGGCGTGCCTGTGCTGGTCAATACGAGCTTTAACATCCGCGGCGAACCCATTGTGACGACGGTACAAGATGCGCTGAAGTGCTTCTTCACGACGGACATGGACGCGCTCGCGCTGGGCTCCTTCTTGCTGGTGAAGCCAGAGGTCGGCCAGCTGTGACCTCACCGGTGCCGCCCGCTGGTGTAGATGCCACCGCTCCCGACGCTGGCGCCCACGTGAGCGATGGTGCGTGGCGCGCTCCGCGGTGGCTGGCTGCGGTGGTTGTCCTCCTGGCCCTCGGCGCCTATGCGAGCAACCTCGGCAACGATTTCGCCATGGATGACCACTACAACGTGGTCGGCAACGCGCAACTGAGCGACCTGCGCAATGTGCCGCGCCTGTTTACCCAGGCGTGGGGCGGCGATGGTGCGGGCGGGCTGGATGAGGCGATCAACCGCAGCTATTGGCGGCCCATCACGGCGACGACGTGGGCGGTCGACCGCGCAATCTGGGGCCTGAACCCCTTCGGCTATCACCTCGGCAACAACCTGATTCACGGGCTTGTTAGCCTTCTTATGATGCTGCTTGTTGGGCGTCTGACGCGCTCGACCCTGGCCGCAGCAATCGCGGGGCTCGCCTTCGCGGTCCATCCGATTCACAGCGAGGCGGTCAATCTCGTCACCTATCGCACCGAGTTGCTGTGCGCGCTGTGGTGTCTGCTCGCCCTGGCGATTCGCGCGGGGCCTACTGCTGTGCGCTGGCAGGGTCCGGTCATCGCGACTTGCTACGCCCTGGGTCTCGGCAGCAAGGAGATGGCGGTGACGCTGCCGGGCTGGCTCTTTCTCGTCGACTTGGCCCGGTCACAATCCAGCGGGTTTTCAGCTATTACGGCGGTTTTACGGGCTCATTGGCGGTTTTACGCTGGCCTGACGGGCGTGCTCATCGGCTATCTGGCGCTGCGCGTGGTGCTGCTGACCGGCCACAGCCTGCCGTTCTTTGGGGTGCTGTCGCCGATGCAGACTGCGGCGAGCGTCCTGAAGATCGCCAACTTCTACGTCGGCATGCTGGTCTGGCCCTGGCCCCTGAATCCGTTTTGGGATCTGACAACCCTGCGCCCTGCCCTGTCCCTGCTCGATCCAGAGGCATTGGCGGGGCTGGTTGTGGTGATTTTGAGCTGGACGGGCGCGGCGATGCTGTGGCGGCGCAATCCCCACCCGCAGGCTCGGTGGCTGGCTGTCGGTATCGCGTGGTGGTGGCTTGGTTTGTTGCCCGTGAGCCATCTCGTGCCCTTGCCCGTGGGTGCCGGCGAACGCTTTCTGTACCTGCCCTCGGCTGGGGCTGCGCTCGCGCTGGGGGCCGCAGTTGCGTGGTATGCCGGGACGAATGGTCAGCGTCAGCGGGGCATGTGGGCGGCGGCGACGGCTGTGATCCTGCTCTGGACTGGTGTGACCGCCGTGCGCGGCACCCATTGGAAAGACGACCTGACCCTCATGGCGCGCGTCGTGATGGATCTGCCGCACTCCTTCAACGGCCACCATCGCCTCGGGCAGCTGCACTTCGCCGCTGGCAGGCACTCGGAGGCGGTGGCGAGCTTCAAGGCTGCGGACAAGGCGCTGCCAGGCTTTGAGCCGAACCTGCGCTGGTTGGTCAAGGCGCAGAAGGCTGCTGCGGCCGCAAAATAGCGATCCCGAAACGGTCCGTCGTCAGCGGTAGGGCGCCAAAGGTCTGGACCGGGCGATAGCGCGCCGTGACCCAACGCCAAATCTGCTGGCCGTAGTCGCGCCCAAACCGCGGAAAACCGTATTCGGACGTGTCTTTGTGCACGACAACAACCACAGTTGGCGGGTGCGCGTTCAGGTCGTCGATGATCGGCGCCTCACCCCAAAACAGCAGCTCGGGGGGCATGAAGTTGATGATGCGGGCAGGCGACTTCCGCCGGAGCCAGAAATTGAGCATGACGCCCTCAGGGAGCACCAACACGGTGTCGTTGGGCTTGAGCGTGGACTGCAGTGCGGCCAGGGCCTGCGACATCTCCGCGCCGCGCCAACGGGCACGGACGCTGTCTGCACCAGCTCCGACGACGGTCGTCTTGTGGACCGAAAAATCAGGCGGTGTGCCGTGGTACCAGGCGTCAGCCACCTGCACGTGTGCGGTGACCCCGACCATCAACGCGCCGATGGCCGCAGATCGGAGCAGGAGGCGCCCGGCAGGCGCCAGACTGAGCCGCTGCGGCAAGACCCCAGCGGGCAGCACACCGACCCCGGCCGCGACGAGGAAGACCACTGCTGGCATGGCGAGCACGAAGCCGTAGTGGGTCAGCCGCGGGTTGAGCCCCGTCTTCGCGAGCAGGATCAGTGCAAACATCGCAAAGGCCGCGCCGTCGGCCAGCCGCCCCGCATCCGGCCCCTGACGCTGCCGCCACCACGCTCGAATCAGCAACAAGAGGAGGGCTACCAGCGCCACAGGCACAGGCCGCGCCAGCTGCGGCAGGCCACCGAGTTGGACGACCATGGCCAGGAGTGTCGCGCCCAGCACGACCCCCGATCCGACAAGCGGAAGACTGCGCTGAGACAGCTTGGAGTAGATAGACGATCCATTGTTATTTGACAACTGACTACTAGCTATTTGTCTACTTTGGGGCTGGTTTTCTGGGATGGTTGCGGCGTTTTCGGCGGCGAAACTCGGCTCGTAGCCGGCGTCCCCCAACCGCCGAGCGACCGCAAATACCAACCCCATTCCGGCGCCAACAACGGCTGTCCACACGGCGGTCTGCAGCAAGTGCAAACCGGGCGCGTCGAGGCCGGTCATCGCGCTGTAAAAAGGCAGATCGCGAACTTCCGTACGACCGACGTAGCGCCAGGAACCCAGGACGCCATCGATGGCCGCGCTCGTATCGAGCTGCAGCGCCAAGGCAGTGAAGGCCAAGCCAATCGGCACCGCCGCGCCGGCTGCCAGCGCCGCCGCCATCCGCAGACGGATCGCCTTGTCGGTCAGCAGCAGCAGCCGCAGCGTGACGCCAGCGCCAGCGGCCAACAGCACCTCCGCCTTGGTGAGGGCCACGAGCCCCAAGAGAACCCCCGCAACGGCGGCCCAACGCACTTGCTTTGGGCTCCTAGGCGCGTGACTGAGCGCTGCCAAGCTCGCCAAAGTGAGCACCGCGCCGTGGGTAAGTTCATGGGAGTAGGGCGTGATGAAGTTGTAGTTGCCGTAGGGCGCATAACGACCAAAGGCAAAGATCAGCAAAAACGTGGCGCCGCTCAGAAAACCCGCTAACGGCCCGGAAAACCGGCTCATCAGCCGGACCAGTAGCGCGCAGACCAGCAGAGTCAGCGCGAAGTTGACCAGGGCCAGGGTGAGCACGGACGGGCCAAAAACGGCGAAGCAGGCGGTGTTGAACCACGCTGACAGGGGGCCATTGAACCAGGCCAAATCGCGATAGAGCACGTCGCCGGCCAATAGGCGCCACGGGGCATACAGCTCCCGGCCAAAATCCACCTGGATGTCGGGCCAGCGCTGCCAACTCCACGCCAGCAGCCCCGCCGCCAGGGCAAGCAGCGTCCCCCACGCCAGGGTTGGCAGGCGGGTGTTGTTCGGTTGGGTCACCTAGCTCGCACCATGCAACAAGCGCACGGGCAGCTCGTCACCAGTCAGGTCGTCGCCATCACGCGTGCGCACCAGCATCGCGGGCGGCTTGATGTCAGCGGCACGAAAGCCGTCGAGCACACGCAGGGTCACATCTGTCTCGAGGGCTTTTTCGAAGTGCAGGTCCAGTACGTAGACCTTGGCCCGCAGTCGTACGGCGAAGTAGCCCTGATGTACCAGCTGGTTGACCAACACGGCCCACGGTTTGTCCAAGAACGCATAGCGGCTGGACGTGATGGCGTCGGAGACAATTTGGCGAGCGCGCACCACGTCCTGATCGACGCCGATGAAGAAGTCCATCTGGATGAGCATGTCCAGCGCGCCAGCGTTGCCGCACGCGACCACCTCGGTGAGGAACTTGTTGTTGGGGATGGTGATGAGGTTGTCGTCCAGGGTCGTCAAACGTACGGACCGCAGGCCGATGGCGGTGATTTCGCCGTAGTGATCGCCAAAACGAACCCGGTCGCCGACCTGAAAGGGCCGATCGAGCAAGATGGTGACGCCAGCGAGCACGGACGCACCCAGATCCTTGAATGCAAAGCCCGCCGTCACGGCGATGGTACCGCTCAGGGCGAGCATGGCCTGGTCGCTGAGACGGAGAGAAAGCGCGCCGGCGATCGCGATAGCTGCGATATACAACCCGAAACGGAGCAGCGTGCCGACCTGCTGAATGAGCAAACGCCACTGGGTAAAACGACTGCCCAATTGGTCGACAAAACGCCCAACCAGACTCGCCGCGAACCACATGACGCCGAGCACCAAGAGGGCGGCAGGCACGCCGGAGAACCGAATGAACTTCAGGATATTACTGGCATCTTCGCCGTTCATTGTCGCCTCCTCTTGCGGGATGGTCGCCCCATCGCTCGCCAGCGTCTCGTGGCCTGTCTACTCGACCAGCAGGTGCTTGCGCTTGAGATACCGCACGGCTGCGCGATGCCATTGGGGCGCTATCTGCCAGCGACCATCGGTCTCTTGCTCCAAGATGCCGTGCTCGCCGAGCCACCGCAGCGTCGTTTCGATTTGGCCCGGGTCCTCGTAGAGCACCCGCGCGACCTCGTCGGCCGAGAGTCCGTCGTGCATCAGGACTGCCCGTAAACAGAAGCGGGACAGGTCACGGAGATGCTCCAACCCATCGGCGGTACGCGAGCGGAACAGGTGCACCTTGACCACCTCGCCGCCAGCCGGAACCAAGCTGCGAACCCAGAAATACAGGGCGTCACGCGGGTTTCCGTCTGTGTGATCCCAGAGCATGCGCATGAACCGCTCGCCCGCGCGCAGGCCCTCGATGAGGCTGTCTTGGCTGTCGTCGATGGTTTCCCACAGGTCCTCAAAACTCGCCTCGGCACCGCACGACTCCATGCGCTGACCGATGAGAGACCCGATCTGCTCCTCACTCCACGGCCGCAGCCGAATCACACGGTCGTAGGTATCTCGTGACGGCAGCAGTTTGGCCGCAAGATAAGCCGCATTCTGTGACGCCGCGACCACCCAAAACACATGCCCACGGGTGAGACCGATGACATCACTCAAGGCTGCCCATGGCGCCGTGCCGCCCATCGCCCGGAGGATGAGACGCCCGGCGTTGTCGAGTAGGATGAGTCGTTTGGGTCCCTGCTTGAGCAGTGCCGCGAGCTCCTGGGGCCGCTTGACTTCAGGATGACCGAGTTGACCGCCAAGGAAACTGCACAACGCCCGCGCATCAGCAGGACGTTCATTGAGGGTGAGATGGACCACCTCGATGGCTTCATCAGCCAAGACCTTACGAGCGAGCGCGCGCATCCACGTGGTCTTGCCGCAGCCCCAGGGTCCTGTAATCGCGACCGCCTGGGACTTGCCGCCCGCGTGCCACTTGGTGACTTTGCGGTGAACGTCATCGAGCCCGGGCAGGAGATCGACGATGTCATCGGCGCCGGCGGGGCGATCGGCAAATGCGGCTTGAACAGGGGCCGGCAGGTCGGAGACCCGGTTCGTGACGATGATGTCATCGGCCCGCCGCTCCAACTCACGCCTGAAGAGAAACGCCAGCACGCGGCGGGTCTCGTCAAAGCTCATCGCGACGTCGCCGAGCCACAGCGCGACCCCGCGAAGTGCGACGTACGCGAACGCGGCGAAGGCGACGAAGATACCGACAGGCTTGTCTTGGACCGAACGAACGGCGTTGGCGAGCCCCCCCTCTGGGTAGGCGCGCAGGTACGCTTCACAGATGTCAGCCTGCCAATGGCGAACCAACAAGAACACGATGGGCAAGGCGCCGATCCATGCTAGGCGCACGACCAGCAGGTAGATGTAGCCGCGCCCGATGAGCTGATCTTCGACGGCGAGCACCAGCCAGACCACGAAGAAGTAGCGCGCCACAAGCCGCACGGACTCCAAGATGCGGGCGTTAAGCTCTGCGGACACCTCGACCTGACGCGTCCGCAGACGCAAGCGGGCCGCCGAGGTAAAGAAGCGGTGGGTGGCAGCGAGCATCAGGCGATACGACGCCCAGATGAACAGGAGTTCGTAGAGCAGGTCGAATTCAGTCGCCAACCCAGGGTCCAGCACCCACTTGAACACGATGTAGATGACCAGCAGCCACATCAGCTCGCGGCCCAGCATGATGGACAACGCGAGCAGGGTGTCGACGGTCCGCCACGCGAAACTGCGAGCCATGCGCGGCGCGACGAGGGCCCGCGCCTCCGCTAGCCAGCGCTGCCAATGACGACGGGCGAGGAGCCACGCGAGCACAAAGATCAGGCCCTTGAGCAGGCTCAGCGCGACCGACGAGAGCTTCAAGATGAGCTCGTTGATGCTGTGGGGTAGCTGCGTCATGCGCAGGCGACTTGTGGGATACCAGCGGGCGAGCAGCTGCACGTGACGCAGCTCGCGACCGAGTTGGGACAGGCCAGCGTTGGTGAAGCCAAAGAGCTCGCTGCGGGCTGCGGGCGACAGTCGATCGATCAGATCGGTGCGCAGCGTGTTGAGGCGGCGCAGGTGGTCCGCGGTGGCGGCGCAATCGGCTAGACGCTGGTCATCTTCGCCAGAGATGAGCTTGTCACGGTCGGCCCGCGCAGCTGCCAACGCGACGCTGAGCTCGCTACGTTTGGCTGGGGTGGCAGCGCTGAGGTCTTTCGATGCCGCCCCGAGGGCCGTGGGCGCCAGACCGTCGGTGGATTTGTCCAAACCGCGCAGGTTCGCGCTCATCTCATCGCGCACGCCTTCGAGCGCCCGGACCAACTCCAAATAGAGCGCGTCGGCGTCTTTGGCTGCGACCAACTTCTGATTCGCCTTAGTGGCTAGGGCATCGTAGCGCTCAAAACGCTTCTTCGCCCGGGTGCTTGCGCGTTTGCGGCGTTGGGCAAGGCCGCGGTTGGCGGTCGCGATCTCCAGCTTCGCTTGCTCGATCCGCGCGCGCTCCGTGGCCACGGCCCGCTGTGCTGTCGACTTGGCTGCCTGGGCAGCGGCGAGGGCGCGTTTGTGAGCCGCCGCGGCTTGCGTCGCGGCGACTTGTGCAGCGTCGGCGGCGTGGTCGGCGTTGCGGGATTCGAGCTCTAAGGCCGCACGTTCGGCGTCTCGGCGCTTGGTCACCTCATCTTTGGCCGGGGCACCGG
>JAGSHB010000131.1 GCA_023954815.1 Myxococcales bacterium | reverse complement strand
TGGTGCGACGGCAGCAAGTTGGTGCTGTGCAAGTCGGGCGCTATCAGCTCGAGTAAGACCTGCAGCAACGGCTGCGAATCCATGCCAGCGGGCACCGACGACAAGTGCAAAAGTGGCGGCACGACCGGGTTTTGCAGCGGCAAGGTCAATGGATACTGGTGCAATGGCGACGTGCTCACCCTCTGTAAATCTTCCGCAGTCAGCACCACGCAGGCCTGCGCGAAGGGTTGCCAGAGCAACCCCCCAGGGACGGATGATGCGTGCAAGAGTGACGGCGGGACATCGGGCGGATTCAGCCTCTGTCAGCCCTTCAAACCTGCCAAACCCGTGACCTGTGCTTTTGGCTGCTACAGCGGTCATAAGGGATCTGATTATGCGGCGCCCAGCGGCACGCCTGTGTATGCGCCGATGTCCGGCACCGCGGTCCTGGTGCGCAAAACCGTCCCCGGTCAGACCTGCGCGTTGAGTTTTGGCAACTACGTCAAGATCGCCAATGGCGATTGGAGCGTCATCCTGGCCCACATGTCGCAAGACATCCCGATTGTGCAGGGGCAAACGGTCAAGGCCGGTCAGCAGGTCGGCAAAGTCAGCAATACGGGCTACACCTTGACGAAGAAGAACGGCGCGTGGGTGTGCAAGCAGGGCGGCGGCCACCACCTGCATCTCGAGCTGCGCAAAGGTGGCACACCGGTTAACGCTCAGACGGCGGTCAATTGGTCGAGCACGTGCGACGGAAAGCCGGCGCCGACGGGCCCCTGCACAGGAAAAGAGGACGGAAAGTGGTGCGCTGGAAACGCGCTGTTGACCTGTAAATCCGGGCAGATTTCCCAAACCCAGCTCTGCGCGGCCGGGTGCCAGACGGAAGCCGCAGGTACGCCCGACCACTGCAAGTCGACGACCCAGGGATTTTGCAGCGGCAAGAAAGACGGCGCGTGGTGCGACGGCAGCAGCCTGCGGATCTGCAAGTCGGCGGCGATTGTCTCCACAAGTGTTTGCCCGGCCGGGTGCGCTTCCATGCCCGCCGGCGTGCCCGACGTCTGTAAGCAGGCGGCAAATTGGTGCACCGGAAAGAAAAATGGGGCTTGGTGCAAAGGCAGTGTCCGCGTGAGCTGTTGGGCCGGCGCCGTCGTGCAGGAGGCCCTGTGCAAGGATGGTTGCGATGGCGCGGCTGGCGCGGCGCTCTGCCAAAAGACCGGCTCGAAAGACCTCTGCGCAGCCAAATCGGACGGCCACTGGTGCGACAACGGCGGCTTGCGTCTGTGCGGCGGCGGCATCACCCAGGGGTTGTCGGCGTGTACGTTTGGTTGTCTCAGCAATGGCCACAAGAGCACCTGCAAACCTGCGCCGGCAACAACCGATCCCTGTGCAAAACTGGCCGATGGCGCGTGGTGCGACGGAGCCGTGCTGCGGCAATGCGCGGCGGGGCAGACTCAGTCAGCGAGCACGTGTGCGCAGGGTTGCATCGGTGGGGCCGGCAACGCGAGCTGTGCAACGCCGGGCGGGGGAGACTTCTGCCAAGGAAAAAAGAGCACGGCCTGGTGTGACGGCGTCAAGCTCGTCAACTGTGCGGGCGGGGTCACCGACAGTGTACAGCTCTGCCCATTCGGTTGCGCCCCCACCGGCGACAACAATCCCGACAGCTGCATCGCTGCAGCTGCCAGTCCCTGCCAGACGATCGGTGCCGGCATGGTCTGCAGCGGGGACACCCTGGTCCACTGTCAGGGGGGGAACGTGAGCAGCCAAACCCACTGCAGTGACGGATGCGTCGAAGCGACGGCCAAGCAACCGGCATTCTGCAAGTCCGGCGCTGGCTTTTGCACCGGAAAACTAGCCGGAAAGTGGTGCAACGGCTTCATCTTGACGACCTGTGTGGGCGGCGAGGTCGCTGCGCAATCGGCCTGTCTTGCGGGCTGTACAGTCACGCCGGGACCGGTCGCAGACGTCTGCACGAAACAGGGCGACTTCTGCGCTGGCAAGGAGGATGGGCTCAGCTGCGAGGGGCCGTATCGCGTGCAATGCAGCGGCGAAAAAGAGGTGGCACGGGCTTTGTGCGCTTTCGGTTGCGTGGGGCAAGACGGCAAGGCGACCTGCTCCGAAGTCGGCACGCAGCTCTGCGACACGGGGCCAGACGGCGCCCGGTGCATCGGTAGCAAGTTGGTCGATTGCCAAGGTGGCGAGGCAGTGAGCGCGGCCCATTGCGTCAATGGCTGCACACTTGATCCTGCCAGTGGTCCCCAGTGCGTCATTGCCGGTTCCGGCGCGCCGGGGCAAATCGCGGTGACCGAGGGCGACACGGGCTGCTTCTCCGTTGTGGGCAGCCGGGTCGTGCAGGTGCAACCTCAAAATCAACTGATCCACGACGCTCAGTTGGGCCAATGCACGGACCGCTCCATCGCTGTGGACGGCGGGCTCATCACGAGCCTGTCGATGGTGTACGCAACCCTCAACAAACCCCGCGATGTGCTCGGCGTCAAAGGCAACACACCACCGCTGGAAAATGTCTGGCGTACGCAGCAACAAGGCTACCGGTCGTGCGGCGGAAGCGAGGCCGACGTCTGCTGCGTGCGCTGGTCAAAACAACCGCAAGATGTTGGCTTTACCTGGATCTCCGGGGCCGGGTGTCTCTCAAAGACTGCGGCGATGACCGCCGCTTCGGCCTTGGTCAGCCATGTGCCCGTGGTCGTGGGTGGCCATACCCAAGGCGAGGCGACGCAATGGCGCCTGCTCATCGGGGTGAATGCCCACGGATGGGTGTTCATCGATCCCAAGGGGGGCGGTGTCATCGATGCCAGCGGGGAGACGCCGGACCCATTTGTGGTCGACGTGCTCGCCATCCCATTCATCGACTCAACGGCCACCGGGCTCATTCGAGATGAAACGGGCAGAGCCATGACAGACCAAGAGCTACCCGGCGGCATCACCACCGCGCCGGCTCCCATCGATTCTCCCGACACCAGCGGTATCAAGGCCACCCCAGCGCCCACCCAGTCCTCTGACGACGGAGGCTGCAGCGCAACTCCGCTCGCTCGTCGTCACCCTATCGGTTGGATTGGGCTGATTTGTGTCGTTGTTGCTTTGCTGGTCCGCCGGCGCCGTGCCCATGAAGTCCAGGTTCCAGTCAGCGGTTCGCCATGAAAGCGAGCACAGCGCGTTTGGCTTCCACACCAGCGCGCCGCCGCCGATAGGCCGGATCATAGGGCAGATTTGGCAGGGTCTTCGCCCGTATTTCCGCGACGCGCCCGATCTCCGCCGCCAGCGCCGCATCGATGTCCCGCCCCTTGAACTTCTTCAGGTCGACGATGCGCGGTTTGGGTCCCAACGCACCGATGACCAGCATGCCACCCTTGAGATGGTCTCGTTCTCGGCAGGTGTCGAGCCGCAAAGCGACAGACACCAGCGGAAAATCAATCGCTTTGCGCCGAGACCACTTGCGGTAGGTCACCCAGTGGGTGGGAGGCAACGCCGGTATCTCGACGGCTGTGATGAGCTCGCCTTGGGTCAGCGTGGTGTGAGCCAACCCATCCGTGCAGTACAAATCGGCCACAGCCAAGGTTCGACCGCCGTCATCGCCACCGACGACATGCACTCTGGCTCCCAGGGCGATGAGCACCGGCGCGGTATCGCATGACAGGGCCGCCACGCAGTTTTGACTGCCCACGACCACATGGCACGCATCACCGTGAGACTTCAAACAACCGCCGAGCGCCTCCCGAAATAGGTCACTCTGGTTGATGTAGCGGCAGCGTGTGTCGAGACAGAGGTTGCCAGCAATCGTCGCCTGGTTGCGAATCTGGGGAGAGGCGATGCGGCGCACGGTCTCCGCCAGGGAGGGCAGCAAGCGTTGAACGATTGGGTCGTTCGCGATGACATCCAGCGTCGTCATGGCCCCGATGCGCACGGTCCCCGCTCGCTCTGCATCTTCGGCGATACCAACCAGCCCAGGCAGCGCCGCCAACGACACCAGCGCACGCCCCTTGTCCGTACCGAGCTTCAGGTTAGGCAGCAGGTCGGTTCCGCCACCCAGCACGCGCCCATGCTCGCCCAGTTTCTGCAGCGCATCGGTAGCCGCTGTCACAGAACTGGGGCGCTCGTGCGCGATAGGACGAATCCTAAGCATCGTCGCTCCCCTTCTGTGCGGCCAAGGCGTCCAGCGCGGCCAGCACCTTCTCAGGCGTCACCGGAAGGCAGTCGATACGAATCCCCACCGCGTCGTAGATGGCGTTGACCACCGCGGGAATCGCCGGATGCAGCGGCCCCTCGCCCGCTTCCTTGGCACCAAAGGGCCCGCGGGGATCGGGGTCCTCGATGATGAGAGCCGAGATCTCCGGGGTGTCGAGGGTTGTGGGAATCGGGTAGTCCAGCAGCGAAGAACCCGCCAAAAGCCCTGAAACCCAAGGTCCTGGCTCCTTTTCGCCTTCGAGTCCCAGCCCCGTCGGCATGACGTGATGGTGCTCCATGAGCGCTTCGGCGACCCCCATGTACACCGAACCCTCGATTTGGCCTTCGACCAGGACAGGCGACAGCGCCCGGCCGCAATCGTGCGCAGCCCAGATGTGATGTACCGTCACATCGCCGGTCTCCACATCGACCTCCACGTCAGCCACATGGGCACTGAACGAATAAGCCGGTGAGGCGCCGATGGTGCCGCCCCGATAGTCCCCGTGCACACCGGACCGCGGCGTATTGTAGTGCCCGACGCTGCCGAGCGTGCCAAAGGCTGTCTCCGCCAACACGAAAGCATCTTGGATCGGTATGAACACCGCTGGGTCATCGAGCCGCTGTGCTCGCCGTCCTGCGAGGGTCACCACTTTGGGCGAGCACTGCCAGTGATCAGCGACAGCTTTGCGCACCTTCTTGCCAAGCTCCTGGGCAGCCATGATGGCAGCGTTGCCGGCCATGAGCGTCTGGCGAGACGAATAGGCCCCCAGATCCACCGGGCAGAGGTCCGTATCGGCGGCGATGACCCGCACATCGGCCAGCTCCACCCCCAGATGCTCCGCCGCGATCACAGCGAGCGTGGTGTTGCTGCCCTGACCGATGTCACTCGCACCAGTGAACAGCCGCACCCGCCCGCTCCGGTCCAAGCAAATCTGCACGGCCGCCTGCGGTAAATCGGTGGGGTAAATGCAGTAGTTGGTGCCCGAAATGTAGGTGCTGCCCGCCACGCCGAGCCCGCGGCCACGCGGCAGTTTTGCGCGCCTCGTCTGCCAATCGCTGCTGGCCTCGACCGCATCGAGACAAGCGGCAAAGCCATTGGAGCCGATATGAAAGCCGTTGATGGTGGTGCTGTTGGCGCCAAGCAGGTTGCGGCGCCGCAACGCGATCGGGTCCATATCGAGCAGATGAGCCGCCTTGTCGAGCTGCACCTCGATGGCAAAGCGCGGCTGCACGGAGCCATGGCCACGCTTGGGCCCACAGGCAGGCTTGTTGGTGTAGACGCGGGTCGAATGAAAGCGATACGCGCCGAAGGAATAGGGCGAACACAGCAGCTGTCCACTGTAGTAGGTCGTCACCAAGCCAAAGGAAGAGTACGCCCCGCCGTCGAGCACCGTCTCTCCGGAAACGGCCAAAATACGGCCATCTGCATCCACCGATGTCTCATAGTCCATCGAAAACGGATGCCGCCCGCGATGCGCGAGAAAGACCTCCTCACGGGTATAAAGACACTTGACCGGTCGGCCAGTTTTAATTGCGAGCCGCGCGGCTACGAATTCGAGGTCAAAGGGCTCACTTTTTCCGCCAAATGCCCCGCCCACCGCAGGCTGAATCACCCGAATCCGGTAGGTTGGCAGCTCCAGCACCCGCGCCAGCTCCCGATGGAGGTAGTGGGGCACCTGGGTCGCCGACCACACCGTCAGCAGCCCGGTCGTGTCGAAATGGGCAAGGGCACAGTGGGGCTCGATGGCCGCGTGGGTCGTCCCGTGAAACTCGTAGTGGCCAGCGATGCGGTGGGCGCCCGGTTCGCTATCACCGGCCGCTAAGGCACTGTCGACCTCACCGAAGGCGAGCTTCACTCGCTTGGAGATGTTGCCATGCCGGTTGTCCTCGTGGATGAGCACGTCGGTGTTGGCCATGGCCTCGCGCGGATCACACAGCGCCGGCAGCACCTCATAGTGCACATCGATGAAGGCCAACGCCCGATTGGCGGTCTCCTCATCAATCGCGGCAACAGCCGCCACTGCGTCGCCCACATAGCGCACTTTGTCGGTGGCGAGGGCCTGCTCGTCGGGTGTCCACGGGATCACGCCGTAGGTCAGTGGCATCTCACTGCCGACCACGACATCGACCACCCCTGGCAGCGCCGCCGCGCGGGTCGTATCGATGCTCAGAATGCGCGCATGGGCATGGGGCGAGCGCAGAATCTTGGCGTGCAGCATGCGGGGCAGGGTGATGTCGTCGGTAAACGCCGCAACCCCGGTGAGCCGGTCGGGCGCGTCGAGCTTGGCGTGGTCCCCGCCCACCACATCAAAGGGTGGGGAAGAGAGGGTCGTTGGCGCGCTCATGGCTTGTCCCGCCAAGCATCAACAACAGCGCTGAGGATTTTGGTGTAGCCGGTGCATCTACAGAGGTTGCCGCTCAGCGCTTCAGCGATTTCCAGGGTTTCGATGCCTTCATCGCCCCGCGCACGCTTTTGCCGCAGCAACGCCTCAGCGCTCATCAACATGCCGGGTGTACAGAAGCCACACTGCGCAGCGCCGCGTTTGTCGAAGGACTTCTGCAGCGGATGCGGCTGCCCGCCCACGGCCAGGCCCTCGACGGTCTTGACGGTGCGACCCTGCACATCGAGGGCCAAGACGAGGCAGCTGTTGACGGGCTTTCCGTCCAGTTGAACGGTGCACGCGCCGCAGTCGCCTTTGTCACAGCCCTGCTTGGTGCCGGTCAGGCGCAGCTCGTAGCGCAAGATCTCCAGCAGCGTCCAATGAGCAGGCGCGGCGACGGTCTTGGCTTCGCCGTTCAGTTCAAAGCGCAGCAGCGACGTTTGCACCGGCCTGTCAGGCGACTGTATGGCCGGTGAGACGGGCGGTGCGGCAGGCGCGAGCGGTGATGGGGAGTCGGGCAGGTTGGCCACGGGGCGGTACTCCTGGGTCGATGAACGGCGCTCCGCAGCCTTCCAGATGCAGATGCGCCGGCACAGTGTAGACCAACTGAGCCTCAGTTTCGTGAGTTTGTGCGGAGCCAGGCCGCGCGCATCGGATGCTATCGCAAACCGACCGTCCGATGTCGCGCGTCGACCCGTGAGGTGATGAAGTTCACGAACGCGCGGACCTTCGGATCGAGAAACCGCCGCTCCGGGTACACCAACCGGACCAGATCTCGGCGGCCCACAGCCTCCGGCAGGACCCACACCAGTCGGCCCGCTGTCAGGTGGGCGTCGACCACGCGTTTGATGACCATCGCGATGCCCAGGTGCCGCATCGCGGCCTCCACACGCAGACCATCGTGGTTGGTCATCAGATGGCCGCTCACGTGGGTCCACCCGCCGTCCATCAACGGCCAGCGCCGCTCCGGCACGTTGCTCCCCGTGTAGCTGATGATGCAGTTGTGCTCGGCGAGATCGGCAGGCAGCGTCGGCGTGCCGCACCGCGCCAAATAGTCCGGGGACGCCACCGCAATTATCTGGTTGGCCACTAGGGTCCGACCGATGAGCGACGTATCTTCGATAACCCCGAACCGCATCGCGACATCGAACCCCTCGGCGACCATGTCGACGTGCACGTCGGTACCCACCACATCGAGCCGCACCTCCGGGTAGGCCGCCATGAACTCACTGAGCCACTGCGTGAACGGCCCAGCTGGCACTCGGGGCGGGATCAACACGCGCAATAGCCCCCTGGGTACGCCGTCCAGCCGTTGAATTTCTGCCTCTGCCTCACGGGCCGCATAGACGACCCGGCGCGCGCGCTCAAGGAACAGGGCGCCTTCTCGTGTCAGGTCCATCCGGCGGGTCGTGCGGTGGAGCAGACGCACGCCGAGACGCTCCTCCAGCCGCGCGAGTCGTTTACTGACGGTAGGGCGGGGCAACCCAAGGGCTTTGGCAGCCGCAGTTACGCTGCCGCCATCCACAATCGCCACAAACTCTTCGAAGCCAGCGCCAAGCATTTGTAATGAATATGACCGATAGATGCCAAAATCAACCTATTGATGCCGATTTGTCTCGACTCTACAGTGAGTTCACCAGCCAGGAGGCAACATGAACAAGCTACTTTGGACCTTTCAGATTCTACTCACCCTGGCCTTTGGCCTCTTCGGCGCCCAGAAGGTCGCGATGCCAATCGAGGACCTCATCGCCTTCGGGATGCTCTGGATTGAGGACTTCCCGGCATGGCAGGTCCGCGTCATTGGCGCCCTGGAGGTGCTCGGCGCCATCGGCCTCAACGCGCCCTACCTGATCAAAGCCCTTCCTAAGCGCCTCGTGTCGGTTTCCGCAGGTGCACTCGGGCTGACTATGATCGGCGCCATCGCCACACACGTGGGCCGCGGCGACCCCGCACCGAGCATCGTCATCACCAGCGCGATGTTCGTGATGTGCACGCTCATCGCGGTGAAGCGGTTTCAGGAGGTTGAGTAGGCGGGCCCACAGGGCCCAGCAATCACCGACCCCCCACTACTATGCCCACCCAACGACAAAACCGCCGTAGCGGCCTCCCAGGGCCATTTGCGGGCATTTTGTCGACCAAAACCATGCAAATTCGACCCGCCGCGGCCCATTCCGGCACCTACTGGGCCCGCGCCGCCAACCAGCGCGCCAGGGTCTCGCCCTCACTCGTGACCACATAGGCTGGTTCGTAGCGGTCGATCGCGTCGTAGGTCTCCGCCACGGCTGAGAACATCCACCAAGCCAGCCGCCAACCGCGGCTCCGAATCGCGACGCGATTGCCATCGCGGAGCCAGTGCGGATGGCACAGCGCAAAATCGATAGGCAGGTCCGCTGAAAACGCAGAGAGCGGTTTCGACTGGCCATCCAACGGCGGCGGAATCCCAAGGATGACCCCCAAAGCGACGCTCACCTCGCCCTTGGCGGTCTTCTTCGTCCAACGGGGCTCGTCGACGAGCGCCTGAAGCAGATCCGGATCAAAGCTCGTAAAGCGCACAGCCAGGGGCACACCGGACGCCTCAGACGCCGCGGCCAAGCGAGCGACCATATCCAGCGCACAGCTGGCGTGGGAGGCGCGCTGCTCTGGCGTGTGCTTGTCGGCCTTTGACAGCCCCACATGGCCTTTCAGCTCGATGAACACCGTGAACGTCCCCGCTGCACGGGTCGCCGGCTTGGTGCCGCGGCCCTCCAGCCACTTGCCGATGGTGTTGGCGGCCTCGATAGCGTCCGGGCCATCCGCGCCGGTCTCCAGGTCGTGGGCGAAAATGCAGCGCTTGGACTCACCGCTCCAGAAGATGTCGGTCTCAATCCCATCCACTGCCGGGCGGCCATCGAGCTCCAGCGCCAGGGAGGCAGTCAACGCGTCCAGGGTATCGTCGGCGTGGGGATCGGGCGGTTCGACACAGTTGCTGTTGTGACAGATCAGCGCCGGCTGCGACTCACTGGCGCAGCCGGTCATGACGACCGATGACCAGAGCATTCCCAGCGCCAAGAGTTTGCAGATTCGCTCTGCTGTCGTGCTCATCGCGGAGTTCTTGCTGGGGCGCATCACCACCCCCGCCAGAATTCGATACGCACAAACATGCCGAAGTTCAACAGATCGATGTAGTGCCGCGCGCTGGCGAACGACAGGCTCTCCGTCGGCAGTCCACCACCGTGTTTAACGAGCACCGCCGCCAACTCCATGCCCCAGCTGGCACGAATAGAGGCGCTGAGGTCGGGCAGGTCACCGCCGACACCGAGCAGCAACTTCTGCTGGCTCTGTGCGCTGTCGCCGAGCGAGATGCGGGTCCATCGCCAGCCAACCATGGTGGCCCAGCCGCTGTCACCGCGCCGAAACGCCATGAAGTCCGTGTCCATTTGCCCATCGGTCCAGGCCATGATGTCAGCCACGGCCACCAGATCCCATGTGCCCAGGCGCACGCCGCCGTCGAGTCGAATTGGGTGGCTCCCGAGATCGGTCCGCAGATTGAGGCCCACATGCCAATCACTTGCCGCAGTTGTTGTCGCTGTCACGGCGGTGGGCGAGGGCGCCGCAGCCGTCGCTGTCGTGGCGGTCAGCGCGCTGAGGGCCCAGAAAATCAGGACAATACGCCCCAAAGTAGCTTTCATCCGTCGGTCTCCGTGCGGTGATGATGGCAACCCATGCGCCGTGATTGTGGGCTGCCAGTGTGGCATAGATGGCGGCAAAGGGCAGGGCCCCAAGTGCGACGACATGCCCGACTTCACTGCTTTTGTGGTCAAGATACTGGACGAATCGGCTCAGACCGAGTACTTCGGTCGCCCGCGGAGTGAAACCTCACCCCGCCCGTGTCGACCATCTGCCTTGCGCACAACATTGGATAACTCCTTTCAACTGCGCGCCGGCCTAGCATAGGTCACACAATTACGCCGTCGCTTCCCGCGCCGGTACCCTCGCCACCAGGAGACAGTCATCATGGGTATTCACCACACGCACAAAGCAGGCGCAGGCGAGCGCGCAATGAAGAAAGAAAAGAAAGAGGCCGCACGTCGCGAGAAGGTTCTCGCCCGCAAGGCAGCCAAAGAGGCCGCAGCCAAAGAAAAGGCTATGCAGGATCTCCTGGGCTAGTTCCCAGCCAGCCGCGGATTCACCCCGCGGCCAGACGCTGACGCACCTTGCTCGCCACTTTGGGCTTAAGGGCGTCGCGCTGCACCAACCAAGCAATCGCATCGCGCAGCACGGAGTCGGCAGGCCGAAAGGTCACGCCGAGTTCGCGCTGCGCTTTGCTGCTGTCGTACGCCAAATGGCGATGGCCCACGTCGGCCAGCTGATTGCGGGTCACAGCGGCGTCGACGGTACCGCCGCGGGCCTTTCGCTCCTCCAGCCAAGCGATGACGTTCAGGACAAAGCCGGGCGGCCGAAACGTCGCGGGTTTGATCCCCGCCACCCGCTCCAACGCAGCGGCGATCTCCTTCGGCGGCAGCACATCACCCGTCAGCAGATACCGCTCCCCAGGCGTGCCCTTGTCCAGCGCCAACAGGTGCCCTTCGGCCACATCGCGCACATCCGTGATGCTCAGCGTGAGGAACGCCGGATCGCCCTGCAGCAGACTCACTAGCCCCCGCGTCGCTGGTGTGAGCCGATGGTCATGGGGCCCCAACACACCGCTCGGGTTGACCACCACCACCTCTGGCCCATCTTCGAAAGCCAGCGCCGCACGTTCAGCCTGAATCTTCGCATCGATGTACATGGCCTCGGCATGTGCCAGCGTCGTCTCTTCGGTCAGCGGCTGATCGGCAGACTCGGCAAACCCAATGGTCGCGCCCGTGCTCGTGTAAACCACCCGGCGCACACCGCAATCCTTCGCCGCGCGCAGCACATTGGTGGTTCCCGTCAGGGCTGGCGCCAGCATCTCAGCCCGATCCGGCACAAAGTTCCGGTGTACGGCGGCTGCATGAATCACCGCATCAGCGCCATCAAACGCACGGGTCAGCGAATCCGCTTCCAGGATGTCGCCCTCTGCAATCTCGTGCTGCACCCCATCCAACGCACCGCGGTCGCTACCCGGCCGAACGAACGCAACCGCCGTCCACCCGCGCTCAGCCACGGCTCGCACAATGTTGCTCCCAATATGCCCGTTCGCACCTGTAACAACGACACGCATCCCAACCTCCAACGACGACGCGCCGGCAACGAGGAGAGGTAGCGGTCGCGACGCATGCAATACCTAGAGTCTAGGACAAGAAGATGGCATTTTCACAGGAAAGTCAAAGCGGTGCGTGCCTGTCCACAACTACTTCTTCGCCAACTCGGCGAGCAGATCCGCCCTGCGCTTGGCCACAAACGCCACCATATTCTCGGTGAAGCCAGGCAAGGGCGTCAGCGTCGTCAGCTTCTTGTAGTGCGCCAAGTCGTTCGGATAGTTCGGATCGCCCGCCACATGTTCGCCGACCAGCCCGTCAAACTCGGTGATCCAAGTCTTGTGTTGGTCGACTGTGAATGGCCCATCCAGCGCCTCCTTCACGATCTCCCGGAAACGCTGGTTCCACGCTGGTACGGCCAAAATCCGGCCCGAAAGTGGATAGTTGGTCATCGCCGAACCACCGCTGCAAGCCGGGTCGTTTAAGTCCTTACAGTAGAGCCCATTGTACGCACCATCGAAGTCCCACGGCAGCACCGAAAACCGCCCCGAGTCCATGGCGTGATACAGGTAGAAGTTGTTGCTCTTGCCGAGATAACTATCGAAGCTGCTCATCACAAAGGTCACGGCGAGGTAACGCAGCACCGCCTCGACATCCAGCACCTTAGGCAGCGCCGTCTTCAGATGTTCGATCGGCGTGTGGTTGAGCACATCGATGAGGTGAGTCAGGTCGCCGTAGCTATTCCAAGCGGCCTCGTCCTCATTGGTCTTGAGCACGAGTCCGCAGTCGTCATAGCTGGGCTGGCAGCTGTCTTGTAGCAGGTAGTCGACCTTGTCCTCGCCCTTCCACGCGAGGCTGCAGACCCCTTTGCTATTGTGAACGCACTTGTAGAGGTTGCCATCGTCCAGATGCCCCGCCGTGCCGAATCGCTCCTTCAAGAAGCGCTTGTCCACGGGCTGCACAACAACATAGATGCCGATGTAGACCCCATCGATGGTCACCCGGGCGTAGCTTGTCCGCGGCGCTGGCAGTCCCATCTTGTTGTACATGCGGGCGGCCAGTCGCTCCCTCATGAACGACCGATCGTTGATGGAATTGGACAAACTGAGCTTGTCGATCCCCTCCAACCTAGGCCCGCCAAAGCGATTAAAATCGATCTTCAGCGGGTATTTTCGCGTCGGGTCGATCTTGCCACTGCTCGGAAAGGACAGGGATGACAAACCCTTGAGGCGCACACCCACCTTGGCCACAGGTAGGCCGTCAAAATCGAGCGAGGCTGGGTAGTAGACCTTCTTCTTCTTTTCTTTCCAGTCGGTCAGTAGCTTGAGCCATCCGCCATCGGCGAAGGTCAGTTTGAGCTCCAGCACCTTGTCTTGCTTGAACAGTTTGTCGAAGGCTGTGACCCACTTGTCGCTGCCGTTACCGGCGCTCCCCCCGCCGTCGCCAGCAGAATCGTCGGCAGCAGCATCGCCGCCAGCGTCGTAGGTCGTGCCGGCATCGGTCGTGCCAGCATCGGTCGTGCCAGCATCCGAGGCTGCATCTGCACCAGCGTCGAGCCCTTGGCCGCCGTCCGTGCCTGTTGCATCGAGCGGGGTGTCGCAAGGCACCGGCTTTTTCACGCTTGGGTCTGCCGTGCAGCCCGTGATGAGCGCGCTGGCGAGGATGAGAGACGCTGCGAGCGCAGCACGGGGCATCATTTGGCGGTACATGCGCCCTCCTTGGCCTTGCCGGTCGTCGCTTTGCGTCGTTCGCAGGTGCTGTCGTAGGTCTTGCCGTCGCAACCACAGACCTTGTTGCCGCCAATCAGGCACTTGCCCGTGGGAACCGCTTGGCACGTCCCTGCGCTGCCGAGGCTGCACGTCAATGGGTCGCAGAACAGGCCGATTTTGCACTTGGCGCCAGAGAAACCGCCGCAGGAGGTGCCCACGTCGCCGCCGACCTTGCACGCACCCTTGTGCTGTCTTGCTTTGCCCGCTTTTTGGCGTGCACACGCTGTGGCGTAGGTCTTGTTGTCGCAGCCGCATTCCTGAGAGCCCGTCGTCGGTTCTGGGCAGACCTTGGGTGGGGGCAAGATGCAGATGCCCGCCACATCCAATCCGCACCCGAGGGGATCGCACGATTGGCTGATTGGGCACTGCGCCCCGGTCTTGCCGCCGCACGGCTGACCCGGCTTTGGCGGTTTGCACGCGCCCTGATGGTCGACATTGGCCCCCGCCTTGGCAGCCGCGCAAGCATCAGCGTAGGTCTTTGTATCGCAGCCGCAGACCTCGCCGCCGCCAGCGGTGCAGTCGCTCCTGTCTGTGCATTGGCCGAGCTCCTTTGGGTCACAGGCGCTGGTTTTGCAGTACGATTCACCGCCGCACGACTTGCCGCTTGGGCTGCACCACACCGGCGTTCCAGGGCACGTCCCCTGGCTTTTGATCCCGACACCGCCGGCATGGCAGGCCGTCGCATAGGTCTTGTCGTCGCAGCCACACACCGGCTGCCAGTCCTGCGGGCACAGGCCAGCGTGGTCCTGACAGCTCCCGGCATCACCGCAAGCCGCTACGATACAACGCTGCCCATCGCCGCATTCGCTATCACCCGAACACGTGGCGGGGCCTGCATCGGCGTTGCCTGCGTCCGTCGTCGCGTCGTCACCGTTCTGAACGTCGCTGTGGCCTGCGCCGTCGACTTGGTCGCCGCCATCGCTAGTGTGACCCGCATCGAGGCATGGGGCGGGTTCCTCATTTGCGGCCGGCTCACAGCCTGCAGTCACCATCACAATGGCGCACAGCAGGCCGGCTAGGACGTTTGGGGGATGTCGTTGCACGGTTCCTCACAAGTTTCGCCCTCTCCGTGCATGAGTACCGTACGGATACCCGCGCCCGAGTCCAGGACCTTCACGGACCAACATAGTCCGCTGTCAGCGGTTGGTCGTGTAACAGAATGGCCGGTGCTTCGCCTAGCAGCGCGCGGCGTAATTGAAATTACTGTCGCAGCCCGCTGCTAGTTTTTTTTCAATTGGGGGGCTACGAGCGCCCCCAGTCGCGGCAAGCCGCGACTTCCCCATCCCAGCAGACAGCGCACCATGGAGTGCGTCTCCGAGAGCAACGAGAAGAGAGAAGAAGCGCTGTCTGCTAGCCAGTCCACGGCACCCGTGTTGTTGTGTTCCAGTGCTCGCCTTTGTCTCCGGAGTCCGCCGTGATTGCTACCTCAGCCGCTGCTAAGTCGGTCCGCCATGTCCAAGTCGCCATCATCGGTGCAGGTACCGCCGGACTCAATGCCAGGCGTGGTGTCGAATACGCAGGAAAGACAGCCTTGTTGATCGATCCGGGCCCGTTCGGCACAACCTGCGCGCGGGTCGGCTGCATGCCCTCAAAGCTCCTCATTGCCGCTGCCGACGCCGCCCATCACGTGAGCGCCGCACCCACCTTTGGCGTCGAGACCGAGCCGCCACGCATCGACGGCGTCAAGGTCATGGCGCGTGTGCGATCGGAGCGCGACCGTTTTGCTGGGTTTGTGGTCAAGTCCACAGAGGAGCTCCTCGCTGCCGGCAAATTGCTCAAGGGCCGCGCACGTTTCACGGGCCCAAATACCCTGGAGGTGACGGGGGATCATCCGGCCATCGTACATTTTGATGCCGCTGTGGTCGCAACGGGAAGCGCGCCGTTCGTGCCCCCGCCTTTTCGTGACCTAGGTGACGCCATGGTCGACAACGCCGGGGTCTTTGACTGGTACGACCTACCCAAGAAGCTGCTCGTGGTTGGCGCGGGCGTCATTGGCATGGAGTTGGGTCAAGCGCTCTCGCGGCTCGGCGTCGGTGTGACCCTCGTCGGGGTTGGCGGCGGCATCGCGGGTATCCAAGACGCTCAGGTCAGGGCGGAAGCGGTGCGCATCTTCTCAGAAGAGTTGGATCTGCATCTCAACTCGCCGGTCCGTCGCGCCGAACGTCTTCCAGATGGCCGCGTGCGCGCGTGGTTTACCGATCGGGACGGTGCAGAGCGCCAAGAGGACTACGATCAGCTGCTGCTCGCCGCGGGACGTCGCCCTGCAACGACCACCCTCGATCTAGGCGCCGCCGGTGTGGAACTCGACGCGCGCGGCGTCCCACAAGCGCTCGACCCGCTCACGCTGCAACTTGGCGGCGCCCCCATCTTCCTCGCTGGTGACGTCAATAACCTACATCCGCTGCTGCACGAGGCGTCCGATGATGGCCGCATTGCGGGCCAAAACGCGGCTCACTTCCCCGATGTGAGCGTGCTGCCGCGTCGCTTGCCCATGGGCATCGTATTTACAGACCCCAACATCGCTTTTGTCGGTCTCCACGGTGCAGAAGTGGACCCGCTCCGTAGCTGCACCGGGCAAGTGAACTATGGCAACCAGGGCAGGGCGCGGGTCATGGCGGTTGGCAGAGGCCTCCTACGCATCCACGCCGATCGCGCCACTCGCACGCTCATCGGCGCCGAGATGGTCGGGCCGCGGATGGAGCACGTGGCACATCTGTTGGCCTGGGCCGTGCAGCAGCAAATGACTGTGGAGCAAGCGGTGGCCATGCCCTTTTACCATCCCGTCATCGAGGAGGGCGTGCGCACGGCACTCAAGAACCTGCGGAGGCATCTGCGAACCGCCGCCCCGGTCGGTGAGCCGTGTGAAGGGTTTGCGCCCGGCGAATGAACTGGAAATTCGCGTCAAAATCGAGGTCGTCGTGCGTGTTGTCCATCAAGCCGAATGGGTCAGGATGGCCTTGCCTGCGGCCGGTTTGCTTGTCCGAGAAAGTGGGTCACGGCTGCTCCAGCGCCGGGCACGTCACGCGCGTACACCTCTGCGTCGACTGTTGGATCGTCGGCGGACTCATTGACCACGACAACCGGGACGTTGCGCTTGTTGGCCTCGGCGTAGACCCGATCCATACCCGTGGGCGCAACACCGACAATCAGCCCCTTAACGCCGGCGTTGAGCGCGCGGCCCAAAGACGCCAATTGGGTCTCAGCGGTCTTGTCAGCGCTCGATAGAGACACGAAGAACACTCCCCTCCGGCGCGCTTCCGCACGGGCTGCGCCCTCAAGTACTTTCCAATAGAAGATGCGCGGATCAAATCCCGCGAACGCGATGAACGCACGCGGCGGGCCGTTGGCGGCGCTCACAGTCTGCAGGGCCGGCAGCGCGGCGTCGAAGGTCGGACCCGGTCGCGCGCCGCTTGCGATCAGCAGCCCCTCGACCGCACACAATGCGATGGCGAACAACTTGCTCCAAAGCTGACCATCTCGCCTGACCAGCTGATCCACGACGGGCTCCGCCGCCATACGGCCTAGCTGCGCGACTTGACGATGCCACAGCGCCGCGAGGGGGCCGTTGTGCGGGTGGTGTCTGAGCTACACGGTGCGCTGAAGCACCCGACCATGTTCCGGTGCCGCACCAGCGGCAGGGAGACACTATTGCTGGCTGCGCAAGACTGTGAAGACCGTGTCCAACAGCCGTTCGACCGTAAAGGGCTTCTGCACAAAGCCGCGCGGTCCCGAGTCGTCCAACTCTGCGATGGCCGTTTCGGCATAGCCACTCATGAGAATAATCGGCAGGTTCGGGTGGCGCTCCCGCACGGATGCGAACACTTCTGCTCCGGACATGCCGGGCATGGTCAGGTCGAGCAAGATAAACTGCACCTCCGCCGACCGCGCCTCAATGATCTCCACCGCCGTGGCCCCTCTATCACAGGTTTCGACCTCAAAGCCGCTCATTTCGAGCACTTGCTTGGCCACGTGCAGCACCATCGGCTCGTCATCGACCACGAGCGCCAGACCGCTGCCTTGGGGCAGCCCGAGATTCTCCGGCTCCGCCTCCTCTTCGGTCGGTGGTTGCTCGCCCAAGCTTGGAAAGAACACGCGCAAGGTTGTGCCAGCGCCCAGTTCGGTCTCGATCTCCATCCCCGCGTGGTGACCTCGTAAAATGCCCTGTACTGCCGCCAGTCCCAGGCCGCGGCCCGTGAACTTGGTCGTAAAGAATGGGTCGAAGATGCGACCGACTGTTTCATCGTCCATCCCCTCTCCCGAGTCGGAGACCTCCAGGCAGACGTATTGTCCGGGGGCTAAGT
>JAGSHB010000280.1 GCA_023954815.1 Myxococcales bacterium | reverse complement strand
TGGGATGGGGAAGTCGCGGCTTGCCGCGACTGGGGGCGCTCTTAGCCCCCCCATGATGAAGAAAACTAGCAGTGTGCTGCGACAGTAATTTTAATTACGCAGCACGCTGCTAGCAATGGTGAACATTGAACGATAGTGGCAGCATGGTCTGTACAGGCGTTTAACAGGGTTACCGCCCTCCGGAGTCTCCATGTTCATTGTACGCGTCTTTGTCCCCGCGACCCTCGCTTTGGCCATGGTTTCAGGCTGCTACGATGTCGTGCCCGAAGAGGAGGCATTTGGCGCCGAAACGGGCAGCGACGGCCAGACAACCGCTGAAGATGGCAGCGAAACAGATGTGACTGCCAGTGGCGACAGCGCGCAGAGCACAGACATCACAGCGGCAGACACGACGACTGAAGATGCGTCGACCACAGATGCGACGACCACAGATGCGGGCACAGATGGCGGCAATGGCGCAGAGGTGACCGGCGGTACGGATGCAGGCGGATGCGGCACCTGTGCGGACGACGGCAACCCTTGCACCACGGCGACCTGCGATACCAAGACAGGAAAATGCAGTAATAATCCCGTAAAATCAGGGAAATCATGTGGTTCGGACAAGGTGTGCGTCGGCGCCAAGTGCACGGCCGTGCCAGCCGGCATGGTCTTCAGCCCGGGCGGCGATGGGTGGCTGGGCTGCTCGACGACGAAGTCTGGCGACTGCAAGCAAGAGACCCTGCCGAGCAAGAAGATCACCATCAAACCAGTGTTCATCGATCGTCTGGAAGTGTCCACGAAGCAATTTCAGGCGTGCATCACAGCGGGTAAATGCAACAAACCTAAGGGCGCCGAAAAGCCCGAATGCAGCATGAACAAGAAGTCCCCGAAGCCGAATCATCCGATGAACTGCCTCCCGTGGGGACACGCCAAGGCCTATTGCAGCTACAAGGGCAAGCGCCTGCCCACCGAGGCCGAGTGGGAGCGGGCGGCACGTGGCAACTGCGCGACCGTAAGTGGTGACTGCAAGGCAGAAACCCCGGTTTACCCTTGGGGCAACGATGTCGCGTCCTGCAGCTACACCATGATGAAGAACCACACTGGGCCAGGATGCGGCACAAACAACACCGCCGCCGTTGGCACCAAGGCCAAGGACAAGAGCCCAATCGGCGCTATGGACATGGGCGGCAACGTTTCGGAGTGGGTCATCGACGGCTGGGACGCGAAGGCCCTGACAAACTGGGCAGCGACCAATCCAGTCGTAACGAAGGGCGCCAAGCACGTCATCAAGGGCGGTCACTTTGCCGCTGACAGCCCGGATATCCGGTCGTTTAGCCGGAATGAGGGCACCGAGTCGCCTCAGGTTGGCTTCCGCTGTGTGTTGGATGTGAACTAGGCGACAGGACGCAGAGCTAGCGACGGCCGACCCGGGCAGCAGCGGTGACCAACTCTTCGATCACTTCGTCGTCCAGCTTGCCTTTGCGCAGCCACTGCGCCTTGCCGCTGTCATCGACAACCACAAACAGCGGCAGCCCAAGCCCAGTGCTCTGCACGAGCGCTTTGGGCAGGGTGTCGAGGTGACCGTTGTCTTTCTGAACCAGCGGATAGCGCCAGGTTGCCGCCCGAGGGTCGCTCATCACGGCGTCGAGGCCATCGACCGCAAAGCTCAGTACGCGCGCATCATAGAGCGCTAGTTGGCGTTGAAGCTCGGCGAGGTGGGCGAGTTCTTCTGTGCTCGTGCACGGCTTACACCACGTCGCCCAGTAGGCAATCACCACCGCTCGGTGCCCCTTGAGGAGATGGCTCATCTGCACGCGTTGCGGCTTGCCGTCGTGGGACTCCAGGCGCTTGACCCGCGGCAGTGACAGCTGCCAGTCGCCGTCTGACTTGCGCAAGTGAGCTGGCGCAAAGGCTCCCGCTCCCAGGCGCCCCTGCAGCTTGGCGACCAACTTGCGCTGCTCCGCCAACAGCCCCTGCGTGCGGTGATGTGCCACACCCGCCTGACCCAAGCGCGTACGACACCGCTCGATCTCGACCTTGCGGCGCTGCAGCTCGGCGATCTGCGTCTTGGGAACGATGACGCTGTTGGGCGGCAACTCCTTGGCGCACCCCAACCCGAGGCCGCTGACCAACGCTACGCTGACTAGCATCCGCACGCCGCCGGCTGCTCGCCAACGTCTGCTACTTGTGGTGGTGCTCGACGTCACCATGCTATTTCGTCCCAGAAAAGCAGGGATAGGCGAACACGAGCGCGCTGCGATTGGCCTGCTTGACGCTCATCTTGCGTTCGGTCAGACGCTCGGTATCCAGCGCTGTCAGGTACATCTTGGCGTGGCCATAGGTGATGTAGCCGACGCGCTTCGCGGAGAGCCCGAGATCTTCGACCAGATACTTGCGCGTCGCTTCTGCGCGGTTGAGCGCGTACTCGAGGTTCTTCTTCCAAGGGCCATCTTTGCTCGCCCGACCGACGATGATGACGTAGCCCTTCTCCGCGCCGATGTTCTCGATGAAATGTTGCAGCTGCTTTTTGTCTCTGCGGTCGAGTTTGCTGCCTCGCGCGCGAAAAGTGACCAAGGAATGGGGCAGGTGCGAAACCAGCGTCATGTACTGCGAACGGGTGATGAGATTGGCCTCGTCCACCTGTTTGCATTGGCCCTGGTGGCACGCTTTTACGATCTTGTCGATGTGGCCGACGAAGCTCTGATCTTTGCAGAACGCCTCGCGGGCATACTTTGCGGCAGTCTCGGCGGCACAGGCGCGGTGATCGGGGTGGTCGACACACACCGCGGCCAAGCGGCGACGGGTCTCATCAGCGTTCTGCCGGACCTTGCCCAGCGCGACGGTCGCGTTGAGCAGCTGCTGTGTCTTCTTTTCGTACTTCACCAGCTCGATCATGCCTGGCGGCGGCCCCTTCGGCTTCGGTGGCGGTGGCGGCGGCACGACTTTGGGCGCACTACACGCCGCCATCGCGGCGAGCAATCCACCGATCGCCAGTTGTGTGCCCATGCGGGTCCATTGCTCCATTGCGTTCTCCGTGACCTGTTCAGTCGATGATGCGACGACCCTAGCACCGGTGCGGCCCAGCGCAAAGCAGGGACTTGTGCCGCCAGTGGAGGGCAGAAACCGGAATCTTCGGTTGCCCAAAGCAATCGGAGCGCTAACCTGATAACGCCCCAACCTTCGGAGTTCAGCTATGCAACCGCGCCAGATTCTCCTCGCCACCGATCTATCTCCAGCGTCGTGGCGCGCCATGCCACAAGCCGCTCGTCTTGCCTACCTGGGCAATGGCGAGGTGACCATCGCCCACGCCTCAGCGACCTCCATCGGCGGGGCGACCGAAGCCAAACGGCTCTCGGCGATGCGTGAGGGGCTTGAGCAAATGGATGTGACGGCCCGCTGCGAGGCGCTGGTCGATGAGCCGGTTGAGGCGCTGCTCAGTCTCTGTGAGTCGCGAAATGCGGACGTCTTGGTGGTCACCAAGCACGGGGAGCGAGCCTCGGGTCAGGTCTTGGGCTCGGTGACCTACGACCTCGTGCGGCGCAGCCCCGTACCCGTGCTCGTGGCCCACGATCCGGTGACCTACGACGACCCTCCCCGCACACGACCAGCGCACTGGGATCGCATTGTGGTCAGCACAGACTTTTCGAGCGCCAGCCACGCCGGCGTCACCGTCGCCGCCGAGCTCTGCGCGCAAGTCGGTGCAACCCTGGAGATTGTCACGGTCGTGGTCGACGGTCGCTGTCAGCTTGAGGTGACAGCGGAAGGTGTGCAGTGGCCACCCATGCCCGAAGAGTTGGAGCGCTGGCGAACCCGGAGCGAGGATCTTTTGGCTGACATGGCCGCAAGCTGGCCGCAGCTGACGGTGATCACCCGTGCGGTGTGTGCCCACGAAGCTGGTGCTGCGATCGTGGCGGTTGCGCTGGAGGGTCGCGCGGACCTCATCGTCGTCCCCGCCCATGGCCGGGGCCCGGTGGAGACGATCTTACTCGGCTCGACGAGCGAACGGGTCCTGCAACTGAGCCCGCTGCCGGTCTTGGTCCTGCGCGGACATCAAAACTAGCTCGAAGACTCGCTCAAAACTTACTCAAACTAGCTCGAAGACCTGAGCAACTACCCGTAGCGCTCTTCGAACTCGGCGTAGGAGCCGCGGAAGTCCGTCATCACGCCGTCGCGGATCGACCAGATCCGGGTGCAGGCCTCGCTCAGCAGATCGCGATCGTGCGTCGCGATGAAGAGCGTGCCCTTGTAGGCGGCTAGCCCTTCTGCGAGCGCCGAGATGCTCTCCAGATCCAAGTGGTTGGTCGGCTCGTCGAGCACCAGGGTGTTGTGCTGCAAGAGCATCATCTTGCACATCAACATGCGCACACGCTCGCCACCGGACAGGACGTTGGTCGACTTCTTGCCCTCGTCACCGCGAAACAGCATGCGACCGAGCAACCCACGAATGTCTTCCAGATCGGCACCGGGCTTGAAGCCGTGCAGCCAGGTATCGATGGTGTTGCCGCCTTCGATCGTGTCCTCGTGCTCCTGGGGCATGTAGCCGATGTCGGTGTTCATGCCCCACTCAAGCGTCCCCTCGTCGGGCTGCAGCTCGCCCATGAGCATGCGCAGCATGGTGGTCTTACCGACGCCATCACGGCCGATGATGCCGATGTGCTCGCCGCGGTTTACGTGGGCGCGGAACTCGCTGTAGAGCTTCTCGCCCTCGAACCCCTTGCTCAGCTCCTGAACATCGACGATGTGCTTGCCGCTCTCCTCGCCGACGTCGAAGCGAATGTACGGCCGCGCGATGTTCGAACGTTTGACGTCGCTGGGCTTGAGCTTGTCACGCTGCTTCTTGCGGGATTTGACCTGCGAGGCCCGACTACCGGCCGAAAAGCGCTGAATGAAATCGTTGAGCGCCTTCACCTTCTTCTGCTTCTGGGCTTCCTGGGAGTCGACCCGACCGCGAATCTCGGCCTTGATGCGAACCATGTCGTCGTAGTTACCGGGGTAGGTGACGATCGCCTCGTAGTCGATATCGGCGATGTGGGTGCAAATATCATTGAGGAAACGACGATCGTGGCTGATGACGACGAGCGTACCGCGGTAGCCCATCAGGAAGTTCTGCAGCCAGGAGATGGTGTCGAGGTCAAGGTGGTTTGTCGGCTCATCGAGCATCATGGCTTCGGGCTTGCCGAACAGCGCCTGAGCGAGGAGCACGCGGACCTTCATGCCGCCTGAGAGCGACGCCATCTTCTCTTGAAAGAGCTCGGGCGGGATACCGAGACCTTCGAGCAGGGCTTCGGCTTCTGGCTCGGC
>JAGSHB010000235.1 GCA_023954815.1 Myxococcales bacterium | reverse complement strand
CGCCATGAATCGCCAGCTTCTGTGCCTCATAGCCATCGCCGTGCTTGCCATGACCGTCGGGTGCGCTTCGGAGAACCCACGGGTGCCGACCATCGCTGCGCTGTCGGCCAATAGCGCAGCTGGCGAGCTCGTCTACCAAGAGCACTGCACGGGTTGCCACGGCGAGAACCTGAAGGGCGCAGGCAAAGTGCCAAACCTCATCGAGCACGCATCCGGTCACGGAAAGGAAGACTTGCTCGGCATGCTGCTCGACGGCGGTGACGGTATGCCGCCGTTCGACGCCAAGTTGACCGACCAGCAAGCCGCGGACGTCATCTGCTACGTGGAACACAAGTCCAGCCAGTAACCGAAGCTTCCGCACACCCTTTCGCCATGCCATGCGTCTACCCCTTGGGGAGCCTAGGTGCTCTCTGTGGGAGGCGTTGTGGGGCGGCGGGTGCAGTCGTATTGGGTAGCGCGTCCACGGGTCCGCCGCGGCGAGCGTAGCTGGCGAGCGGTTTCCGCCTTTGCTGTCTGGCTTGGCGTCCTGATTACACTGAGCGGCTGTGACCGGGCCTCGCCGCCCGTCCTCCGTCCCTTCGCACAGCCAAGCCACAAGTTGCGCATTGCCGTCGGCCAGCCCGGCGAGCTACCCAAAGACCTCGTGCTCTACGAGCGCTCCCTGGCCGTGGTCATCGGCATCGACCGCTACGGCGCCCTGCCCCACCTGCGGAGCGCCGAGAGCGACGCCCGCGCCATGGCGGCCATGCTGCGTGCGCGCGGATTCACCACGAGACTGCTCCTCGGCCCTCAGGCGACGCGCGCACGGCTCGCCGAGTTGCTCGGCGACCAACTACCGCAGTCGACGCGGCCTGACGACCGGGTCTTGGTGTACTTCGCTGGCCATGGGGTCTCCCAAGGAGATGGGGCCGATGCCGTTGGCTACCTGATGCCGGTCGACGGCGACCCGAAACGCCCTGCGACCACAGGGTTAGCCATGACCGAGGTGGTGCGCTGGTTTGGGCGCTATCCGGCCAAGCATGTGATGTTGCTCGCGGACGCCTGCTATAGCGGTCTCGCCCTGAGCACGCGGAGCGTCGGTCTGCGGCCAGCGATGGAGCGCTATCTGGAGGCGATCAGCAGTCGGCGGGTGCGTGTTGCGCTGGTCGCCGGTGGTCGTGACGAGCAGGCGAACGAATGGCAGGGGGCGGGCCTGTTTACCCACTTCGTCCTGCGCGGTATCGCCGGCGAGGCCGACGGCAATGGTGATGGCGTTGTGACCTCCGACGAGCTGGTCGCCTTCGTCAAACCTGAGGTCGCGCGAACGGCCCAGCAGCAGTGGCGGACCGAGCAGCACCCACAATCAGGGCGCGCCGGTGAGGGTGAATTCGTCTTTGTGGGTGGGCGCCGGGCGACCAACGACGCCAAATCGCTCCGCCCTACCCGAACCTCAAGGCGAACCAAGCCCGCGTTGCTGTCGCCGCCGGTCGCCCCCCAGACAAGCGGCACGGCCGCTGCATCCGCGGCTTCCGATGCAGCGGCTACGGTGGCGATAAAGCGCCCCCGCACCCGTTTTGTGAGCCGCGCAACCTACGACCGGGCCGATGTCGCCATGGAGCGCGAGATTCAGCGCGCCCTGGACGCGGAGAAGGTGACCAAGACCCCGCCAGCTGTTGTGCGCAAGGCGTGGTGTCGACTTGCTGACCGACCTGGCGCGTCGATGTATCGCACCGCACTGCGAGATGCGTGTGCGGCTTGGCGGTCGTTTGAGGCCCGACGCGCCCACTCGTCACCGGCAGTTGACTACGTTCGCCTCAATCGATGGCTGGCCCTGCCCCATGTGACTGCTGCGGCTAGGGCCCAAGCCCTGCGGACGTTCATCCGGCGCCACGGCAGCGACAAGCGAGCGCAAGTGCAGGTTCGAGCCGCCGTCCAGGCGCTGGCCGCGACCGTTCGGCCCACACCTGGGGCAACATCTCCACCGCCAAACGGCTTTGTAGCCATCGCTGCGGGCCCGGCGCACCTGGGGACCCCGCCGGGGAGCCTGCCGAGAGATAGGGACGAGCACCAGCGCACCGAACAGGTCACGCGCTCGTTTATCATTGGCAAGACCGAGGTCACCCAGGGGCAGTGGGCCGCGCTGATGCCGACCAATCCGTCGAGCTTTCCGGGGTGCGGCCTCTCCTGCCCTGCCGAGAACCTGACGTTCTGGGACGCGCTGGCCTTTGCCAACGCAAGCTCACGCGCCGCCAGGTTGCCGACCTGCTACAGCCTGAAAGGTTGCGCGAAGGACCCAGACGGCCGGCGCCAGTGCGCTTCAGCCACGTCTGTTGGCCCTGAATGCCCGGGCTATCGACTCCCCAGCGAGACCGAGTGGGAGATGGCAGCCCGAGCCGGCACGCAGCAGGCCACGTACATCGGCGAGATCGCCATCACCGAGCGCCGCAATGCCCCCAAACTCGACCGCATCGCCTGGCACGGCGGACACAATGGCGCGTCGTACCGGGGCGCCGCCGACTGCACCGGGTGGCGGGGGCGCGACGGCACGAGCAGCGGGTGCGGTCCGCAGCCCGTCGGCGGTCTACAGCCCAACCGATGGGGCCTGTACGACATGATTGGCAACGTCTGGGAGTGGGTCTGGCCACGCGACGCAACACCCATGGTCAAAGGTAGTCGGGTCACGTCGCTCGCTATCAGCCGCGGCGGTGGTTGGTACAACGATGCCCGCGACTGCCGGGCAGCCAACCGCTTCGCCCTCCCCCCAAATGCCCACTACTTCAACGTCGGACTACGGCTCGTGCGCAACCGCTCGAAATCCGGCCCGGAGACATCACCATGAGCCACATGTCACTCGGTCCGCGGACAAAAATGGCGTTGTTTCTGGTGGGGACAGGGGCTGTACTCCTGATTGTACTCGGTGGTTTGGCGCTCAATGACCACGCTGACGAAGGCCGACCCCATACACGTGCGGCCAGCAAGCAGACCATGAAGAAGGTGCGGCAGCGGCTCCACCTCGCAATGCGCAGGGCTGGTTTTCAGCCCAACGCGCACCTGTTCATCCGCGTGTTCAAGCACAGCCGGACGTTTGAAGTCTTTGCCAAGCGAGGCGCCACGTATGCCCTCTTTCGCTCGTACCGCATCTGCACTTTCAGTGGTGGGTTGGGCCCCAAGTTGCGCCGTGGGGACTATCAGACGCCGGAGGGCTTCTATCTCGTGACCAAGAGACGGCTCAATCCCCACAGTAGCTATCATCTGTCGTTCAACGTCGGCTACCCCAACCGTTACGACCGCGCCCACAAACGCACGGGTAGCGCGATTATGGTGCACGGCGACTGCGTCTCGGCTGGATGTCTCGCCATGACCGATCGCAAGATCCGTGAGATCTACGCCCTGACCGAAGACGCGCTGACCCGGGGCGGACAGACCCGTGTGCCGATTCACATCTTCCCGTTTCGGATGACGGCTCGTAGGCGAGCGAAGTTGAGCGCAGCGACCCCGGATAGGGCGAAGTGGCGCGGTTTTTGGGACGAACTGCAGCCCGGGTACGACGCCTTTGAGCAGACGCATGTGCCGCCGCGCATTCGGGTGCGCGGTGGTAGGTACGTGGTGCAGCGACGGGGCAAACGGTTAGGTCAGCCCCTCGCCCTGCGGTAGCCCCTGCTGCTCACGTAACAGATGATGGCGCGAACGCTCACCGGGACGGACCGGAACTAGAAGCAACCAGGGATCTGAGCGTTGACGCATTGCCCGCTGAGCGCGTTGCAGCTGTCTTTGGTGCAGATGTCCTTGTCGTCGCACGAATTGACTGGCCCTGCCTTACAACTACCCGACGAATCACACTTATCTGGTGTTGTGCAGGGTTTGCCATCCGTGCAGACAGTGCCCGCGGCGAGCGTCGTCCAGCCATCCTTCTTCTTGGCAAAGTCGCAGAGTTGACAGGTGTTGGCGGCGTTGGTGAAGCCGTCACGAATACAGGCTTCGCCAACCTTGCAGTTCTTGGCGCTCATCTTCACCGACTTGATGCGATGCGCACTGGTGGACGCCAGCAGCAAGCCGCCATCGGGGGTGAACTCCATTCCTGATACGTAGCCAAAGCCCGCGCTGGTGCCGTAGCCGTCTTTGTCGGTGAGACTTGGGTTGCCGGCGACGGTGCTCACGACACCGCCACTTACACGCCGCAGGCGGTAGTAGTTGGTCGTAAACCAGACGTCCCCCACCGCGTCGACGCCAATGGCCCGTGGGTAGCGGATGTAGGCCTGCAGCTTGGCGCCGTCCTTGTACGATGCCGAGCCCGTTCCAGCCCACGTGGTGACCTTCCCGTTCATCTCGACCTTGCGAATCCGATGGTTGTAGTAGTCGGTCACCAGGAGGTAGCCATTGGTGAACGCCAGATCGATCGGATTGTAAAAGCGCGCGGCCGCCCCCGACCCATCAGCGAAGCCGTGGTAACCATAGCCATTTCCCGCGATGGTGGTCGTCGAACCGTCTGCCTCCACACGGCGGATGGCATGATTGCCGTGATCAGCGACGAAGACCGTGCCGTTGCCTGCAGCGTCGATACCGTAGGGGTTGCGGAACCGCACCGCCGACCCTTTGCCGTTCGTGTAGCCATAGCTCGTGCCGGTGGAGCCAGCGAGCAGCGTCACCTGTCCCTTGACGTCGATCTTACGAATGCGATGTCCGGTGTGCTCACACACGTACAGGTTGCCGGTGCTATCGATGGTCATATCGATGGGGCCGTGGAATTTTGCGCCTGTGATGAAGCCGTCGGTATAGCCCGCAGTACTGCCCGAGATGGTCGTCACCTTGCCGGCGTTGCTCAGCCGGCGAATCCGGTGATTCTTGTAATCCGCGATGAACACCGTGCCATCCTTGCGGCGCACCATGCCGTATGGCTGGTTGAATTGGGCGACCTCCCAAGAACCATCTTTGTAGCCAGGGTAGCCGCTACCCGCCACGGTCTTCACGGCGGTCAGCCCCTTGGCCACGCACTTGCCTGCGCTGCACACATCACCCAACGAACAAGGCTCGGTGCTCGTGCACGGCTTGGTGTTGTTGGTGAACGCGCATTTTCCACCTGCGCACTTGTCGTCGGTGCAGGGATTTTCGTCTTTGCAGTCGGTGTCTTTCCCGCAATAGCCACCGCATCCGATGATCGGTGTGTAGACACACTTGCCGCTGACCGAATCACACTTGTCGTTCGTGCATTTGTCGCTGTCGTTGCAGACCGTCTTGGTTGCGCTACAAGCACCGAGCCCGTTGCAGCCATCTTTGACCGTGCAGGGGTCGCCATCGTTGCACACAGTCCCCTTGGCCGAGTCGCTCCACGCCTTCGCGTTGGTCTTAGGTACGCAACTTGCGCACTGACTTCCCGGCTTGAGCACGCCCTCGGTGTAGCAAACACCGCTGATACTGCAGTTGTTGGCGCTCTCCTTGATCGAACGGATGCGGTGGTTGTTGTAGTCGGTCATGTAGACCGTACCGTCCTTGCCAATCACGACGTCGAGCGGCCGGTAGAATCGGGCCTGGGTCGCCTCTCCATTGGTCGCGCCGGTCGCGCCTGTGCCGGCGACAGTGCTGACCTGCCCGCCAAAGATCTTGCGGAGACGGTTGTTGTAGTGGTCGGCCACGAAGATCGCACCGTCACCACGCACCGCCACGCCGTGGGGATGGTAGAAGCGAGCGCCACCCACCGCACCGTTGACGTGCCCATACGATCCGGTACCAGCGACTGTCGTAGCCTCGCCGCCAGGCGTCACCTTGCGAATGACGTGGTTGCCGTTATCCGCCACGTACAGGTTGCCTGCGACATCGACATCGAGCCCGACCGGGTTCCTGAAGCGCACCGCTGAGCCCAAACCGTTGGTGTAGCCCGGGTAGGCCCGATGATTGCCACCGCTGAAGTGCACGGTCTTGCCGGTTGTATCGATGCGCGCGATGGAGTGCTTGTAGTTGAGCGACAGGTACATCACGCCGTCATCTGTCAAAGCGAGACTGGTCGGCGTGTAGAACTGTGCGGTTCCAGCCGCACCGAACACCGTGCCACCGTTGTAGTAACCACGTTTGGTACACGTACCAGCGAACTGTGTGGTCACGCCCGTCTTGTCGATTTTGCGCACGCAGTAGTTGTTGCCGTCGACGACATAGATGTTGCCTGCCTTGTCGCCCACGACCCCGCGCGGATTGCGGAACCTGGCCTGCGCGCCCTTCGCGTTCACGTAGCCAGCCGCACCACCTGCAATCGTCACAACGCTACCGTTGACGTCCACCTTGCGCACACGATGATTGTTGTGGTCCGCGAAGACCAGCTCACCCGCTGCGTTGAAGTCCATCCCGTACGGGTAGTGCAGGTTTGCCTTCAGCGCAGGGCCATCGCTGAAGCTGGGGTAGCCCGATCCAGCGTAGGTCGCGACCATGGTCTTGAACCCAGCCACACACTTGCCGCCCGAGCACGCATCGCCTAGTGAGCAAGCCGTGCCGGTGCTGCAGGGGGTGGTGTTGTTGGTGACCTTGCACTTGCCCGCGTCGCACTTCTCGTCGGTACAGGCGTTGCCGTCGGCGCAGTCCTTGGCGACGTTGCAGTAGCCGCCGCAGCCGATAATCGGCGTGAAGATGCACTTGCCGCTGCTGGCGTCGCACTTGTCAGCCGTGCACTTGTCGTTGTCATTGCAGACCGTTTTCGTCGCCGCGCAGGACCCATTTCCATCGCAGCCATCGGTGTGCGTACAGACATCTCCGTCATTGCAGACAGTGCCTTTGATCGAGTTGCTCCAGGCCTTCGTGCTGGTCTTGGGAACGCAGCTCGCGCACTGGTTGCCAGGCTTGGTGATGCCCTCGGTGTAGCAGACACTGTTAATGTTGCAGTTGTTCAGGCTGTCCTTGATGGCGCGCACGCGATGGTTGTTGTAGTCGGTGACGAACACCGCTCCGTCCTTGCCGATGGCAACATCGATGGGGCGATAGAAGCGGGCCGATGAGGCGATGCCGTTGGTCGCACCAGTAGCGCCGGTACCCGCAATCGTCGACACCTGTCCACCGAAGATCTTGCGGATGCGGTTGTTGTAGTGGTCTGCCACGAAGATGGCGCCGTCACCGCGAACGGCGAGGCCATGGGGGTGGTAAAAGCGAGCCGTTGAAGCCGCACCATTGACGTGACCGTAGCTCCCCGTACCGGCGACAGTCGTCGCTTCGCCGCCTGGCGTTACCTTTCGGATGACGTGATTGCCGTTGTCTGCAACGAATAGGTTGCCCGCGGTGTCGACGTCGAGCCCCATGGGGTTGCGGAAGCGCACCGCCGACCCCAGACCATTCTTGTAGCCAGGGTAAGCACGGTGATTGCCACCACTGAAGTGCACCGCCTTGCCAGTGCTGTCGATCCGCGCAATGGAGTGCTTGTAGTTCAACGCCAGATACATGGTGCCATCTGCGGTCAGCGCGATCCCTGTCGGCGTGTAGAACTGCGCCGTGCCCGCGGCCCCATACACAGTTCCACCGTTGTAGTAGCCGCGCTTTGTGCACGTACCGGCGAACTGCGTGGTAACGCCCGTCTTGTCGATCTTGCGCACGCAGTAGTTGTTGCCGTCGACGACAAAGACGTTGCCCGAGGCGTCACCGACGATTCCGCGTGGATTGCGGAAGCGCGCCTGACTCCCCTTGGCGTTGACGTAGCCAGCCGCGCCACCAGCGACCGTTACAACGGCGCCGTTGGTGTCCACCTTGCGGACCCGATGATTGCTGTAGTCGGCGAAGACCAGCTCCCCTGCCGCGTTGAACGTGATGCCGTAGGGGTAGTTGAGGTTGGCCTTCAACTTGGGCCCGTCGCTGAAGGCGGCATAACCGGACCCGGCTTCGGTGGTCACCCAGGTCTTAAACCCAGCCGTGCATTTGCCGCTGGAGCAAGCGTCGCCTAATGAGCACGGCGTGCCCGAGTCACACGGCTTGGTGTTGAACGTCGTCTTACACTTGCCAGCGTCGCACTTGGTATCCGTACATGCGTTCGAGTCCGTACAGTCGCT
>JAGSHB010000079.1 GCA_023954815.1 Myxococcales bacterium | reverse complement strand
GGCTTGAACGGCGACGGCGGCGCGCTCTACAACTCGGTCAAGCTGACCGGCAAGATCGGCAGCGATGGCCTCTACCTCGTCGCCCACAGCTCAGCGCCGAAGGCCATCGCGGATCAGGCCGACCAGAAAACGTCTACCATCGACTACCAAAACGGTCCCGATAGCGTGCAACTGCGTTACGGCGGTAAAATCGTGGACGCCATCGGCTACGGCAACTTCTCCGGCAAGAAATTTGGCGGAGAGGGCACGCCGACGGTTGATGTCGTCGCTGGGCACAGCCTCGCTCGGGACAAAGCCGGCTCGGACACCGACAACAACGTCAAGGACTTCAAGGACACGGCGTCACCTACGCCAGGCTCGCTCAACATCGCGGCCAACAAGCCGCCGGTGGCCAAGATCGCATGCCCAGGTGGTGGTGCGCCGGGGGCACTGCTGCAGTTCGATGCCAGCGCCTCCTACGACCCGGAAGGGCAGATCGACCAGTACACGTTCGACTTTGGCGACGGCACCGCCGCGGTCAAGAGCGCCACTCCCAAGGTCAATCACACGTTCAAGAAAGCCGGCACGTTCACAGTCAAGCTCAGCGTCATCGACAATGAAGGCGCGACGGCCACCGCTTCGTGCGTTGTCGGCGTGAGTGCGGGCAATAAATACCCTACAGCGAAGCTCGTCTGCCCGGGGAGTGTCGCCCTCAATCAGACCTTCAGCGTCGACGCGTCTGGATCGAGCGACGACGACGGTGTCATCGCTAAGTACGCCTTCGCCATGGGTGACGGATCAGCTACGAAGACAGGTTCGGTCGCAAAGGTAAACCACGCGTACAAGAAGGCGGGCACATTCACCGTCAACCTGACCGTTACCGACAACAAGAACGCTACGGCAAAAGCCTCCTGCACCATCAAGGCGACCGCTGGCACCCCACCCTCGGTCAACATCATCAAGCCCTTTGACGGCAAGCAGGTCACCCAGGGCGACATCATCCCGATGATCGTCGACGCCACGCCGCCGGCAGGGAAGAAGATCGTCAAGGTGGAGTTCTTCGTCGACGGCAAGAGCATTGGCACAGACACGACCGCCCCCTACGAGGCCAAGTGGACGGTGCCTGCGACCGCCAAGACCGGCAGCAAGGCCATCTTAACTGCAACCGCTACCGATAGCGCCGGCACGCCCGGCAGCAGCAAGCCAGTGAGCTTGCTCATCGCCAATGACAAACCCAACCTAAGCTTCACGGCGGTGGTGAGCGGCAAGCTCAAGGTCGTGCTAGATGCCAATGGCGTCAGCGACACCGAGAGCGCCAAGGCCAAACTGCAGGTGCGCGTCGACTGGGAAAATGACGGCAAGTGGGACACCGCCTGGGCCACGAGCAAGGTCTACGAGCACACCTACGCCAAAGAGGGCAAGTTCACCATCAAGGTGGCGGTGCGCGACGAAGCGGGCCAGGAGACCGTGGGTACCAAGAACATCACCCTGAGCTCCACGCTGACGGTTAGCGGCACCGTCAAGACCACGACTTGGACAGGCACCGTCGTCGTGACCGGCGACCTCGTTGTGCCCAGCGGCAATGTGCTCACAGTCGCACCAGGCACGAGTGTCCTGTTTGCGCCCATCGACCAAAATAAGGATGGCGTCGGGGACTTCGACCTGGTGGTGAGCGGCAAGCTCGTCGTGAAAGGCACAAAGGATGAACCGGTTGTATTTACGGTCTACGGGAAGACCAAAACGGCTGGAAAAGGCTGGAATCGTGTGAAGCTGCAGGGCGCCGGCAGCGTGATCGACTGGGCGATTTTCGAGTACGCCCAGACCGGTCTCGAAGTGCGCAACCAGGCGACCATCAACAACGCCATCTTCCAACAGAACCAGACGGGTATCCACGTGGGCTCGTCAGGCAAAGCCACGCTGACGGCCGCTACGAGCAAAGACAACCTGAACCACGGTCTGTATGTCACCAACGGCGGATCGGCGAACAGTGCGGGCAGTACTTGGTCGAGCAATGGCAACAGCGGCGTCAAAACTTACAACACCAGCAGCGCCAATCTCACCCTCAACATGACCGGCGACAAGGTGGAAGTGAATGGGTTGGCAGGTATTGAGGTGGCCGGATACGCCAGCGGCTTGGTCACCAAATCGATCATTAGTAACAACGCATACGAGGGGCTGCGCCTCTACGCGCTCACCACGTACGACCCGCAGGTGGCCTTCCGTATCAACAATATCACTGAAAATGCGACCGTCGGCGCGCGGGTGGCCGGTCCGGTCAACAAGTCCGCCGCGACCACCGGCAAGGAGTACAACACCAACAAGCTGTCGAGCGTTTGGAAGACGCCGAACGGCGGCTTGGTTGAGATGATCCTCGCGGCTTACAGTGAGTATGACTACTCGAAGTACAACTACGTCCGTGGGTATGTGAATGGGAACACCGGCGCGTTGCTGAGCTTCACCTCTTCGTCGTCGAAGCGCTGGCGTACTGTCTCGCCCAAAGCCTCGCAGTTGGTCGCGAAAGTGTACGACAAGAGCGGTTCATCCTACTATGGATCCACGACCATCTACGCCGCTGCCTGGACCAAGAAGGGTGAAAAGCGTGAGGCATCCGTCGTGACGTACAGCAAGACTGTCGACCTTCGGCACAACTACTGGGGTGTGTTTCCGAATGTCTTGTCTGTGGTCGGCTTGTCGCAGCCGGGCGCTGCAAACCTAGATGGTTTCGTGGGCAAGTACTTCGACAAGACGTGGACCCGCGCGCCCTACTACGGCGGCGAGACCATCGCGTCGAATCAATCCTGGAACGGTCAGGTTTGGATCACAGGCGATCTCACCGTTCCTTCCGGCAAATCAGTCACTGTCGCGCCGGGCACCAAGATCAGCATCGTGCGCCACGACAAGGATGGCAACGGCGTGGGCGACGTGTACTGGAATATCTATGGCGTGCTGACAACCAACGGAACCAGCGCTCAGCCTGTGCTCATTGGCCCGGCCGACACCACTAACAAGAGCCGCGCTTGGGAGAACATCAAGGTCTACGGCTCCAAGTCCGCCGCGACGCTGACGCACACCATCATCGAATATGGGTCACATGGCCTCGAGCTGCAGTCGGGCAAACACACGTTGACCAACGTGACCCTCCGCAAGAACTACAGCAACGGTCTACACGTCAACGGCGGAACGACCTGGACGGCGAAGAAGGTGACCTTCACCGACAACGGCGGCCACGGGCTGTGGGCTAACAACGCGTCCGGGCTCGTGGATGGCGGCAAGATCGAGGGCAACGGCAACGCGGGCGCCTACTTCTCGGGATCCGGCACATCCACCGTCCTGAAGAACCTCAACATCAACAAGAACAACAAGGCGGGCGTCATCGTCGTCAAGGCCAAGCCGACGCTGACTCAGCTCAACATCAACTACAACGGCGTCGGTGTCTGGGTGCGGGGCAGCGCCGCCGGGTCCGTGACCAAGAGCAACATCAAGTACAACAACCACGAGGGCATCCTGCTCATGAGCGAGTCCTACAAGAGCCCCGCAACGTCGGTGTCTGGCAACAACATCTACGGCAACTCCGTCAAGGAGGGTGGCGGTGTCACCACGACGGCCTTGACCGCGGCGACCAATGGCAAGGAGTACGACACCGCCAAAACCTCGGCGATGTGGAAGGGGCCCAAGGGCGAGAAGGTCCACTCCATTCATTGGCGATTCAGCGAGTATGACTACTCGAAGTACAACTACATCCGCGGCTATGTGCGATTGAGCAAGACCGGGAAGATCCTGATCAGCGCTACCGGCTCGTCGTCGGCGCGTTGGCAGGACATCAGCAGCCACGGCGCAACGTCGATTGTGGCGCAGGTCTACGACAAGAGCGGGTCGTCCTACTACGGCTCGACGACGGTCTACAACATCTACTACCGCGGCTCCAACCTCACGACCGAGCTCACGGCAGCCACGAGCAGCGGCAAGATCAACGCCACTAAGAACTACTGGGGCACCTTCCTCGACGTCGAGAAGAAGCTGGCGCTGGCTCGCAAGGACGCCATCGACTTCCAGGGCTTCACGATTGGCGAGGTCAACGGCACCGGCCCGCAGTAGGACTGAGAGAAAACACAGCGCAACGCTGCTAGGATGGTGGCCATGAACACTCGAAGATGTCTCATGGTCGCCATCCTTGTCGTTTTGGCGCTACAAGCCCCAATTTCCGGCGCTTTTGCGGCGAAGGGGCTCACGCTAGCGGTCAGTCCGTTTGCCAATAAGACGGGCAGCAAGCGGTTCGCCGCGGTCAGCAAAGGCCTCGCCGATATGCTCACCACGGACTTGGCGGTGAGCCAAGAGTTGCGGCTGGTGGAGCGGGAACGCATCGCGGCGGTCATCGCTGAACTCAAGCTCAACAAGAGCCGCTACATCGACCCGAAGACCGCCCAGAAAGCCGGCAAGATGCTGGGCGCGGAGCTGATGGTCGTCGGCACCGTGACCGCCTGGGCACCGAAGCTCCGCCTAGATGCCCGTATCGTGAGCGTCGAGACCGGCGAGGTCATGGTCACGGCCAGCGCCGTCGGATCGCAAAAACAGTTCTTTGCGGTGGAGGCGCAGCTCGCGAAGAAGCTGTTGACCGGCTTTGGCGTGAAGTTGTCGCCACTGCAGCGGATGAAGATGGGCCGCAGTCAGACGCGGTCTTGGAAGGCGTTGCGGGCCTACTCCCGCGGCTTGGATGCCCACGACCGCGGCGACAAGAAAGCGGCAGAATCAGCGTTTCGAGCTGCATTGTCGGCTGATCCGTCCTTTGCGCGTGCCCAGGAGCGACTGGAGAAGCTGGGCAAGCGCGTGGCTGCGCTGGAAAAACGCACGTCAGTTGTCGAACGCGCCGGCGGGCTCATCGTCTCACCGCAGACGGCCGTCGAGTTCTGGTCCAACCACAAGGTTCATCTCAACCGCGGCGCCAAGGCCAAAGCGACAGCGGATGCACAGGCTGCGCTGCGGCTCAAGCCCAAGGCCATCGACGCGCTATGGGCCCTGTGCTTGAGCGCGCCGGCTGAGTCTTACCCGGGTGTGGACGCCGAACGAGTCAAGCGGGTGTGCGGACTGGCTCACAATCGCGGAGCGGCGGTCGCGCGGATGGATTCGCCGATGTTCAGCGGCACCGCGACAACCCCACTTCTCGCCCGCCTCGCAGCGAAAGACGTGGTGCGGGCGTATCTGAGACTGCGCGCCATCGCGATGCCGGCACAGCCGAACCCAACCGGTCAGCAGCGGGCTGAAGCCGTGGCGTTAGGGTTGGCGCTGTCCGCCGCTCTTGGTGACGCAAAGACCGCAGCTACTTTCGACGCAGCCTTTCTCGACCGTGCAGGTAGGGACGCGGCGCGAGGTTTTGTGGCCAACCACGTCACCCAGCTGCGCAAACGCCTGCCCAGCACGCGGCAGCAGCGTGGTACTGCTCACGCTTGGGCGGTCCGTTCGACGGTCGTGGAGCAAACCGGTCGCAACCGCTGGCCACTCCTGCTGCAATTGCGATTCGCCGAGCCCAACGTGACCGACGTCACGGTGGCGGTTGGCGCCAAGGTGTTGCGGCTGGTGCCGCGTGCGCTGCCGCCGGAGAGCGAGATTGCGGTCTGGCAGGTGGCGGTGCGCGAAGTGCCGGCCAGCCAGGTGATTCGTTGGACAGATGGGGCAGGGCAGCCGCACGAACTCAAGCGCGCGTGGCCCAAGCGCGTCACCGGGTCTGCCTGGCGTCGGGGCGAGGGCATCGGCTCCGTGGGTCGCCAAAAATACCCTATGCTGGGTATGCGACTGTCGCCCTTGAAGAAGACGGACCGCGGCGGCCAAGTGCTCATCGACCCGGTCGTGGGGCTTTGGTCTTCGCCGCTGCCGACCGACAAGGCTCGCGTGGCGCTGCCTGTGCTCTATGCTGGTCAGCCGACTGCCCTGGCGACCGGCGACCTATTGGAGTTCAACCGTCCGGGTCGCAACCTGTCTCACATGGGGATTGTGCGCCCACTGGTGTACGGCACGGGCCCCGGCGCGGGCAAGCTGCGTGTGGTGGGGACTGGCCGCTATTACCGCGCAAGTCAGGGCAAAAAGTTGGAATACCGCTCGTCCACCGGGTCGCTCGCATCCGACCGTGGCTTGCAGGTGATGCCGCTATTTTCGGCTCCGTCAATGCACACCCAGGCCCTCGCCACCGCGGGACGACGTGCCGCGGCTTTCGGTCTGTGGCGCGACTACATCGACGCGTTGCCGCAGAGCGTCGCAGCCTGGGAACTCTCCACGGAGCCTGGGCTCTATAGCGCCATCTTTGCCGTGTGCCCGCTGCTGACAGCGCGTAGCCGCACCATCAGGGCCTACGGGGAGCTCGTCCAGTGGGCGGGCGCGCTGCGGGCGGCGCGCACAGGGCGGGACGCTTGGGCAACGCCCTTGCTGTCCGTCTGCCGCAAGCGCAGCAACTTTCAGTCAGTCTGGGACCAGGCGACGCGGGCGGACGAGGATGCCAACGCGGTCGGCCAGCGGTGGCGCTACCGTTCGGAGGTCTCAGCAGCGTACGTCCTAGCGCACGGTTGGCCCAAGTCTGGCGAGATTCGCCAGCAGATTCGATCGGCCATGATCGCGGCACCCGCCAGCAGCATGGAGGTCTCCATCCTGTGGGCTGCCGCAGCTCGCGCCGGGCAATCCGCCGCGCCCATTCGGCCCATCGAACCGAAAGGTCGCCGCGCGACAGTGCCGGCTCCGCTCGCCCATCCCATCTCCGCGGCCTTGGCCACGAAGCCCTACTTTCTCGATCGGGACGAGGTCTCCGTGATGGGCTACGACGCATGCGTGAAGGCTGGCGCCTGCCGAGAGATGACGTCGACGCACTGCGCTATCGGCAAAGGTCGCCGGGAGCCCATCGACTTTCGCGGCGACCAACCCACGCATTGCCTTCCCATCGAAAACAATTCGCTGCCTCTGACCTGGGCGACGCACGGCGACGCCGCCCGCTACTGTGCTTGGCGCGGCGGTCGCCTACCACGTGCCACGGAGCTGTTGACCGCAGCACTTGACGCGAAGGGTCGCCCCTATTGGCACGCAGACGGTGGGTGGCACGGCGCTCACGGCAACCTCAAGGACCGTGTGGTCTGCAGCTGGCAGGCGTTTCGGCGTCGCACCTCTGCCGGGTGTAAAGCGGGCGACCCAGGCGCCCATCTCCCGTGGGATCGCTATGGTTGGATGGCGCCGACCGGAGCTCACCCCGCCAGTGAGAGCCCCTCAGGCGTCGCCCACTTGGTCGGCAATGCCCGTGAATGGGTCGCTGATAGCCCTGCCAAGGTCTTCGGCTGTTCCTACCAGGACGCCCCAGCCGATCCTGCTACCTGCCTGCGCACGCAGACGCCCATGAACACACCCGCTGGCCATGATGTCGGCTTTCGATGTGCCTACGATCGCGAGCCGAAGCGCCCCAAGCCAGCCAAAAAGCCAAAAAGAGCCCAGTTTTCCTGGGCGAAAGTTCCGGCTGGGCTTTATCAACTGGGTCTTCAGCCCACTGAGCCCGAGATCGCGCTCGCAGATCCGACATCGCAGCAGGCGGCAGCCGTGGCCAAACAGGTCAGCGGCGTCTCGGCGGCGAGGCTGCTTCAGTTCGCTCGAAAATTGAAGTCACTTGGGGTCACTGGCGTACTGCCCACGCGCGCGGTGCGCGAGATGATGAGCCGGCGACTGTGGACCGGGCACACAGCCGACCAGGCCTTTGGCGCCGTCATCGATGTCATCTCAAAGCAGGACTCCAAGGCCTACAAATCCGTCTTTGGGCAACATGTCTACGTGGCGGGCATTCAGCGCAAAGCGCGCTCCGATTCCGCACAAAATGCGCTCCCCAATCGGCTCGGGCGTGGGGCCATCAAGCAACTCAGTGACAGGCCACGCTTTCCGAAGCCGAAAAAGAGCGCGCGTTGGTACAAGAACCACAGTTTTGATTGTGCGGACCGAATCACCGGCACCTGCCGTGACCACACTGGCACCGGCGGCGTCTACGTCAGCAGTTCGACGCGCGCCGTCCCCTTCCGACAGGTGAAGTTGTCTGGTTTCAAAATGCTGCGCACCGAAGTGACGCAGGCGCAGTTTCATGCGGTGATGGGGCGGCGTCCGGCGTTTTTCGACTGTCCCAGCTGTGCCGTGGAGCGCGTGACCCACCAGGAGGCGCGTGCATTCTGCGCCAAGATCGGCGCGCGACTACCGACGGAAGCCCAGTGGGTCGCAGCGGCGGGGGCAGGTACACAGGGACGCCACTACGGCCAACCCGACGACATCGCCTGGCATCTCGGCAACAGCCGCGGATCGCCGCAGCCAGTCGGCAGGAAAAAGGCCAATCGTTTCGGCCTGCGGGACATGCTCGGCGGCGTTTGGGAGTGGACGGAGGACATCTTCACGGACGGCTGGGACGTAAAGAACCTCCAAAAACGCTTACGTATCGTCCCGGCCAAGCGATTGCGCAACGCGCCTCCCGGGTCGACAGGCTACTGCATTCACGCTGGGGCGCAGTTGCGATTTGCCGAGCAAAACCTCAACGAACTGCCCTGGGAAAAGGGCAAGGGCCGCTACTACTTCGCATGTTTCGCCACAGATGCCGCCGTGCGCAGCGCGCTGGCGAAGGCGCTGGCGAAGGCGCCGCTGGGCCCTGATATGCGCCGCTCCACGCGGTCGCTCCCTCGCCAACACGTGATCGTCGGCGGCGCCTGGGGGACGGACCCGCGCTTGGTTCATCGCGGCTCCCGCGCGCCGATGGCTGAGCATCAACGCTCCAGCTTCGTGGGCTTTCGGTGTGTAAAGTAGCACCACCGCCCATCACTGAGCCTGCCCAAGGATGAAAGTGCGCCGGTTGAGTGCCATCGCTCGCTGTGACAATGTCGGCGGCGGAGGACTTGCATGGCCACAGAACACGACCCGTTGCTGGGCACCGTCTTTGCAGAGCGCTACCGCATCGAGCGCCGCTTGGGTGCAGGCGGCATGGGCTGTGTCTACGCGGCGACTCAGCTGTCGATGTCCCGTGAAGTCGCGCTCAAGGTGCTCAATCCGGAGTTGAGCGACAGCGACTCGGCTGTCAAACGCTTCGTGCGCGAGATGAAGGCCTCCACGAAGGTTGAGCATCCCAACACGATTCGGGTGTACGACTTCGGCAAGAGTGACGAGGGGCGCCTGTTTCTAGCGATGGAGCTGTTGCCCGGCCAGACGCTGCATCAAGCCTTGCGAACCGCTGGCGCGCTCCCAACGGCCCGCCTGCTGCGCATCGCAGAGCAGATCGCCCGGGCGCTCAGCGCGGCTCACGCTGAGGGGATCGTTCACCGGGATCTCAAGCCCGAAAACGTCATGCTCATCGACAAATACGGCGAGCGAGACCAGGTCCGCGTGCTCGACTTCGGCATCGCGCGCTTCGCGGAGGGCGGCGTCGACAATAGCGAGCCCGCGCTGACCCGCACTGGCACGCTCATCGGCACGCCGCTGTACATGTCGCCCGAACAAGCCCTGGGTAAACCGGTCGATCACCGCAGTGACCTCTACTCGCTCGGCGTGCTGCTCTACCAGATGGCAACCGGCGTGGTGCCGTTTACCGCAGAGACGCCGATTCGTGTGCTGTTCATGCACGCCAACGATATGCCCAAACCGCCATCTGCCATCGCCAGCGGTCGCCTGCCAAAGCGGCTAGAAACCCTGATTCTCAAGCTTTTGGAAAAGTCACCTGACCAGCGGTACGCCGATGCAACCGCGGTGATTGACGCCCTTCGAAAAGTGACCGAGGGCAACACCCTCCACGAAGCAGACGACATGCTGCGCGCGAGTTCCAGGCTCGCTGACCCCGACGCCATGCGCCGGGCGCGGGCTGCGCACCAAGATCCAGGCGGCCAATTGCCCACAGTCGGTGACGTGACGGTGGCCGCCGGCGATGTGGCGTTGATGCAGACCGCCGATGCGCTCGCTCCCGCTCCCGTGGCGAACATCTCCAACGCGGACACCAGCGCTGCAACGATGGGGGCGGACGACCAGCTGAGCGCGTTGGAGAGCATGGAGACGGGTGTCCTTGCGCAGGCGGTGCTCGATACCAGCGCAGGGACGGTGGAGGCTCCAGCTCCTGACGCAACCCTTGGCGAACAGCCGAAGACCGCTGCTGCTGCTGCTGCTGCTGCTGAGCCGGATGCCCAACAACATGCGACGACTGCCCAGGTTGCGCCTCCAGCGTCCGCCGCACCTGGCGACGCGCCAACCACGGCTTCGGTCGCGTCCTCTACCCAGGCCGCTGCACCAGCCGCTGCCGCGCCGGCGAGTGACAGCGGCGGTGGCACCGTCAAGATTGTCGCAGCGGCACTGATTGTCGCGATGGGCGCGGTGGGCTGGGCGATGAGTGGCGGTGATGGGCAGGACAAGCCAAAGAAAGCGCCCGAGACACAGGCTGCTGTGGTGACGGCCACGGCGAAGGCCGCCGACCCGGAGGCTGCCAAGTCAGACGCCGCCGCGATGTCTGCGCTGGGCGAAAAGAGGGGCAAGCTCGCCAAAGCCCTCGCAGCCAACGGTACGCCCGTGGCGCCAGCGAGCTGCCAGACAAAGGACCCAGGTGCCGTGGACGCCCTCATTGCGGCGGTCACCTCGCTCCATGGCGGGAGGCCTCGCGGCAAGCGCCCCGCGGACGAGGCGGCGGTCAAGACCCTCGCGGCCTTGACGTCAGCACAGCGCAAGAACCCCGAGGTTCAGGGCCTCTATGCCCGCGCACAGCTGCTCGCGGGCAAGTCGGACCCGGCGATTGTCGAGCTCGCCAAGTCAGCGCGTGCCGCGTGCCCAAGTCTCTCGGTCGCGTGGACGGTTGAGGGCACGGTCCACCTGCTGTCGATGCGCGCCAAGGTGGCGTCCGGGTTGTTGAGCAAAGCGGTGGCGCTCAGCCCCGAGTTTCAGCGTGCCCGCTACAACCTGGGACTCGCACAGCTAGGTCTGGCGGACGCCGTGGCCGCGCTCGCCTCGTTTGAAGAGGTCCGTCGCCGAGAGCCAAAGCGCCCCGGTGTGATGATTGGCATTGGCCAAGCCCACTTGCTGGCCAAGCGTTTTCCACAAGCCATTGGGGCGCTCATTGAGGCAACGACGCGGGCGCCCACCAATACGTCCGCGCTGTATCTGTTGGGCACCGCTCACAAACGGGCTGGCGATGCGGCTGCCGCGCAGAAAGCCTGGTGTGCCGCCGCGAAGTTGGGCCACCCCAGGGCAGGGCGGAAGTGCCCGGATGCTGCCGGGATCCCAGTGCCAAAGTAGACGTGCCGAAGTAGGTCTGCCCAGCGTACAGTCTCAAGCCACGTGCCCCACCTTCACATCCCGCTCACGGCGCCCAATCACCCCAGCTAGTCGGTCGCCTAACCGTCGCAGGTGCGCGGGCGCGTCCCCTGCCGGCCGACCGCGTAGAAACAGGTCGTAGTGTCGCGACCCAGCCAGCGCCCGCGCACGGCGGTCCCGCTTACGCAGCTCGATCTCCGCGTGGCCCCCGGTTTTCAGGTCCACCAGCACGAAAATGACTTCGCCACCGGGCGCCTGAGCGACGTAGGCCACAGCCCAATGAGCGGTCAGGGGCCGGCCGTCGTCGTACGGTGCGACCAGCTTCCGGCCCCATGGGGAGACCGGCATACGCAACACATCCGCCGCTTGGCGCACTGGGCCATGCATGCCGTCTTCGGTGGGTGTCCCGCGAGGTGCAAACCCGGTCAGCGCCGACGCAGATGCCACACCAAAACCAGCAGCGACGATCTTGTCGAAGAAACGGCGGCGACTTAGCACCGTGGGTTGCGATTTGTGACTCATGGCGGCTCCTGGGCTGGCTTGCACGGCCAGTTTGCAGCCAATAGCCCACAAACTCGACACAATTCTGCGGCCAACCGCGCCATTCGCCCGACCAAAGGGCAGGGCAGGCGGCTACTGCACCAACATCGCCAATTCCTGGCGGGCAAGCCCAAAGGCGGGCTGCTCCTTCACCACCGCCTTCAGGTGGGCGGTAGCGGCAGCCTTGTCGCCGCGATCCTTCGCGTCCAGGGCCTTGGCGAAGCGCACCGCGGTCCGCGTACGAAGCCGCTTCGGGCGCCGACGCCGCGGCCTGCGCCGAGAGGTCTTGCTACGGGACTTGCTCTTCTGAAGCGATACCGGTGGCAAACCGGCGGCAATCGCAGTCGCCATAGCCGAACCCACCTTCGTTTGGATGGTCAGAAACTCGTCCAGCTTGCCGTTAGCGCCGGTGCTGTGAACGATGCGCCCCGTCTCCACAGCGACCAGGCGCGCATCGATACGCAGCGATCCCATCAGCGAGAAGTAGCTGCCCAGCACCAAGTATTGCGCGCCCAACAACTTGCCGATACGAGCGGCTGTCTTGGCGTCCACTTTTCGCGACTTCGACAGCTTCAACTCGGCCAAAATCGCCTCAAGCCGCGCACGCTCCACCAAGCGGATATGCGGATTGCTGGCCAGATCGCTGATCAGCATCTGCGCCAGCCCTTTGCGCAGCACCGCGAGCTCATCGTCCTTACCAGCGTAGTCGAAATACAGCACCGCGACGGTAGGCCGCTTGGGCTTCATGCCTGGTTTGACAGGCTCTTTGCGCACGCGCGTTGGCTTCGCGGCCCATGCGTCGGGCAGCAGCCCAATCAGCGACACCGACCCCAGCGCCATGCCGGTCAGCTCCATAAAGCGGCGTCGACTCATCATGTGGCAGGCTCCGGCTGCGGTTCTGGGTCCGCCCCCCATGGTGCGACCCAATGCAGCAAGACCATACCCGGCAGCGCGATGACGGTGCAAAGAAGAAAAAACTGCGTGTAGCCCAATTGTTCGATAATCCAGCCTGTTGACGCGTTGGCGAAGGTGCGCGGCACCCCTGTGAGACTGGTCAGCAGGGCGATTTGGGTTGCCGTGTACCGCTTGTCTGCGCTGCGTGCGATGAACGCAACAAAGGCGGCTGTGCCAAGCCCGACACCGAGGTATTCGAAGCTCACGACCGCAAAAAGCCATGGAATGGAGTGGCCTATCTCAGCCAAGGCGGCAAACCCAAGAATCGACATCACCTGGACCACGCCAAAGAGCCACAGGGCGCGGTTGATGCCGATGCGCAGCATGAGCAGACCGCCAGCGATGCCCCCGCCGATGGATGCCCACAAGCTCGCGACCTTGGCGACCGAGCCGATCTCCGTCTTGGTGAACCCGAGGTCGAGATAAAACGGCGTCGCGAGGGCCGTGGCCATGCTGTCGCCGACTTTGTAGAGCAGCATAAACGTAAGAATTAACATCGCGCTTTTGACGCCATTCCTTGAGAAAAACTCGTGAAAGGGATCAATAACGGCTTGTTTGAAATCACGCGGCGGCGGCACATTTACAGCGGGCTCAGGCATCCAGAGCGACGTCGCGACACCCAGTAGCATGAAGGATGCAACGATGAGGTGCACCTGACTCCAGGGCAGCAAGTCAGCCAGAATGAGGGCGAGCGATCCCGGCACCAAGCTCGACGCACGGTAGGCATTGACGAAAAAGGAGTTGCCCAAACCCAGCTCCGAATCGGGCAACAACTCACGGCGGTGGGCGTCCAGCACGATGTCTTGGCTAGCCGACAGGAACGCGACGATCGTCACAACCACCGCAATGGTCTGCAGGTCATGCTTTGGATCGAGCAGGCTGAACGACGCCAGGGCAATCGCCAGCCCCAGCTGCGTGAACGCGGCCCAACCACGCCTGCGCCCCAGAATCGGCGGCACAATGCGGTCCATGAACGGCGACCACAGGAATTTCCACGTATAGGGAAACCCAACCAAGCTAAACAGCGCGATGCTCTTGAGCGACACCCCCTGATCTCGCAACCAGGCGGGCAGCAGCTGAACCAAGACATAGAGCGGCATCCCAGAGGCGAACCCGCAGAAGACGCAGACCAACATACGGCGGCTGAAAATCGCCTTGAGCATGGATGGTTTGGGTTGCGGGCTTTGGGGCATGGCGGGTGGGGTCATGCTGCGTGCTGCGCGGCCAAGCGCGTCATTTCGGTGGCCAGCGCGATGTCTTTGGTGGTGACGCGGTTACCCGCATCGTGGGTGCACAACCGCACGTCGACGGTCGCCCACACATTGCGCCACTCGGGGTGGTGGCCGTTGCGTTCGGCAATCAGGGCGACCGAGCTCATCCAGCCGAAGGCCTGCACAAAGTCCGTGAACACAAACGAGCAGAGCAGGGCATCTCCCTCGTGGCGCCACGTGCTGTTTTGCTGCAAAAACGCCGAGATTTCGGCCTCAAAGTCACCCATCAGCTGCTGCCCCTGCTTTGTTGGCCCCTACTTCGTTGGCTGGGGCGGTGGCTCAGCACCTCGAATCTGGGTGACGTACGAGCGCCGCTCCACGGGCCGACCGCTGTTGTAGTCCCGCTCTTCGATGATGTGCTTACCGGACGGGCCAAATCGACGCTCCGTACCGTGCCGCTGACCCCGTTGGTAGGGCATCTCCGACCAGCGCCGACCTTCGCGGGTGTAGATAACCGCCCGACCCGTACGCTGCCCGCGCACGACCGGCACGACCATCCGCGGTTTGCCGTTGTCGTGATAGTGCACCTCGACGCCGTGACGTTCGCCCTTCTTGTAGGACAGCCGCGCCGCGCTCTTGCCGTACGGTCCCTGCACCCGGGCGTAGCCATGACGGTCGCCTTTGACGAGCGGCACAGTCATCCGCACCGCGCCATTTTGGTGGTATTGAATCTCGATGCCGGTGGGCCGCGTTCCCGCTGGGTAGCGACTCTCGACGGTGCCGTCCCGGTAGTAGCTGCGAACGTAACCGTGGGCCTTGTTGGCCTTGAACGGGATCTCCATACGCTTTTCGCCCGTCGCGTAGTAGCGCACTTCGGAGCCTTCGCGAACGCCGTTGGCGAAGGTCACACGCGCATGAAGCTGCCCATCATCCTTGTAGAAAGCGGCCTCGCCGTGACGTTTGCCCTTGTGCAACGGCGCTTCGACACGCTTGGCGCCGTTGCGCCAATACAGCACTTCCATCTTCACGTTCTTGTTGGCCGTTGGGCGAATCTCCCGGCGCATGGTCTGCGTGCCGGGGTAGAAGTAGACGATGCGGCCGTCAGGCATGCGCTTGCCTCCTGATCCGCGACCACGACGCTGGAGAAAACGCCGCCCCACACGCTTGCCGTGCTTCCAGAAGTAGAGGGCAAACTTGCTACCGTTGCGGGCGTAGCGAACCTCAGTCCCGTGTAGGAGGCCATCTTCGTAGGGCTGCTTGCTCCACAACCAACCGCCGCGCTTTGCATAGATCTTCGCCGGGCCGTTCCACTTGCCGTCCGCGACGGTGTAGATACCCAGGACCTTGCCATTGGCGTAAAACCGCTTCTCTTCCCCGGTCATCACGCCGGAATCCCAGGAGCGCTCCGCCCACTTCCAACGCTTGGCCGCGTAGACGGTCTGCACGCCCTGCCGCAGGCCATTGGATACGGGCACGGTCCACTGCAGCTCCCCGTTGGGGTGCCATCGCCGCTCGACGCCGCTGCCTTTCGCTGCCCACGGCCATTCGGATTGTGCGCGCCCATTGGCGTACCAGCGTCGGGCGATCCCTGCAGGCTGACCGTCGGCGAAGTTGTACTCGCCGATGACTTGCTTGCCCTTGAGACCAAAGACCACTGTGCGACCGTGCTGTTTGCCGTCTTTGTAGCTGGTGATGCGCTCACGGGTGCCATCCTTGCGATAGACCGTGACCTTGCCGCTGACAACGCCCCTCACCCGGTCGACCTTCATCCAGACAGACTTGCCGTCTTCGTAGTAGCGGGTCTCCGTGCCGTGAATTTGGCCGTTCTGCAGCGGAATCAACGACAGCAGCGTCCCGTACCCGTTGATCTTGCCGCCGTCGCGCCACACGCGGGCCATGCCCTGTAGTTTGCCGTCCTTCCACACGAACACCGCGCGAACTGCGCCCGAACGCTCGTAGAATCGGAACTCGTTGCCGTGCAGCATGCCTGCGCGGTACGTCAACATGGCCAGCAGCCGGCCCTGCTCATCCCACATCCGCGCCGTGCCTTCGCGCGTGTCCATCAGCCGCTTGACCTCAAACGAGATCCGCTTGTTGAAGTGCCAGTGACGCTCCATCCCATTGGCTTTGCCGCGTACATAGGTGACTTCGGTGCGCTTGCGACCGGGCTCCCAATAGGTGTGCGACAGGCCGTGCAAGAGACCGTAACGGTAGCGGAAGGTCGCGTTGACTTTGCGCTTCGAATCGTCGGCGTAGCGGGTCTCGTCGCCGTGCTTGAGGCCCGACATCAGCGTGAAGACGGCCTTCAAATTACCGCTCGGATACCAGGCTGAGCCCTTTCCTGCGGGAACGCCGGCCGTGTATTGAATCTGGGACTCTCTCTTTGGCGGCTTCGTCGGGTACCAGGTGATAAATGGCCCCTCACGCCGACCCGCCCGCCACACGCTGGTCGCGACCAGATGGCCCTTGGGGCTGAAGCGCAGCTCCTTGCCGTTGGGCTTGCCGTTGACGTAGGGCAGGGTGGAGAGCCGGGCGCCGTCTTCGTTGAACGTCGTCAAATTGCCGTGTGGCACACCTTTTTTGAACGTGAAGCACTGGTGCGGCTTACCCGAATCGAAGTAGGTCGTAACCCGGGCGATGTCCCAGCCTGGACCGTAGGCCATCACGTATTGTGGCCTGCCCGAGCGGTAATAATGCGTTACATCAACCAGTTTACCATTACGGTAGTGCTCGACACGACGCGCTTTTCCGCCGCGAAACCCCTCCACCGTCTTGGCCGTCACATCTTTGCCGATAGCGGGGACAGCTACGTCGGGCGACGTTGACGAATTCGCGTAAGGATCATTGAGCTTCGCCTGCGCTGGAACGGGCGCCATACACAGGGCCAACAAGCCCAATGCCAGTGAAACTCCAGCCATTTTTGAGGCGCACGGCGACATCTACGAAGACCTCCGAAAGATCCTGGCGCAGCTCGGGGGGACGAACAACTGCCTCAGTCGGCTGAGAGTTTCCTTCACTGAGCCTGGGATCGCAACTGAGACACACAGAAGTCTAGACTCCTTCCTCCATGCACGCCCCGCCAACAGACCTCGAACTCTCCGAAAGCCCGAGTTTGTCGGCCATCCCGAGCATGCGTGGGATCCGTGCTGCTTGTGCTGACACGCGCCGAGAGGCAGGCTCCGCTCTCCATGACCCACTCGGCTCCATACCCTGTTTCGTGCCCAGCGCCGGCGGAACCCGCTACCGAGGAGTCTTCTGCTTTTTTGTCGGAACAACTGCTCACCTACATCGGAAATAAGCGCGCGCTGCTGCCCTTTATTGGCCAAGGTGTCGAGCAGGTGAGGCAGGCCTTGGGCAAGGACAAGCTCGATGTCTTCGATGCCTTTGCGGGTTCGGGGGCTGTGGCTCGCTATCTCAAGCAGTACAGCAGCGCGTTGACGGTCTGCGATCTCGAGCAGTACGCCGCCGTGGTCAACACCTGCTACTTGGCCAACCGCCGAGACGTCGAACTCACCACGGTGGCCCGGCTGATCGCTCACATCGACGCCGAAGCGGATCGGCGCCCGCGCCCAGGGCTCATCGCGTCGCTCTACGCCCCCCAATCCGACGACGCCATTCAGCCTGGCGAGCGCGCGTTCTACACCCGCCACAACGCCGTCAAAATCGACACCATTCGCATGTTGATCGATGAGGTTGTGCCCGAAGATCTCAAGCCTTTTGTGTTGGCGCCGCTTTTGTACAAAGCGTCTGTGCACACCAACACTTCCGGGGTGTTCAAGGGGTTTTACAAGAACAGCGAGACCGGCGTTGGGCAGTTCGGCGGCAACAGTCGGAGCGCCCTGTCGCGGATCTGCAAGCCCATTGTGCTGCCCGTGCCAGTGCTGTCCCGCTTTGAGTCCGATGTGACTGTCCTGTGCGGGGACGCCAATGAGACAGCCCGCAGCCTGCCCAAAGTCGATCTGGCCTACCTCGACCCGCCCTACAATCAGCACCCCTATGGCTCGAACTATTTCATGCTCAACGTCATCGCGGCCAACGAGACGCCCGAGAAGATGAGCCGGGTGTCGGGGATCCCGGCGGACTGGAACCGATCTGCCTACAACAAACGCCACAAGGCCAAGGCTGCGCTTTGGGACCTCGTCACCCATCTCAATGCGCGCTTCATCTTGGTGTCGTTCAACTCCGAAGGGCTCATCTCGCGCCAAGAGATGACCGACATGTTGGCCAAAGTGGGCAAGACCAGCGTGTTGGAGCAGCGATACAACACCTTTCGCGGTTCGCGGAACCTCAGCGGCCGGGACATTCACGTCACCGAGTTTTTGTTCTTGGTGGATACCCGGGGCTGATCCCACGTTCGCGTGCGTCGCACCGGCTGTTCGATCCAGCTGACGCTCATGCCGTTTAGTGCCGACGCGCACCGGCCAAGAGGGTGTCGACCTGGAGCGCGAGAACGCGCTCGGCGACCGCGAGTCGTTCGGCGTCCGTCTCCACGCGGCGGAACGCACGCTCGGCCACGAGTGTCGACAACCCCACAGCTAGGGCCCAGAACGCGCGGTAGTAGTCGTCAGCGTCGTCTGCGTGCACCACCTCGCAAAGCCGTGCTTTGACGGCGCGCTCGGCGCGCTCAGCCAACTCGCCTAGGACCGGAGCCTGCTCGAGCCGGCCGTACTCGTCCTGGAAATCCCGCGAGTGGGTGAGGCGGAACCAGCCAACATTTTCGACGCAGACATGCAGATAGGCGCGCGCCGCCCCGAGCAACGCACTGCGCACGTCAGCCGACCCCTCGGCCGCCTCGGCCATGCGGCGTGTCGCATCGAGGTAGCCGCGCAGTCCGACCTCCGCGAGTAGCTGGTCACGCCCCTTGAAGTGGCGGTAGAGCGCCGGGTTGGTGACGCCAAGCTTCCGAGCGATCTTGCGCAGGGAGACTGCAGGAGCGCCGTCGCGTTCGATCACGAGGGACGCTTCAACAATCGCTGCCTCACGCAGATCACCGTGGTGGAAGCGCCCAACGGGTTTCTTGCGGACAGGATGAGGCTTGACTGGAGTGGGTTTGTTTGCCATGTTAGCGGTGCTAACATTGAGGAGGCGTGATGACAAGCGAAAAGCCCACTTTGGTCATGGAGGACAGCGGGGAGCACTTCGAGTTTCTCAACTCCGCACACTCCGGGGACGGGACGTTCCGCTTTCGATGGACGCTCGCTCCCGGCCGCAAGGGCCCACCGCCGCATTCTCATCCCCATGAGACGGAGACCTTCGCCATCGTCTCCGGGCGAATGCACATGTGGATTGGCGGTAAGAAGCGGGAGGTTGGCCCCGGTGATGTTGTCGCCGTGCCGCCCGAGACCACCCACAGATTTCACAACTTTGGCAGCGAACCTGTCGTCGTTGACGTGTCGCTCGACGGCCCGCTGCAGGAGGACATTCTGCTCTCCATGGTCCGGCTCCAAACGGAACGCGGGACGGTCTCCGGCGGCACCTTGTTCCTGCATGCACTCGACTCGGTGCGTTCGGAGGGCATCTACACCTTTCCCGTGCTCAACACCGTCCTACGAGCGCTCGCGTGGCTGCTGCGAGCCCCCAAGTTCCCACCGCTCGAACGCTGGGACGAGTCGCCACGGGTTTGATCTGGCGTGACCACCGGCGTTGACGTGCGCTTCGGGTGCCTATGTGTGGCTGGACTTGACTCCGTGCCCTAAACACGGCAATCCATGCGCGCGCATGACCACACCTTATATAGATGTGCGCCACTCCCAACCCGGAGCCCCAGACCATGAGCCTGAATTCCTTCCAGTCCGCCGCCACCCTCGCCGTGGGCGACAAGTCCTACGCCTACCATCGCCTCACTGCCTTGGCTGACGCCGGGTTTGACGTGTCCGCGCTGCCTTACTCCACCCGCGTGCTGCTCGAGAACTTGCTTCGTAACGAAGACGGTGTCTCGGTTAGCGCTGACGACATCAAGGCCGTCGCAGGTTGGTCGCCCGACGCGCATCCGGAGCTGGAGATTGCCTTCCGCGTCGCTCGCGTGCTCTTGCAGGACTTCACCGGTGTGCCGGCCGTCGTCGATCTCGCCGCGATGCGTGACGCCATGGTGGCCATGGGTGGCGATCCTTCGAAGATCAACCCACTGCAGCCCGCCGATCTCGTCATCGATCACTCCGTGCAGATCGATCACTGGGGCAACAAGGACGCCGTCGAGAAGAACGCCAGCCTCGAGTACCAGCGCAACGAAGAGCGCTTCAAGATGCTGCGTTGGGGCGCCACGGCTTTTGAGAACTTCCGCGTGGTCCCGCCGTCCACCGGCATCGTTCACCAGGTCAACCTGGAGTACTTGGCGCACGGTGTGTTCGCCAACACCACTGATGACGGCCAGGAGGCGTACCCCGACACGTTGGTCGGCACCGACTCGCACACCCCGATGGTCAACGCCCTCGGCGTGGTGGGTTGGGGCGTCGGTGGTATCGAGGCCGAGGCAGCGATGCTGGGTCAGCCGATCACGATGCTGCTGCCAGAGGTCGTCGGCTTTAAGCTCTCCGGTGAGCTCGCCGAAGGCACCACCGCGACGGACTTGGTCCTGACCGTGGTCGAGATGCTGCGTGAGCACGGCGTGGTCGGAAAGTTCGTCGAGTTCTTCGGCGCTGGCCTGTCCAACTTGCCGCTGCCTGACCGCGCGACCCTGTCGAACATGGCGCCTGAGTACGGTGCGACCATCGGCTTCTTCCCGGTCGACGACGTTACGCTGGACTACCTGCACCTCAGCGGTCGTCCGAAGGACCAGATCGCGTTGGTCGAGGCCTACAACAAGGCCCAGGGCACCTTCCGCACCGACGATTCGCCAGAGCCGAACTTCTCCGCTGTCCTCGAGTTGGACATGGGCACCGTCGTGCCGAGCATGGCCGGCCCGAAGCGCCCGCAGGATCGGATTCGTCTCGACGCGAGCAAGGGCAACTGGCAGGAGACTCTGCCATCCCTCGCCACGGGCGACTTTGACGCCGACAAGACCTTCCACATCGATCACGAGGGCGAGTCCTACGACATCGGTCATGGCTTCGTCGCCATCGCGTCGATCACCTCGTGCACCAACACATCGAACCCGGCGGTGCTCATCGCCGCTGGTCTCGTCGCTCGCAAGGCGCGGGAGCTCGGCATCACGGTCAAGCCGTGGGTCAAGACGAGCCTCGCCCCCGGATCGCGCGTGGTGAAGGGCTACCTGGGCGAGCTGGGCCTTCTCGACGACCTCGCGGCGCTCAAGTTCGACATCGTCGGCTACGGCTGCACGACCTGCATCGGCAACTCGGGCCCGCTGCCGCCGCAGGTTGAGCCTGCGGTGACAGAGGCTGGCCTCGTCGCCACATCGGTGCTCTCGGGTAACCGTAACTTCGAGGGTCGCATCAGCCCCCACGTGCGCGGCAACTACCTCGCCTCGCCGCCGTTGGTCGTCTGCTACGCCATCGCAGGCACGATGAACATCGACGTCTACAACGAGCCGCTGACCCACACGGCTGACGGTAAGCCCGTCTTCATGAAGGACATCTGGCCAAGCCGCCAGGACGTAGCAACCGCCCTCGGCGCAGCGGTCACCCGCGAGATGTTCGAGAAGGAGTACGCCTCGGTCTTCGACGGTGACGAGACGTGGCAGAACCTCGACGTGCCGAAGGGCGATCTCTACGCCTGGGAAGACGACAGCACCTACATCCAGCATCCGCCCTTTTTCCAGGGCATGCCGGTGCAGCCTGAGGAGCCGACCGACATCAGCGGCGCGCGCTGCTTGGCCAAGCTCGGCCTGTCGGTCACCACCGACCACATCTCGCCGGCTGGCGCCATCGCCAAAGACGGCCCCGCTGGCAAGTACCTGCGTGACAACGGCATCAGCCGTCTGAACTTCAACAGCTTCGGCTCGCGCCGTGGCAACCACGAAGTCATGATGCGCGGCACCTTCGCCAACATCCGCCTGCGCAACCAGCTCGCGCCCGGCACCGAGGGTGGTTGGACGACCTACCTGCCCACGGGTGAGGTCGAGTCGATCTTCGACGCATCGATGAAGTACCAGGCCGACGATGTGCCGCTGGTCGTGCTCGCTGGTGAGCAGTACGGCACCGGCTCGTCGCGTGACTGGGCTGCTAAGGGCACGTTGCTGCTCGGTGTGAAGGCTGTCATCGCCACGGGTTACGAGCGCATTCACCGCTCCAACCTCATCGGCATGGGCGTCTTGCCGCTGCAGTTCAAGGATGGCGCGAGCCACGAAAGCCTCGGTCTGACCGGTCACGAGACCTTCGATATCACCGGCATCACCGGCGGCATCAAGGCTGGCCAGGCGCTGACGGTTACGGCAGCTGGCGACGGCGGCACGCAGACCTTCGAGGTCGACACCCGCCTCGATACCCCGGTTGAGGTCGATTACTACCGCCACGGCGGCATCCTGCAGTTCGTGCTGCGTAATCTGCTCGCCGAGGGCTAGTTCGTGAGCGACAAGCTCGACATGCATGACGGGGACGATGGCCAGCTAGGTCATCGTCCCCGTTGGCATATCCACGACCAGCGCACCCTGGTGGATTGTCGCGTGTTCACCGTGGACGCCATCTCGTGCAGCGCAGATCCTGAGATCTTGGCGGATGGGGCAGGGCAGGCGGCGAATTTGGCGCCTGAAAATGCCGACCCATCACATGACTTCTTCGTTATTAACTCGCCGGATTTCGTCAACGTTGTTGCGCTGACAGATGACGGGCACTGCGTGCTGGTCGAGCAGTGGCGCCACGGCACCCAAGATCACACCTTGGAGATTCCGGGCGGCTTGGTCGACGCCGGAGAAGATCCAGAGACCGCCGCCCGCCGCGAGCTGCTCGAAGAGACGGGCTACGTCGCCGAGACCTGGATAGAGGTCGGCCAGTGCCGCCCCAACGCTGCCATCCAGAGCAATCGCTGCACTACGTTCCTGGCCTTGGGCGCGACCAAGGTCGCCGAGCCGCAATTCGACGGCACCGAGCACTGCGTGCTGCACACCCAGCCGTGGACGGAGGTCGTGCAGATGGTGCGCGATGGCCGGATTGACCACGCCTTGGTCGTCGCGGCGGTGCTCTACGTACGCCTCCAACTCGCTGCGGTCTAGCCAGTCGTGGCCGCCGATTCCGAGCTGCGCGCTCGCTATGAACGCGACGTCTCAGTGGTCTTTGGGACGCCAGATTCGGTGCTGCGACCACGTGATCGGCTAGATGTCGTTCGTGCAGTTAAAGATTCTTCGCAGCAACATATTTCTGTTTTAGGTGTGGGCAAGCAGACAAGCACCACGGGCGCCAGCGTGGCCGTCGGCGGCGGGCTCCTCATCGACCTGTCGACGCTGGATCAGGCGCCTGAGATAGACATCGAGCGCGGGCTTATCGTTGCTCATCCGGGCACCTCCATCGCAGCCCTACAGCAGCTGGCGCATCAGCATGGCTTCGATATGCCGGTCGACCCGACCAGCGCGGCGGATTGCACCGTCGGCGGCGCGGTGGCGACCAACGCGTCAGGCGCGTCGAGCTATCGGCACGGCAGCATCGCCCGTTGGCTGCAGGCGGTGTCGTTCATCGACGGCGTCGGCACCCAATACGACCTGCGACGCCCGAGCATGCCCAAGAACGCCATGGGACCTGTGGCGCTGCAAAATCCACTTCACTGGATGGCAGGCTCCGAAGGGACCCTGGGGCTGATTACCCGGGTCACTTTGCGACTCCGTCAGCGCCCAGGCGCTGTGTTGGGCGTCCTCGTCGGTTTCGCTACCCGCGAGCTGCTGTTGCTGGCCACGCAAACCCTCGCCCACAACGCCGCATGGCAGCGGCATCAGACGAGCCATATCCGTGCGATCGAGTGGCTCGGTGCAGCCTGTTGCGGTTTGATTACAGGCAGTTCAGTCAAATTTGCGGACCCAAAGGGGCAGGGCGGCTGGCTATTTGTGGCCGTGGAAGGTGAGCAAGACGACGCCGAGGCGCATCTCCAACAGCTGGTCGACGCCATGGCGCCCTTTGGCGTCACCCCTGACGCGGCCCACGCGCTGCTCACCCCAGCCCAGCTCCGCGATTGGGCGCAAGCAAGACATGTCGTCCCCACAACCCTCAACGCTCGGGGTCGCGCGCATCATCTCGCCCATGGTGGCGGTAAGCTGAGCACCGATTGGTCGGCGCCGCTCAACCACATGGGCACGTTGTTGGAGAGGATCGAGAAGCGACTCGCCGACATCGGGCCCCATGAGCTGTTCATGTACGGCCACATCGGCGACGGCCACCCGCACTTGAACGTCTTGTGCCCAGATGCCGCCAGTCGCGCCCATGCGATGACATTGCTGCAGGCGCAACTCGCTGATGTGGTGCGTGTTGGCGGCGTCCCAGTGAGCGAGCACGGCGTTGGCAAACTCAAGCGCGACTGGGTGGCGCCGTACATGCCACCAGGTGCACTCGCTGCTTGGCGTGGCCTGAAAACCCGCTTCGACCCAGCCGGAATCTTGGCGCCGGGCAATCTGCACGCCATCGGCCCAGCGTAACCTCCCCAAATGCCCAAAAATGAAGGAGCCCGCTGCGGTGACGCAACGGGCTCCTGGCGACCCTAGGAGTTAGATGGGGGTAATATCATCCTCTCAAGCTCAGCGCTGTGGAGGGACAGCGCCAGGGGATCAACTTCGACAGGCGGTGAACTGCGCCTGTCGTTGCCAGCCACGAAAATTTGGGGGGACCGTGCCTGAGTGAAGGGACAATTCCCTTGGGTTGCCTACGTACGACTGCCGAAGCAGCCAACCCCAACGTCTTAAATCAGCCGAGAGATTGCAAGAGAAACATTGGGTTCAACCGATGGTTGGGTAGAGAACTTGTTTGCGGTGGTGCAAAGAAGTGTGTGGGAGAGGCCGTGAAATGAGGCCACGGACCGGGTGCTTAGGACTGTTAACAACAGAGGACGTGTTTGCTGGAGCGGCGATGTGGCTCAAAGTGCCGTGATCTGAGCTGATCGATTCGTTAGTTTACATAATGCTCATTATCGGACATTGGAACTCGGATCTGGGGTAGGGCCCTGCTGTCGGGATTTACCTCCAAGGTAGAGATGTCCGGTTTTGGTTCCGCCCCACCGCCAACAAGTCATTCCTAACCGGGAGACAATCCAACATCTGCACCACTGGCCGCCACGGAGCTCTCCGCATCCTCCATCGCCAGCACCAACTCGGCCCACGAACGGCTCAGCATCGTCCGCGCATCGCGCGCCCGCGCCAACGCGTCGTGATCCTGCGGCCTCCGCCCACCCTCACAGAGAGCGGCCATCTGCCGCGCTAGCTCGCCGATGCGGTCACAGATCTCTCCGAGGACCACCACCGTCTGCGCCCCGTGGGCAGTGCCCGCGACTTGGGTGTTGTAATAGCCCAGCTCCGCGTCCACCGCTGTGATGAGGCCAGTCATCAGCTCCGACGGCGTCGCCGCAGCACGCAGCTCGGTCAACTCCGTCAACCCGTTGCGCCACGCGGCGAGATGCCGCTGCACCACCTGCATATTTTGATGAGTGTCGCCGGTGAATGGGTGCTCCGTCTGGAGACGCTGCATTTGCGTGTGGGTGTCTGAGAGGTTCGCCACCATGTCCGCCAGCAGCTGAGGCCGGAGGCTGATGCGTGAACGCTGGTTGAAGTGGCGTCTATGGCGATCAAACTGACCGTTGGCCAACTCCGCGAGGATCGACCCGCGTGTATCTGGGTCGCTCACGTCCTGCGCCGCCTGAATGGCTGCCTGCTCCGTGGTCAGGGTCTGAATATGCTCCTGGAACCAACGCACGTCGGCAGCCGGGTCCACGGTGGGGGTGTCGTCAAGCTCAGCCGCGAATAGCTCCACGCGCTCAAGGGTCGCTTTGAGCTCGCCAATCAACTCACCGAGCAGACATGCATCTCGCGTCTCACGTGGGGCGCCGCCAAAGTGGCGGTGGTAGCGACTGAGGATGAAGTTGGCGTCGGCCATGGCCTGCGCGTGAGCAACGCCTGCCTTTCCAACGACCTTCTGAATCTTCTGAATCTCAGCACGCTCCTGGCGATACAGACCGAGCCGCTCGAAGAGGAGCCCGAGCACAAACGCGTGGGACTCTGGCTCTTGTGTCCTGATGCTGGTGAGGCGCTTTTGCAGCTGCGTGAGCTCACCGATCATGGCCGCCATCAGCTGTGGATTGCGCGTGACGCGGGCATGGCCGGCAAATCGCATGTCGTAGTGCGCGTGAAGCTGTTCAATCTGCCCGTGGATCTGTTGAAGGGAGGTCATGAGGAGGTCCTGTGGCGTATGGGACGGAAGACCGCAAGGGGTCACGGCGCAACGACCGCCTTCTCAGCTCGCTCGCGCGAATTTAGCGGGCAGAGTGTGCCATGGCCGCAGGAGGTCCGCACCTGTTGGCGAGATGGGACGCGAGCCTGTGTCGCCAGCATGGGGTACATGACAATCGGCGAAGTAAGAATCGATTTGGACCCACATCAGCCTGGGTTGCCTCGCCAGATCCTGCGACTCGATTTCAGGCGGATGCCCGCGTAGTGACACCGGCTATCCACGGCCCAACGTCCGCAGCGATGAACTCGTCCCAAACCATCGATGACGGGTGAGACTATTGCGCCGCCGTGACGACGATGGTGCTCGTCAGGAGCGTTTCGCCATCCGCGCCAATCAGGTCGACCTCAACCTCGTAGGTCCTGCCCTTCACAAAGGATTCGGACTTAAACGGCGCATCTTGATCCCGAAAGACCGCAAACTCGCCCTTGGCGTTGGCTGCGACCAGGCTGCCCCGTGTCGCACCGCGGTCATCAGCAAACGAGAACTCCGCCCGGTCGACCAAGGAGGTGTCTCCGCCAACCGTCGCAGAGATGCGCCACCCTGCCCCACTGTTGACCAGCTCGCCTTCCACCAGGATTGGGTTCTCGTTGTCTGTCGGACCGACGAGCTTGCCGCCTTTGCTCGAACCGCCGCCGGCCCGAACCAGCATGGTCCTGGTGAGTCCAATCGCGTGGCCCGTGCCGTCCAGCGGCGTCGTTGTGACGCGATTCCAGAGCTTTTCGCTGTTCCGGTCGAAATCTCCGAAGAAGGTGGCTGCGCCCGGATTCTTTCCCTTACGCCGCGCCAGGAATGTCGACGTCTCACCGACGCCCTCGGCCGGTCCCACGGTCACGCGTACCGCGTCCACCTTCTTCAGGTCGGCGCCGTCAGCGAGGACCACTGCCTGGTAGTTGGCCCTGCCGCCCTTCTTGGTCAGCAGCGCACGACGGATGATCGCCGAGTGGGCAACCTCCACGAACAACAGCGAGACAAGAACAACAATCGCGAAGGTACGAGTGCTACGTAGCATGCAGAGACTCCAGTAAACAGGGGGATAGTAGTGGTGCTCAGTCGCCAAATGGGGCCGGTCGGCGAGGTGCGACGCAGTGTGCCAAAGCGAGCGAATTCCAAGCAACAACTTTCTGCCGTCGGCGCCCTGCCCCACCTCCGGTCCATCGCGACGCGGAGGTGTTTGGGGCGACGCACACTGCTAGAGGAGACGCGGCTTGGTGGACGTCTGCGATGTGGTCTTCTCGGTGCCCTTGCCAAAGCTGTAGTACGCCAGCCCAGGAATGTCCGCGTTCGGATCGCTGATGGTGTCCTGGCCGCCCGGAGCGTCGAGGAACTGCGCCGCTACGTCGAAGGAGCCATCCGTGGGCGGTGCGCTGGCGTCGCCCAGCTCCCACAGTGAGATCTCGCGCGCCATCTTGAAGTAGCGCTTCGTCTTCGGCTTGCCGGAGGCGTCGTAGAGCGTGACCTGAATGCCTGTCGCCTGCGCGGCCGCTGGTCCGGTCGCGGCGATCTCAAGCTCGCCCTCGGTGGTCAGCAGCGCGAAGAGTTGGCCGCCGTCGGCGGTCTCGACCGTCGTCGAGGTGGGTGCGCTCTTGTCCGAGGTCTT
>JAGSHB010000031.1 GCA_023954815.1 Myxococcales bacterium | reverse complement strand
CATGCACCAAGTCCCTGCGGTCGCCGCGCCGCATTGGGCCGCGGGCGACTACCCGGTCATCCCGGGAGGCCGGTACGTGCGCGGCTGCAGCGCGGCCAATTACAAGTCGTGCGCCGCAGCCGAAGGGCCGCCGACGCTGACCTGGCTGAGCCAATTCGGTCTGAGCTACTCGGAGATAACGGTCTCAAAGTACAAGGACTGCGTCACCGCCAAGTCTTGCACGACGCCGGCGGACATCTCAGGCGGCACGTACAAAGCTGGGGGCCCTACGATGCCCGTCAACGCCGTGACCTGGCAGCAGTGTCGAGACTATTGCCGCTGGGCCGGCGGAGACCTGCCGACCGAGGCCCAGTGGGCCCGCGCTGGCTCCGTTCCCTGTGCTCCGAACGCCACCGACGTTGCCTGCCTGAAGATCGCGCCGCAGCTGTACCCGTGGGGGAACGACGCCCCAACCTGCACGAAGGCGAATGCGACCCTTGCGGGCAAGGTCTGCACCAACGGGCCGCGGGACACGCAGCTGCTACCGGCCACCAGCAGCGTGACGGGCCACGAAGGGCTCGCTGGCAACTTGTCGGAGTGGGTGCTAGACGCCTACTCGACGACGGCGTTGAAGGATCTATCGCCGTACGATCCTTATCTCGCTGATCCAGCGAATAGCAATCGAGGGGTTCGTGGCGGGTCCTGGTTAAGCGCGCCCAAGGACCTCCGCACCCACCAACGGTTGTATTTTGGCACGCCAACCCTATTTCGCCAGCAGTATGGATGCCGATGCGCGATTCGTTGACCGTGCTTCCAAATAGGTGCCAGACGATTGGTTGGCCCTGCGTTTGACTCGCGCAAACGGTGGGATCATGGAGACATCATTGGCCCCTACCTTGGGAATGCTGCGTCGCGAGAACTCGGCATGACTACGACCGTGCCTTCAATTCCGCGCCTTGTCTTCCGGCGATCTTTTGGCGCCATCAACACGCATGATCACTTGCGATTCGCATGAAACCTGTTTTTGCGGCCTGCCCCAGCTTGAGGTTGCTCCCAGGGTTCTCTGCTTCGCGAAGCAACTCAGTTTGCGGCCGGAAAGCTGTACTCTTTTGCGCCGTTGACAACCCTGTTCGTGAAATGCATGGCACTTACAGAATGCGGTTGTGGAGGGCGCTGCGGGCAGGGCCGGCGGCTCAGGCCTCCAACTCAGTCCTCCAACAGTTTTCGGACTCTCAAAGTGAGCTGCTTTGGGCTGAACGGCTTGGAGAGCATCTCGACCGGCGCATCGAGCGCTTCAAACAGATCATCGGGGGCGTATCCAGAGATAAAAAGAACCTTAAGATCAGGAAACTCTTCCTCAATCTCGGTCGCCATTTCAGCGCCCGTCATCCCCCCCATGACAACGTCCGTCACGACAAGGTCGAACGGTTGACCGCCACGAAGCACGCCCAGGGCTTCCTCTGCACTCGACGCCTCCGTAATCTCGTACCCACATTGCTTGAGCGTTCGCCGCATGTTCTTTCTCAGCGATGCTTCATCATCAACGATGAGTAGTCTTTCCCGGCCCGCATGCACCGAAGCGGCCGCGCTACGCCGGCGAGCCCTCGGCGCCGCAGCCTTTCCTCCGATTGGCACAAAAACACGGGCTGTCGTCCCCTTACCGGGCGAGCTTTCAAGCGTAATTTCTCCCCCCCATTGCCGAAGCGTCTGACGTGCTGCGGCGAGGCCAAGCCCCGTTCCCTTGCCGATGGGCTTCGTTGTGAAGAATGGATCAAATGCACGCTGCAGCGTAGCAGAGTCCATTCCGCAGCCGTCATCTGTCACCCTAAGCTCGGCGAATCTCTTCTTCATGGATGCTGATAGCACTTCGGGCAGCGCGCCGTGCTCGCATGGCTTCAGCGATACCGAGAGATTCCCTCGCCGACCGACTGCGTGGGTCGCGTTGACGATGAGGTTGAGGACGACCTGCTCGAACTGGTCTCGAGGGCCCGTCGCGGGTAGTTCTGCGGCCGTTACGTCGATGGTCAGGTTGATTCCCTCGCCGCAAACGCGCTCGATCATCGGGCGAATCGAACCAACGGCGGTTCTGAGGTCAAACGCCTCGTCGCCCTGACTTCGATTGCGACTGAGCACCAAGAGTTGTCGGGTCAAGGCAGCAGATCTGTGGGCCGCATCTAAGATTTCCTGAGCTATTTCGACGGATTCCTGTCGGTCAAGCTCGTTATATTTTAGGTAGTTGGCCGAGCCTAAGATGGCTGTCAGCATGTTGTTGAAGTCGTGCGCGACCGCACCGGCGAGCTGTCCCACGGATTCCATCCGCTGCACCTGTTCCAGCGCACGGTCACGATCTCTGACTTCATTCGTCCGTTCGGCGATCCGTGATTCCAGCGTCGCGCTGATATTTGCGAACTCGCGTTGGCGGCGTTCAAGCTCCGTACCTAGGGCAACCCGCTGCCTATTGAGTCGATCGACCCAGATCAGCATCAGTGCCGCGCCCGCTCCAACCAGCGATGGCGTCGTCAAGCAGCTTGCGTCAAAGAACAACCCCAACAGTATCGTCCGGTGGAACGCTTCCAAAGCAAGTACCGTGCCCACGGTGGCAACAAAAATGCCGAGAGGTCGCCTCCACTCACGCAAACGAGGGTCGCCGTCTGCACTATGCAGCACCACTTCCATACACTTCTCCAGCCAATCGGTGCAGGTAGTTTGCCTCCTCGGGAACGTTCGATCAAACATATTCTTGTGTACTTGAGTATCTTCCGGCTGATGGACCATGCGGTGGCCCAACGCTCGAACCCGCGCTCCGTACCCCAGATTTCACACGGGACATTTCGTACGGGTGACAAGCTTGAGTCCCTACCGGATACTCGTGGCTATCTTCTTAGGGGGGCTGGCATATGGACGATCACGCGAAACAACTCGGGCCGCTCGGTGCTCTCATTGGCACATGGGAGGGCAACAAGGGAGCCGATGTTGCGCCCTCTGATGCAGAAGGCCCGGATGACCGAGGCACAGCTCGCAGCGCCTACAGGGAGAGACTTGTTTTTGAGCCGATTGGCCGCGTGGACAATCACGCTCAGAAGCTGTTTGGGCTACGCTATCGAACGACCGCGTACAGAATTGGCGCCGATGAGTCGTTTCACGAGGAGGTCGGCTACTGGCTGTGGGAGCCCGCAACCGAACAGGTGATGCGCTGTTTCATCGTGCCGCGAGGGATTAGCGTCATCGCGGGAGGTCACGCTAAGGCGGATGCGTCAAGCTTTGAACTGGAGGCCAACGTCGGATCCGCTACCTTTGGTATCTGTTCAAATCCCTTTTTGGACCGCGAATTTCGCACTGTGCGCTATCAGCTGTCAGTTGAGGTCCACGACGACGGGTCTTGGTCCTACGCTGAGGACACCCAGATGCAGCTGGCTGATGACAAGATCTTTCACCACACAGACAGCAATCGCCTTCGTCGCGTATCCTAGCAGCGCGGGACACCAGGGACAGGGTATTCCCCTGAAAGCATCAGACTCCGGCAAGTGCCGGGCGTTTTGCGAAAACCCGTAATTCAGGGCGCTCCGCACAAAAATTGGGAGATCTTGAACTCCGTGAGCGACATCCTTCTCCGAGTGCGTTTCTGGGTCGAACGTCTCCTACTGAGAGGTACGGGGTACCGCCTACTTCTATTTTCAATCGTTACTGCAACGATCGCGCTCATCGCTGGGCTATCAGTCCACGCCACCGGCTCCTTCGATACCCTCGGCGAGGCCACTTGGTGGGCCTTCCTACGCCTCACCGACGCGGGCTATCTCGGCAATGACCAAGGTTCGGCGCGCCGTAGCATCTCCGTCGTCGTCACCGTCATGGGGTCCGTCCTATTCATGGGCACCCTCATGGCCATCATGACCCAATGGCTCGGCGAGACCGTCGAACGCCTCGAACGAGGGGAAACTCCCACCCGCCGCCAAGGTCACCTGCTGGTCGTCGGCTGGACCAACCGCACCGCCGCGATCATCTCCGAGCTACTCCTCAGCGAAGAGCGGACTCGTCGCATCCTTCGTCGTGGCGCGCTCCGTCGCCTGCACGTCGTACTGCTCGCGGAGGACTTTGGCCCCCAGCTCCAAGCCAAGATCAAGCGCGACCTTGGCGAACTCTGGGACGAGAGTCGCCTGACGGTGCGCCGCGGCGATCGACTCGTGGCCAGGGATCTCGACCGTGTGGGGCATCTACATGCCGCCGGAATCCTTCTACCCGGCGAAGACAGGGATGAGGCAGGTGAGGCCGATCGGGATACCACCACCATCAAGGCCCTATTGGCCATCTCGCGACGTGCGGCGGACACTGACCAGCAGCTGCCGCCGTTGGTTGCCGAGATATTCGACCCGCGCCGTGCAGAAGTGGCACGCGAAGCCTACGCGGGTCCGGCTGTTGTGTTGGCCAGCAACCGCCTCATGGGCAGAGTCCTTGCGCAGGCCGTCCGAAATCCCGGTCTCAGCAGCGTGCTCGCCGAGCTGCTGACCCATGGCCACGGAAACGAGCTCTACCAGCGCGCCAACAGCGACCACGCGGGCAAAACATTCGAACAGGCCGCGGCCGATTTTGAGGGTGGCGTCTTGCTTGGCCTGCTGCAACACAATGGCGACCACACAAGTGTCGCTTTGGCGCCACCTCGTGCCCGAAGAATCGCCGGGTCTGACCAATTGGTCGTGCTCGCGCCGCAGAACGATCTCGTCGCTGACAGCGCGCCAGTCGAAGCGATTGAGGCCTTCGTGCATCAGGCCCGTCGCTCTGTTCGTCGGGTTGTCATTTTGGGATGGAGTGACCGTGTGCCGATTGTGGTCACAGAGTTGTCGTTGGCGGCAGCGAACGATGGTGAGCACCTGGACGTGCTGCAGGCTTCGCCACAGTCGGACGTCAAGCGACAGCAAGCGATTGCCGACGCGCTGCAAACTCAGCCGGTCAGCACGCGGGTACAGCTTGAGATTCACACCGGCGAGCCGACGCTGCCTGCCACAATTGCAGCCATCGACTGGGCGGACGTCGACCGGGTCATCATCGTCGCTGGCGTGCACGCCGACCCTGGAGAGGAGACAGATGCTCGCACTGTGGTGACCGAATTGTTGGTGCGTCGGGCCCTGCGTGGGCATGACACGCCGCCCAACGTCTTGGTCGAGCTGACTCACGAGAGCAACGCCAGTCTCTACGCAGGCACGCCGACCGAGGTGATCGTCACCCCGTTGCTGGTGAGTCATGTGCTTGGTCAGCTGCTTCTTAGACCCGCGCTCGCCGAGGTGTTCTCGAGCCTTCTGAGTGCCGGCGGCCCCTCGCTCGCGCTGCCCGATGCAGGCGCGCTCGCTCCGATGACGTTTGGGGCGCTGGCCGCGCAGTTGAGAGCCGACGGGGCCGTGTTGCTTGGCGTGTTCCAGAGCGCAGACCGAGGCGGACTGCAGCTCAACCCGGGGCATGACTGTCAGCTCGATTTGGATCCACAGGACCGACTCGTCGTGCTGCGGGGGCCCCAGGATATCGCGGCCGCGTCGTCCGTCGCGACGGACCGGTAGCTACGCCCCCTATTTCACTGTCGGCGGCTCAAGCAGTCTGACGACGGCGCTGCCCCCACGTTTGGCGACTTTTAGCCAGACGCCGCGCGGGGAGCCTGATTTCTCGGTCCGTAAGGGCAAGAGCCACTGGCCGCGGAAGTGGCACAGCGGCGCGCCGTGTCGATCGATGAGCGACGCTAGCGATTGGCCCGTCCACTCAGGGCGTGGGAGGAGCTTGAGCATCTCGGCCCGCGGCACCTGAACTCGCTTCCGCAGATTGCCCCACACCGACGCATCGCACGCAGGCGTCGCGAACAGTACGATGCGATTGAGCTCCTTTCCGCCGGCCCGATACCATGCCCGCGCGAACTGCACATCTGGGCTCTTCCCTGCGGCGATCCACTTCTTTTCGTCTTTCGCGATCTTGTCTTGGATGGTCCGTCCGCGCTTCACGCCTGCCTGCAACCGCTTCAAGTGCGCTGCGAGCGTCGCGCCGCGGATACCCGCCAGAGAGCGTCCGGCCTTCGCGAAAAATCCCATCTTTGCGTAGTTGTCCTTCAACTGCTCGCCAGCCTTCAAATAGGCGGCTGCAGCAAGCGCAGTCGATCCCTTCTTCGGTCGCGCATTGTAGCGAAGGACGTCCGCCGTCGCCTCGAGCAGATAGGGCGACCGCGGGTTGCCGAAGTAGAGCATGCCCGCCAGACCGCGGGCAGCCGCGCCAGAACTCAGGAGCTTGGGCTGCTTGTTCTTTAACCACGCGGCAAAGCCGATCGGTCTGGGTAGCCCGTCGAGCCAAGGCGCTTTCGGTTCGATGACTGTTTTGGCGACGGCAGCGTACCCATCGAGCAATTTGTCCACCAACGGATCCATCCCGGCGCCGCCCTCGGAGTACATGTCGTGCGCGACCGGCAAGGTGGGCACCTTGGCGCCCTTGGCGCGCTTGCTGATGAGATACCGAGCGAGTTCCAGCTGCACAATCTCCCGCCCAAAGTGCGCGTTCGGATTGATTTTTAGCGCCTTTTCGATGTGTGCGACACCAGCGTCCAACTCTCCTGCATGCAAGTGAAATGTGCCGAGGTTTGCATGGGTTTCATAGCGTTGTGGCTGAATTCGCATGGCTCTCTGGGCCACCGAAATAGCCACTGCATGGTGTCCCAGCTTGTCGTGAGCGACGGCCAGTTCATCGAGCAAGCGAAGGTCCTTGGGGGCGGTCTTCAGTCGCCGCGTGACGTCCTTGATTCGCCATTCGTACAGCGCTGGGGAACGACGCAAAACACGCTCGTGCAGCAGGTCCAACATTCCGGGAAATCGACGCTTTTCCATGGATAGGGTGTCGGAGTCCCAGTAGCAGGCCATGGCACCGTGCGGCACCGATAGCAGAAGCAAGACAACGAGGGAGGGGACGATACGCACGAGGACTCCTGGGGCCATGCAGGTGTGTGAAATGCCGCGAATGGATAGCACATTTGCCGGGCGTGTAGGCAGATATTCACGAATTTGTTGATTGTTGCGCCGCGTCGACTACGTGGCCGGCCGGTGGCAACAGGGACACTGCACGTGAGTGTCGGGGTGACCGTTGGCTTGCGGATGGTTGGACCCAAGGCCCGTGATCCAGCATGCTCTTGCACCGAAGATTCGACAAATTCGCACCTAGCCGTCGAGGAGTCGCTATGGACCGCCGCAAATTTATCCAACGCAGCTCGCTCCTCGCCACCCTGCCGCTGCTGCCGAGCTGTGAGGCAGAACCGGGCGAGCCAGCCCTTCCCACCTACAGTTGGACGGGCACAGCGGGGCCAGAGACGCTATTTAGCCACGGCGTCGCAAGCGGCGATCCGCTCAGCACCAGCGTGCTGCTGTGGACCCGCGTGACGGTCGATGGCACAGCGCTCGAAGGCAAGGAGACCCGGGTTTTCTGGGAAATTGCGACCGATATCGCCTTCACTGATCGGGTTGGGGCAGGGGAGGTCACAACCGCCGCGACACGGGACTATACGGTCAAGATTGTCGCCGAAGAACTCGACCCGCAAACGACGTACTACTACCGATTTTTCACCCAGGGGCGTGGCTCGCCGATCGGGCGCACCCGCACGACAAATGTCGGCGCAACCGCCCACATTCGCTTGGCGTTCTGCTCCTGTGCGAACTACGTGCGCGGCTACTTCACGGGCTATCGAGAGCTCGCCAATCACAATGACCTCGACGCCATCTTGCACCTCGGCGACTACATCTACGAAGCCCAGTATGACGGCAAAGTGCGCCAAAATAAACAGGACAAGGAGACCATCACGCTCTCCGACTATCGTATCCGCTACGCCCACTACCGCTCCGATAAGGACCTCCAGGAAGCGCACCGTCAGCACCCATTTATCTGCGTCTGGGATGATCACGAGACGGCCAACAACAGCTACAAAGACGGTGCTGGCGCCCACAAACTCGAAGAGGACGGCATGTGGTCGGACCGGAAGGCGGCGGCGACCCAGGCGTGGCGCGAGTGGCTCCCGGTGCGTGAGAGTGACGACGGTCGCATCTGGCGCAAGCACGCTTGGGGCGACCTGGTGGACCTGTTCATGCTTGACACCCGCCTGTGGGCACGAGCCGAGCAGGTCACGGCAACACAGAAGGACGCTCTGGCGGACCCGAACCGTCCCCTGCTCGGAGCGGACCAGGAGAAGTGGCTGCATACCGGCCTATCCGAGAGCAAAGCCCGCTGGAAGGTCCTGGGTCAGCAGGTGATGGTCGCGACCATTGCGGTGAACGGGATCGTCATCAACACCGACCAATGGGACGGCTACTCGGCGACGAGAGATCGTCTGTACAAGACAGCGCGCGACAACAGCGTGGATGGGCTGGTCGTGCTGACGGGTGACATTCACTCTTCCTGGGCCAATGATCTTGTCGAGGACTCGAGCGACGACAAGACCTACGACAAGACGACCGGCAAGGGGGCGCTTGGCGTGGAGTTCGTTGTGCCGGGAATCACATCCACGACATTTGGGGCAGGCGGCGGCATCGGTGATATTGCTCAACAGTTCAACAGTCACATTCGCTGGGTCGACATGACGCGGCGCGGATACTGCCTGCTCGATCTCACCCACGAGCGCGTGCAATGCGATTGGTTCTTGTTCGAGACAGTCGACACGCCCGGCACCAAGTCGTTTCACGGCGCGAGCTTCATGTCGCCGCACGGCAGTGGCCACCTGACCAAGGTCACCGATCCCGCCAAATCGAAAGCGTCGGCTCCTAAAGGTGCGTGAGCGCTCCTCCATGTCACGCGGGTTGACCGTTCGGTCAGGGGGCCGTTGACGGCTGACCCGACACCGGCGGCAGTCCCGCGCTGCGATGGTCGGCTAACGTGCACCGGTCCTGGACGACGACAATGCCGTGGTCCATCAGCGTGCGAACTGCCTCATCGTGACGAATTCCGAGCTGAAGCCACACCACGCGTGGCCGCGGGGTCATGGCGAGGATCTCGTCGACATGCCCTGGAATCTCAGCGGCGCAGCGAAAGACGTTCAAGATATCAACGGGTTCAGTGACGTCCGACAACGTCGCCACGACGACTTGGCCGAATAACTCACGGCCTGCGAATTTCGGGTTGACCGGCAGGATGCGATATCCCTGCTCCGCCAAATAGGCCGGTACATCGTGCGCCGGTTTCCACGTCGAAGCGTGAGCCCCCAGCACCGCGATAACTCGCGCGCTCTCCAACACTGCTGCTGTCTGCGTCGGACGCGTCAGTTCAGCCATCGCTATTTTTCCACCACCGCGCCGACATCTGCTGCGAGCTGCCCCGCCAAGGAGGCCGACACTGTCACCCACCCGCCGCTTGCGGGCGATTTGGCCCAAAATGCGGGCTTTCCACTGGCACCAACGCCACGGGACAACACGATGGGCGCACGTCCGTCGAACTTCACGCTGACCACGGTCCGTATGTCTGTCGCTGGCGCACCGTCCTCGCCTGGCTTTCCAGCGAGCCACGTCACCGCGCGCAGCCGTAGCAGTTTGGCAATCCAGTTGCCGTAGAGCTCGTCCCGGCGATTTGGCGTGGCTTTGTTGACCCATTGTCCTTGAGAGGTGCGATTACGTTGAACCAGGGTGACCTCACGCCCTTGTGCGGAGATTTTGGCCTCGGCGAGCTTGCGCTGGGCGGTCGCCACGATACGCCGCTCCACAAATCGACTGTCTGCGAGGCGCACATCGCTGATGAGGGTCGGGTCAACTAGCCACGTCTGTTTGTCGCCTTGATTCTGCACGTAGCGCCCGGCTCCGCCGTAGCTCGTCGTCCCGACCGAAAAGCGCGAGACCTTTGGACCGCATGTGATCACCAGCGCTTCTTTCGAGTCTGTGAGCCCCAACGTCTTCAGGCGCGCGGCGGTCACCTTTCCCAGGTTTCGTGATGCCATCGCCGGCGCATAGCGGGTTCGCAGCCGCCTCGCGCTTTGACTAGCTGCCATGACCAGGGTCTGCGTCTCCGTCGCCTTGCCTGGAATCGTCACCGCAACGCGCCGTGTGAGCGACACGCTCGCGCGTTCGTCCATGAAGGAAATCGCTACTCTTCGCACGCCGACCTCCAGCGCGACAGCCTTCAAGTTGGACTCCGAGCAGTCGGCAAACGCAACCGAGCCAGTTCGTACTTCTTGCGCGTCCTCCGTCTGCCACACCCAAGCCGCCAGCGCGAGGCCAATCGTAGCCAGAACTCCGTAGCCAACAACCTGTCGTAGATGTCGGTCCATCTTCATCGTCCGCCTCCGCGGCGCCTGCGACCGACCCACAGGCCGATCAGCAGCAGCGCGAGAGGGAACGCGAACGTCGTCGCATAAAACCAGATGCGATCTGCGTCCTTCCGGTGCTCAATTGGGATGTCTTCTTCGCTGGTCAAGTCTCCGCCGACCTTGTCCTGGCCGATGAGCCAGCGTAGGGAGTCGACAAATACAAATGCATTGCCGCGGCCACCGACTAGCGCGTCCGTCGCAAAGTCCCCGTCGCCAATGACCACCACGCGCCCCTCACGACCCTTGGCCGTCTTAGGCTTGATGGTCACCGCCGCCATCAGGTTGAGAATCTGCAGGTGCTCTGGCGCTTTGCCCTTGGGGTTACGGACATAATCGGCGTTTTTGTCTCGCCAGAAGTCGGCGCTCGTCCGGATGGGAAAGCTCACAGTGACGCCGCGAGGCACCTTTGCCGTTCGCTCAAATGCGGTGGCGTGTTTCATCACGGCGGCCACCCGCAGGCTGTTTCGACTCGCAGACGACACGCTGGGATGGGAGCCGAAAGTGTTGCTGTAGACCAGGGCACGGTCAGCCTTGCTGTAGCTCGACCGCATATGGTGCCCAGTGCTCGCGACCGTTCCCGGTAGCCGTCGGAGACCAACTTGAGCTAGCAGGTCGGCTAGGCCATCGTCCTGATTGGCCGTCCTGGGGTCGATCATCAGCAGCAATCGGCCCCCAGTACGGACGTAGCGCAGCAAACTCTCGGATTCTTCGCGTAGGAACGGACGTCGTGGCCCAGCCACAATCACCGCAGTCGCGTCCTTGGGCACGGCCGCTCCCAACCCGTCGCCGAGCCCAAGCTCGTCGCTGCCGATGTTGAACCTATCGAGCAGCCTGTGGACTTGGGTCAGGCGAGCGTTCGCGGGATCGCGCTTGTCGCCCTTCTTCGTACGTTCACGGTGTCCGGCGGTAAATCGAATCCGCTTTGGCGCACGGGTCAATTTGGCAAGACGTGTCTGCGCGGTCGCGTCCAGTTTTCGCACTGCGCGGCGCGCGGGAGCGAGCTGCTCACCAATCTCAAAGCGCTCACTCGCAGTGACGCCCGACGCTGTCGCTGGGTCACCTCGAACCAACACGACAAACCCATTGCTACGCACCCGGTAGCGCTTGGCCAAGCCGGGCTCCAGGGCGTGATCCGCAACCTGCACCCGCAGTTGGGGTGAGACCGCCGCCAGCGCATCGAAGTAGGGCCGAACCAAGGGTAAAATGTCGCTGACTGGCGCAAAAAAGAGCAGGGCAGTGACCGGCTCTTCGATCCGTTTGACGAGATCCAACGTCGTACCGCTGGGCTCCGTCGTCTTGAAGAAGGTGACGTCGACCTTGATGTCTCGTTGCGTCACCGCGAAGTTGATGCTGAAGACGAAAATCAACGCAAAGGCCAACTTTAGGGCGGAAAAGCGCGAAAGCCGCAAGCGTTTTGACTCAACCGACGCCGCGACGGGCATCGTCCACCAGGCCCGCTCCACGGCAACTGTGGCGGCGAGCGTGAGGGTCAGCACCGCAATCCAGGCGACCTTGAGTACGACTGCAGGAGAACTGCCCGCCGCCAGGCCAAGCGCAGCCAAGCCCTTGGGGGCCTGCAGGTCAAAGAGTGCCAGGCTGAGCAACACACCAACGTGGGACAAGGCCAACGTCCGCTCTGCGTGTCGAACGCTGCCTTCGGCGCGGTGCCAATGCCAGCACCGCCAAGCCGTCGCGGCAATCATGCAGGCCGCGCCGCTCCAGCCGACCAGCACATGCAGCCCTTCATCCACAACCACGCGTTCACCGATGAAGACCGTCAACAGGCCGAGCATCATCAGCCCCATCGGCAAGCTACCCGACGGCGGGCGGGGGGCGGTGTGACTCATCGTCCCCACCTCTCTCGCTGCAACACCACCGTCGCCGCAGTCAGGGCAAACCAGGACAGACTGACGAAAAACACGACGTCGCTTCCGCGCAATTGCCCTAATTGAAACGGTTTAAAGTGGGCGTTAAAAAGCGCCATGGATCGCAGCACCTCTTTGATTGGCGAGTCGCTGATACGTGCCAAGATCCAGCACAACAACAGCGCCGTGATCATCACCGTGCTCAATACACCCGCAACCAGCTGACTTCGCCCAAGGGCTGATCCGAGGGTGCCGATGGCCAATGATGCGCTGCCCAGGAGTAGCAATCCTAGGTAGCCACCTGCGATGTGCCCAACGCTGACTTTGCCGTTGAGAAAGATCAGCGCTGGCATGTACAGGGTCGACAGCGTGAGTGCGGCTAAGACAGTGAGCGCAGCGATGAACTTTCCGAAAACGATCGCGCCTTCCGGTGCGGGCGAACTCAACAGCAGCGCTAGTGAGCCAGCCTGTCGCTCCTCCGCGATGAGGCGCATGGACAACAGCACGCTCGCAATCATCGTGGTGCCGGCTGCGAAGTAGAAGAAATCCTGAAGCACCTGCGTTGACAACTTGGCGCCGCCGCTGACCGCAAATCCATTGAACAACAGACCATCGATGAGGAGCACTGCGGCTGCGATAACCCAGCTTCCTGGGGACCTAGCCCAGGCGCTCAACTCCCGTTTGGCCACCACCGTGGTCGTGCGAATGAACCCGCTCACGATGAAACCTCCACTGTGACGACTGCGCCCGGCCCCGTCTGTGTCTCCAGGTTGGCGAACATGGCCTCCAGACCCGACCTGGACTGCCTCAGTGAGAGCAGGTCGAGGTTTGCAGCCACAATGGCGCGCGACAGGGCAGGGCGCACATCGGTCTGCGCGCGGACCTGCGCGCGGATCAAGCCGTCGTGCTCAGTCGTACTGTGGATGTGAAGTGTCACTGGGCTGCCGACGGCGGTCTGCACCTCGCTCGTGGCTTGCGACAGCGCGGCCGCATCGCCACGGACCTCAATTTCAACGCTGCCGCCGCCGCCTGAAAAGCGAGTGACCAGCTCTTGCTCGGTTCCTTGGGCGGCCAGATGACCTTCGTGTAGCACCAAGATTCGGTCGCACACCGCTTCGATCTCCGAGAGAATATGGGTCGAGAGCAAGATGGTATGGCGCCCGCGCAAGCCGCGGATCAGCTCTCGAACTTCCGAGATCTGCAGGGGATCGAGACCCTGGGTCGGTTCGTCCAAGATGAGCAGCTTGGGTCGATGCAAGATCGCTTGCGCGATGCCGACGCGCTGCTGAAACCCGTGACTCAGCGTCCCGATTTGCACACCAAGCACCCGGCCCAGGTCGCAGAGCTCGGCCACTTCGGTGATACGCTCGTCAAGCATGCCCCTTTCCATACCGCGCAGGGTGCCAGCAAAATTCAGGTAGCCGCGGACGGTCATCTCGCCGTAGAGCGGCGGCTTCTCCGGTAGGTAGCCGATGGACTGGCGAATGTGTTCAGGGCGCTCGTCCGCAGCGATCCCATCGATATCGATGTGGCCTTTGGACGGCTCAAGAAGGCAGCTCAGCATCATCAGCGTTGTCGATTTGCCAGCGCCATTGAGGCCGAGCAAACCCACACATTCCCCATCCGCAATCTCAAAATTGAGGTCGCTCACCGCAGCGTGTCCGCCGTAGAATTTATCGACTCCTCTGACCCGAATCATCGCTATTTCCCTGGTGCTAGGCCTGCGCGCCCTGCTGCATCACTTGGTCGAGGCAATCAGCGAGGACACGGGCAATTCGCGTTTGGCCTCGGATAGCTGGGAGTCGTCGCCACGTGGCTCGTGCACCACGCAGCACCATAGCATCGAGCTCCTGCTGCGAGGGGTTGGACAGCAACTGCCGGAGATCGCTGCTCTCCAGTCGCGTCGCGATGGTGACGTCGCCGCTGCGCACTTGGTCGGCGATGCTCCACGTCTCCAAAATCAGACGGCGCAGCTTGGCGTTCGGCAGGCGCCTACCCGCGATGGAGGCCAGCTCGCGTCCTTGTCCCCATGCCAGGGCGCTCGCCACGTCAAATGCTGCGGAGACAGGCCCACGACCTTCCTGAATGGCGAGCAGGGGCAGCACGTGAGCGTTGGCTTGGCTGACGATGGCGTGGTTGATCCCGAATAGGCGCCGCAGCTGCAGCATCGGAAGATCGCCCCAAAATCCACCATCGATAAAGTGCTCTTCAGCCAGCCAGGGGCGCTCGATGCCGTCGCTACCCCGCGCCTTCAGCGTCGCAGGCGGAAAGAGTCCGGGAATCGCGCTGCTTGCGAGGGTCGCGCTCGCGATCAGCACGTCGGGTGCTGTGATGTGATTGAGCACACGCACGCGCTGTCTGGCGGTCAATGGCGCGACGACGATATTGAGCTTTCGGCCTGTTCGCTGATGGGCTTCGCGGAAGGTGTAGTCGCCGACATTGCGTCGGGTGGCGTCGGCCCAGTGGCCCACGTCGAAGGCGGCTCGACCCGCTAACACTTCCCGCGGAGGCAGCCAGCGCAACCCCACGCGCTCAAGTTGGCTCGTGTCCGCGAACAGCGTCGTCAACTCTTCATCTGTCCGGGTGCATACCGCTGCCGCAACGCCAGCACCCATACTCGAGCCGCTGATCACCTGAGGGAGCAGCCCCTCCTGGAGCAGGGTCCGCACGACCCCCAGATGGATGAACCCCAGCCCGGCTCCACCAGAGAGCAACAACGCGGAGTGGCCCCAGTCCAGCGACGCGCGCTCCAACGTATCGAGCTTGAGGTCCCACGTCAGGCGAGGCGAGTCGTGGCCGATCAGCCAGCGCATCGCTGCCTCGACCTCATCGAGCCATGCACTCACAATGCGCTTGCCGCCCGCGAGGGCGCCATCCCAAACTTGCGGTTCACGGATCGCGAGATGGTGGCGATGCAGCGTCTCGCCGAGACACACGGCCAGCGCGTCCGCAGCGCGCTGTTGCCGAGCCGTGCGCAGTCGGCCGATGTGATCGGCCATCACTTTGTGATCGTAGGCCGAGCATCGATTGTCATTGCGCCAAGCATTTCGCCCGGTAATCACATCTAGCTTGCGCGCAGCCGCCGCCCATTCAGGCTGCGATCGAACGCTCGCGAGCGCTTCTCTGGCACGTTGGATTTGACGCCGTCGTCGCCACACGTTCGTCTCTCCTCGCCCGATGTTGCCCAGGAGCAGGCTCAGCCTCGCTTGAGTGCGGGGCATCTGTCTCGCAGAAATTGGCCTCCAGGGGAAGGGCTCTGGCCCATGACGGCGATGCGTTGCCGCATGAAGCGGATGTGGTTAGGCTCCCAGGTAGACAATGACGCGTTACCTCACCATTGATGTACTTTTCGCCTGCTGCCTCGTTGCTGCGTTGTGGTTGCCGCCGCCCGCGGCCGCCGCGACGCCTGCCGAGATGCGCAAGGCTGAGGCATTGGCTACCGAGGCAAAAGTCTTCTTTCGTAGCAAGTTGTACAAGGACGCTGCGCTCCAGTTCATGGAGGCGTTCGCGCTGTCGCAGGCGCCAAGCCTAGTCTACAACGCTGCACGTGCCTACGAAGAGGGCAAGTACAACAAGAAAGCCATTGCCCTGTTCCGGCACTATCTATCACTGCCCGGCGTGGACGCCGCAGGCAAAATGGCGGCCAAAAAACACCTCACAAGTATCGAGATGCGCGTGAAACAGGCCGCCGCCACAGCCAAGGCGCGCGATGCAGCGGTTGCACGACGCCTAGCGACTGACAAGAAGAAACGAGCGGCCCAACTCGCAGCTCGCCAAGCAGCCGCGCGTCGTACCGCGGAGGCGAAGCGTCGAAAAGCCCTGCTGGCACAGCGCCGAATTGACCCATGGTGGGCAGGCACGTCGGTCGGTGTTCTGGTCCTGTCTGGCGCAGCGTACGGCGTCGCCTGGAACCTGGCGTCGGAGATGTCCTCAAACGAAGTCGTGGATCAAGCCTCCAAGAAGCGCTACCTGACCAACCGCGATAGCGCCGTCGCGTGGCGTAGTTTGGCCATCGGAGCCGGCGTCATCGGCGTGGGACTGTCCGCTTGGACGGCATGGCAGTGGTGGCAGTCTGGCCTCCCCAAACCTGCCAAGAAGAAGGCGCAGGCCCTTTGGCTCGCGCCGTCCTGGTCTTCCGGCGGTGGCGGATTGGTGCTCGGTGCCCGCTTTTAGGGCGGCGCTATCCCGACAGCGATTGCAGATCGGCACCTGTCTCTTCGGCCAACGGTGGCAACTGACAGCAACCAGAATCGCGGCACCAGCCTGAATCTAGCAGCGGGCGCCGTAAAATCAGGATGGCTGCACACTGCTAGGTCTTCTTGTTCATTGGGGGGCTACAAGCGCCCCGGTCGCGGCGAACACAGCCGTCGGAACTACGGCACCTTGCAGCCATCGGTCTTATTGGCGCTCGCCGGCCGGCACACTGCCTTGTAGTTGCTGTATTTCTTACGACAGTAGTAGTCGCTCTTGGTGTGACTGCACTTGTAGGCCGTACCGCTTGAGAAGCAACTGTCGTACGTACAAGCGTACTGGTCGACGCAACGTTTTGCGCCTGCACACGTGTAGTTGACCTGGCACTTGTCGTTCTTTGTGCACGCGTTGCCATCGTTGCAGCTCGCGCCCACGTCTGGCTCCACCACGCAGTTGCCACTCGCCAATTCACAGTACGATTTCGCGCACTTCGTGCTTGTGTTGCACGATTTCAAACCGCCGGAGACGCACTTGCCCGCCCCGTCACACTCGTCGCTTTCAGTGCACTTGTTGCCGTCATCGCAACCATTGCCCTTGCTATGAGGCGTGTAGACACAATCGCCCGTCGAGCTACTGCACTTGACGTCATTGCAAGACTTCTCGTCGCACTCCTTATCCTTGCCCTTTTTACAATCGCCGCCGCCGTCGCAGACGTCGCCAACCGTGCACCCATCGTTGTCGCTGCAGGACTCACCAGACGGTTTGGGCGATGTGCTGCATTGGCCATTGACGATGTTGCAAACGCCAATCGAACACTGGTCGGCCGAGCACACCTTTGCAGAGCCAGCCTTGCAGCTACCATCGCTGCCGCAGGCGTCGCTGAGCGTGCAGGCGTTGCCATCGTTGCAAGCCGCCCCGGTATTTGCAGGGTGAACGCACGATCCCGCGCTGCAGTTGTCGTTGGTGCAGCTGTTGCCGTCATCGCAGTTCTTCTGGGTGCCCGCGCACGTGCTCGAAGAGGTGCAACGGTCCTCGCTGGTGCACGCATCTCCGTCGTTGCATGTCGCTCCAGTATCTGGCTGATGCACACAGCTGCCCTTGCTGCAGCTGTCCACGGTGCACGCATTTCCGTCGTCGCAGCCCTTGGTCGTGCCCGAACACGTCCCGCCCTTGCAGCTGTCGTTGATGGTGCAGGGGTCGCTGTCGTCGCAGCCGGCTGAATTGTTGGTGAACAAGCACTGGCCGGTACTCGTGCTGCACGCGTCATTTGTACAGCCGTTGGAGTCATCGCAGAGCTTCGCCGTGCCTCCGCAGACACCGGAGCTGTTGCAGACATCGCTCAACGTGCACTTCTTGCCATCGTCGCAGCTCTTTCCCGTGTCGGGCGTGCTCTTGCAGGCGCCAGTGGTGGCTACACAGGCATCGACCGTGCACGGATTGCTGTCGTCGCATTGCTTGGCGGCACCGGTGCATACGCCGCTGGTATTACACTTATCCCCCGTCGTGCAGGCCTTTCCGTCATTGCACAACTGCCCAAGATTCACCGCGTTCTTGCACTCGAGCTTGCCCGAGACCGAGATGCAGCTGTCGCTGGTGCAGCCATTGCTGTCATTGCAGTCGGCATCCTTCTGACACTGGCATATCCAACTTCCGGGCTTACAGGAGCCCGACTCGCAGACATCGCCACTGGTGCACGCGTTGCTATCGGTGCAGGTGGTGCCCGACGCCTTGGGCTTGAGTCCGCAGCTGCCGCTCTTGCTATCGCAGGTTCCGTTGTTGCAGCTGTCGCCTGCGCAGGCCTTCGCGTTGCTTCCGAGACATGTCCCGGCGCCGTTGCATTTATCCGTCTGCGTGCACGCGTCACCATCATTGCAGGGCGCGCCGATAGGCCTGGCTTTCTTTCCGCAGGCGCCATTGGTTGGGTTGCAGGTCGCTTCGTTGCAGGCGTCTGCTGCGCACTGTTTGAGCCCACCCGCCTTGCAGGAGCCCTTGCCGTCGCAGGCATCGCCGACTGTGCAGCTGTTGTTATCCGAGCACAGCGTCCCACTGCTCCGCGGTTGCTTGCTGCAGGTGCCGTGGGGAGCCACACAAACGCCCACATTGCAGGCGTCACCCACGCACGTCTTGGTCTTGCCACCGGCGCACTTACCAGCGCCGTCACACGCATCGCTCTCGGTGCAGCCGTCGCCGTCATCGCAGCTTGTGCCGCCGATCTTCGGCTTCTTCCCGCAGTTACCAGTCTTCGCGTCACAGATCCCGACGTTGCATGCGTCGCCATTGCAGGTCTTCGGACTCGTGCCTTTGCACACACCCGCGCTGTTGCAGGAATCGACCGTCGTGCATGCGTCACCGTCGCTACACGCGCCACCATTGATCACGTCAAACGTGCACTTACCGCTTTGGCTGTCGCAACCGTCGGCAGTGCAGGCGTTGCCATCGTCGCAGACCTTCTTCTTGCCTGCGCACGCGCCCTTGGTGTCACACGCGTCACCCGTCGTACACGCAACGCCATCGGAGCAGCTCAACCCGACCAACGGCGTTTTCGTGCAATCGCCCGACTTGTTGTCACAAGCGTCTGACGTACACGGGTTCTTGTCATCGCAGACCTTCTTCTTGCCGCTGCATACCCCATTTACGCATGTGTCTGTCAGCGTGCACTTGTTGCCGTCGTCGCAGCTCTTTGTGTTGACCTTGTTGCTACATCCGCCCGTCGACGCGATGCACGCATCATCGGTGCAGACTTGGCCGTCGTCGCAGGTCTTGACCTTGCCCTTACAGGCTCCCTTGTCGGAGCAGGCATCCTCGGTTGAGCATTTGTTGCCATCGTCGCACTTGGCGCCAGTGGTTGCCGGGGCGACACACTTGCCGCTGGTCGCGTCGCATTTGTCCGCTGTGCACGGGTTGTTGTCATCACAGACGGTCGTCTTGCCCGCGCATTGGCCGTCACTGCACGCGTCGTTGGTCGTGCACGCATTGCCATCATCGCAAGGGTTGTCCTTGGTGTTGGCGTAGCTGCACAGGGTCTGCCCGCCGGCGGTCACGCATTTGTCCGTGGTGCACGCGTTCTTGTCGTCGCAGTCGCCGTCCATCTTGCATTCGCACGTGAAGCTACCGGCTTTGCAGACCCCAGCAGTGCATTTGTCGCCGGCCGTGCACGCGTTCTTGTCGTCGCATTCCGTGCCGTCGTTGAGCGGTGTCGCCAGGCATTTTCCAGTCTTGTCATCGCAATTGCCCGTCGTGCACGTGCCGGACGGGCACTTCTTGGCCCCACCTGCAGCACACGAGCCCTTGCCATCGCAGGCATCATCCACCGTGCAGCCATTGCCGTCGGTGCAAGGCGTTCCTGCCTTTCTCGGCGACTTGCCGCACGTACCCGTCTTGCCCTCGCACACGCCCGCATTGCAGGCATCGCCCTCACAGGTCTTCGGTGTGCCGCCAGCGCACGCGCCTTTGCCGTCGCAGCCGTCGCCAGCGGTGCATGCGTCGCCGTCGTCACAGGCCGTGCCTGGCGCCTTGGGTTGCGTGCCGCACTGGCCTGTGCCCTTGTTGCACGTCGCCTCCGCGCAGGCCTCTCCGTTGCACGCTTTGGCCTTGCCGCCGGCGCAGGAGCCCTTGTCGTCGCAAGACTCTCCCAGCGTGCACGCATTGCCGTCGCTGCAAGCCAGGCCTGATTTGGCAGTGGCGGTGCACTTGCCAGTCTGGTTGTCGCAGGCATCGACGGTGCAGGGGTTGCCGTCATCGCACGCCACACCCTTGCCGGCGCAGAGTCCTTTGCCATCACAGACGTCGTTGGCCGTGCACAGGCTGCTGTCGTCGCACGCAGCGCCTATGGCGGTGGGCACCAGCAGACACGCGTCCTTCACATCATCGCAGCTCGTGTCGTGACACGCTTTCTCATCGCACTTGCGGGGGGCGCTGCCCTTGCACTTGCCGTCAGCGCTGCATTGGTCCGTCACGGTGCAGTAAAATCCGTCGTTGCACTTGAGGCCCTTCGCCTTGGGCTTCGCAACGCAACTCTTCTTCTCGTCGCTGCATGTGCCCACATTGCAGTCGTCGTTCAAGCCGGCACAGTCTTTCACGCCTTTGCTCGCGCATTTACCCTTGCCGTCGCAGCCATCGCCCGTTGTGCAGAACTTGCCGTCGCTGCACTCGGTGCCCTGGGGTTGCGGCGTCTTCTCGCAAGTGTATGTCGCCGCGCCGCCCGATTTGCACGCCGTCGCGTTGCAGGCATCCGCGTCTGCACCGCAGTCTGCAGACTTGCCGGCCACGCACTTTCCTGCTGAACAAGCGTCCGCCACGGTGCAGCCGTTGCCGTCAGCGTCACACGTCGTGCCATCACCGAGGGCGACTTTGACGCACTCACCTGAAGCCGGTGCACAGACGCCCTTGTGGCACGCGTCCGCCACGCCGCCGCAGTCTTTCGGTTTGTTCCCACTCACACAGACGCCAGCGGCGCACGTGCCACTATCAGCCACCTGGCACTTGTCGCCCGTCGTGCACTTTTGCCCCTTGTTGCCGGGCTTTGCGCTGCATTTTCCGTCGGCGCAAGCGTTGGTCGTGCAGGGGTTGCCGTCGTCGCAATCCTTCGCCGTCGAGCAGGCGCACACCACCGACGTTACCGCGCAGGATCCCTTCTGGCAGGCATTCTTGGTGCAGCTATCGCCGTCGTCGCAGCTGCCCTTGTCGTTCGGGGAGTAGACACATCCCTTCGCCCCGCAGCTGTCGCTGGTGCAGGCGCTGCCATCGTCGCATTTGGCGTCGTCTGCCTTATGGCTGCAGGCGCCGGTCTTGGCGTCACACGCGTCGAATGTACAGTTGATGTTGTCATCGCAGACCTTGGCCTTCGCCGCGCACGTGCCGCTGGTGCAGGCATCCCCGCTCGTACACGCGTTGTTGTCGTCGCAGGTCGCCTGATTCGGCAGGTTGACGCAGCCCTGACCCGATGCACACGAGTCGTCGGTACACGCGTTGTTGTCATCGCACTGCTGCGCCTTAGTCCCGATGCAGGCGCCCTTGCTGCAGTTAGCCGAGACGGTGCACTCATCGCCGTCGTCGCACTCCACCCCGTCTTTGGCAGCCGAAGGTTTGCACTTGCCCGTTGTGGCGTCGCAGATGTTCTTAGCGCAGGTGGTGTCGCCACTGTCGGTGCACGTCACGGACTTGGCGAGGTCCACCTGGCACAGGCTCTTGATGCACGCCATGGGCTTGCACAGGTCCTTGTTGCTGCAGTCGCCATCCGATTTGCACGTGCAGGTCGAGCTGCCGCCCTCACAGACACCGCCCTTACCGCAGACCTCGCCTTTGGTGCACGCGTTGCCATCGTCACAAGCTGCACCCACGACGTCGCCGGTGATGGTGCATCCAATGGCGATGTCGCAGGCGTCCTTGGTGCATGGATCGCCGTCGTTACACACCCCTGGCTTGGCGGTGTGTATGCAGCCCTTCGCCTTGTCGCAGGCGTCGAATGTGCAGGCGAACCCGTCGTCGCAGGCCTTCGCAGCCCCGAGGCAGCTACCAGCGATGCAGGCATCTGATTGTGTACAAGCGTTGTTGTCGTCACAGGCCAGCGACAGGTTGGTGATCGGCTTGTGCACCACCTCCTTTCCCTGATCGCAATAATCCTGTGTGCAGGGGTTTCCGTCGTCGTAGTCAGCCGCGCCCGCGGCAACACACTGGCCCGTGGCGCACTTATTGCCGCACTTACCGAAACCGCACGCGAGGCCATCTTTGGCGTTGGCGATGCCACATGCGCCTTTGCCATCGCACACACTCAACTGGCAGGAGCTCAGGGTCTGACCAACAAGCTGACATGCCGTCCCTTCCTCGGGCACTTGGTGCACACAGAGCTTGGTCTGGCCATTGCAGGTGTAGTACGAGCACGGCGATTGGCCCTTGTAGAGCTGCGCGCAGTCAAAGTTGGATTCGCACTCCGGCGCCTTCGCGTCCTGCCCGACGTCAGTGCCCTCATCCGTGTCGGGGTCATTGTTGCCTGTATCGGGCTGGCCGGTATCACCCGCCTTGATGTCGAAAATCACCGTGGCGTCTTGTGCATCATCGACGACATCGTCCGCGTCGGCATTGCCGTCTGGATCCACAATGTCGCCGTTTTGGGCCAGCGCATCCAGGCGTGCTTCTAGGGACTCGGCCGTCTCAAAGTCGGGCAGACATCCAGGCAAGGCCACTGTAATCAGAGCGCTTATGACCAAGATTACACGGGTCGGATCCCAGGCATGGGGCCGCCGCGATGGCGATTGTAGACGATCCATTTCTGCGGCTCCCTCTCTCAGAGCCTCTACTCTAGCAGATTCGCTCGTCGCGATTCACCCATCGATGACGCTTTCTGTTCGAATCCGAACTAGACATTTGTATACATGATAAGTCTATAGTCGAAGGCGGTCTGCGTTACATCGACACTTGCAACTGCAGCCGGAACCGCAGGTCGTCACTGCCTTCGCTGGACAGCTGCGTCACATCCGCTTGAATTTTGTTCGCGTGGCCACTCAGGTACCACGACAGACCGCCGCCGATTTCGCGCAGGTCCTTTACCGCGCTATCTGGTGCGCCAGTGATCTGGCCGAAGCGCGCACTGAGTTCGATATCGCGTTTGAGCGGTAGCATCCAACCCAACGTCGACACCACGCCCCAGCCGCTGCGCCCGGGAGCGAGCCCTGCAGCCCGTTTCGAAGAACGTGCGTGGCCCTCGACGAACAGGGACAGCCCCCGCCACTTCGCATGTAGGTCGGCGGTCATCATCGTGTGGTCGGTCGTCTCGCCGTCTTTGGGGACGCTGCCCAGGACACCGCGATCCCGTGCCGCACCATCCAGCTTGGCGCCGGCCACTGCGATGACCAGCTTCGGCGTGCGATGCCGCTTGAGGTCCGCTTCCTTGTAGGCGTCAAACTTGCCGAAGGGGAGGAACTCAAGGCGGGCGAGCACCATGGGGGGCGACGTGGAGAGCTGATACACATCGCGACCTTCGCCGTTGTAGACACCCACCACGTAGCGCAGCACGCCCAATCCGCCGAGGTCGTCGCTGTACAACTCAACACCAATATCCCGATCCAGCGTGAACTCGCCCTGCACGGCGGAACGATCCACCATCTGCAGATTGCCCGAGGAGATCAGTCGCTGACGGGAGTAGCCAATTTTGAACTGCCCGACCTTGACCCGCAGATCGCGCCATTGGGTCCACGCCACCGACCAAGTCAACACCGGCGTCTGACGGGGATGTCCGCCCGAGAAACGCAGATCTCGGGAAGAAAATGCCAACTCCAGCTTGGAGGACAGGTGCAGCGTCGGCATGCCGCTCTTGATGATGAACCGGGCGCGCCGCAACGTCAGGGCATGGGCGGCCTTGCCTTGTTCTGGTTGGTCGCGGTGGTACAGCAACATCACCCGCGGACGCAGCGACAACCAGGCGCCACTCGGGGCGATGAACTTGATGCCCTTGCCGGCCCGATGGCTGATGTCGGGTGAGGTCGTCACCTTGGTCGCCGTTGGTGCGACCGCGTTCGCTTCGGTGGTGAGTAAAACCGCCGCGCACACGGTCAGTAGGGCCCGAGCCGTGCGAATCCCGCGGCGAACTGCGGCCGTCTGAGGCAAGGTCAATTCACCTGAAAGTTGCATCGCTGACTCTCCTACTGCGCTGTCTTTGGCGAAGCGATACCGTATGCTTGCCAAGGTGTCTCCGGCTATTCGCGGCCTGACACAGGAACGTGCCAGACGTTCACACGACTGTCGCAAATGGCCCCACGGCAACGGCCCAGCACCCGGAGAAGGTATGCGAATTGCGCCCTTGCTGGTGATTGCGAGTTGCTGCTTGGTGCAATGGATGCCGCCATGTGCGGTAGCGAGTCCGCGCCCACCGCCCGCCATCCCTTCGGACGAGAGCCCGGAACTGTCGCGACTCGCTGGCGGCGTCACTGGGTTGAATCGCGCCATCCTCATCGCGCCGCTTGGCCCACTAGCGGGTTTGCTGGGATCGGCCGCCGGGTTGGAATCTGTCATGGTCAATCTTCGCTTTCACTACGTGCTGACAGACAGGATCGCGGCCACGGTGGTCTTGCAGGGCGGGCGGCTTAAGTTTCTCTTTCAATACGACGTCATCGGCGCAAAATTCGGCCCCCGAATCTCCCTGTCTCGACCCGGGCTCGCTGGCTGGTACCTGTTGCCCATGGCGCTGACCGCTTGGGGATGGGCGCGCACAGGATCGTCGCGAACCGTCGCCTCTTCGCCCATTTTCGGCGGCGGCCTTGAGATCGGCTATGTCTGGAATTGGTCTGGCTTCGTACTGGAGCTCGGCTCCGGCGTGCTGCACTCCACGGTGATGGCTGGCAAAGATGAGGCGCGTAGCCCGGCAGCCGGTGGCTTTTCACCGCTGCTCAACGTGAGTTTGGGTTATGGCTGGTAGACGCTCGTTACCGACTGCTTGGCGCTCGCTTTTCACGCTGTTGTTCGCAGTGTCTGCCCTGTCTGTGGGCTGCGGGGGAGAGGAAGAAGCGGGCGAACGACCCCCGCCTGGCATCCCGTGTGACGGAGTGGCGTCGTTGGGCCACGCCGTGACCACAACCGTCTCTTTCGCATCCACCGACGCTCTGTGCGTACAGATCACCATGCCGCCGGAGGACTTTGATGTGCTGCGCAAGGACAACCGCTTCGGCGTGCCCCCAGGTGAGCTGATCGACATCGTCTTTTCCCAGCTCACCGACGACTGCACATCGGGATTTCCTGAGCACTATGATTGGTTTGAGAGCGACATCGTCATCGATGGCACCCCGCTGAAGCGTGTCGGCATCCGCAAGAAGGGTTTTCTCGGTTCGGTGACGGGGCAGGGCATGTTCAAACCCTCGCTCAAGCTCAAAACGGATCGCGTGGTCGGCAAGCAATTGTTCGGCGACACCGAGCGCATCACGCTCAACAACAACAACCAAGACCCGACGCGGATGCACACCTGCTTGGCCTATGAGCTCTTTGCTGCCGCGGGCTATCCCGCGCCGCGCTGCAATCTCGCCAACGTCATGGTCAATGGCGCGTCGTTGGGCGCGTACACCCACGTCGAGGCCGTGAAAAAGCGCTTCTTACGTTGGGCTTTTGGTTCCGACTCCGGCTCTCTCTATGAGGGCACGATTGCTGACTTCACCCCCGGGTTTGTGGCTGGGTTCGGCACCGGTCATCTGGGCAGGTGGCAGGCCAAGACAGCCGATACCGATCTCACTGGGGCGCCCCTGTTGGCGGTCTCTGCAGCGTTGAAGCTCCCGGATGCGCAGCTGGAGGCGGCGCTGTCCAAGGTCGTCAATCTGGATCGCTTCATTACGTACTGGGCGATGGAAGTTCTGATCGGCCACACCGATGGCTACAGCACGATGCGCAACAACTTCTTCGTATACTTCGATCCAACCGATGAAGACCGCGCAACTTTTATCCCTTGGGGTGTCGATAACGTGCTGGTCGGTGGCAGCGATGATGGCGACTTGCAACCCTTCGTCCATGGCGAGCTCGCCCGTCGACTCTCGCGCCTTCCCAAGATGCGGCAGCGGTTTGACAGTGAACTCGCCCGTCTGCGTCACGAGGTTTGGCGGCCCAAAGCACTGCATTTGGCGATTAATCGCCTGACCCAACAGATCGTGGCCGCACAGGATGATGACGACTTTGCTGACGAAGCCAAAGAACTGCGGTCTTGGGTAGATAAGCGCGGCGCGCAGCTGGATGCAGCCATCGCAAAGGGCCTACCCGCGGGCCCTAGAGTCGCCACGGCTTGCGATCAGCTGCCCAAGGGCGGCCTGGGCGACCCTCAGGCTGCGCTGCACTTGTTGTCAGCGTTGGTGTTTGGCTGGTGAACTAGCTTCTAGATCTTCGTAGGGGCAACTGACGATTGTCATTGCGTCTGAGCGTGCACTGCGGAATCTTGGGGGAGGCTGAAGGACGTACGAAATTCACGCTCGATGTACACAACAAGCGACCCGGAGAGACGACCATGAGCAAGCCTACCTTCCGGATGGTGTGCATCGTCGCCGCGATGTGCGCCCTGAGCTTCAGCTGCGAGACCCAGAGTTCCTCTGAGTGCGACGTCGGATTCAACCTCGGCGGCAGCAACCCACCACCCACGATTCCTATCGAGATGGGTAGGCGCTCGGGGTCTTTTGATTTTGACTACGAGACCCGCAACGCCATGGATCGCATCGAGGTCTTCTACGAGGGCGAGCTGCTCTTCGACAGCGGCTGCGTGTCGGAGAGCCGCAGTGTTCCCGTGCGCTATGGCCCCGGCAAAGGCACCAAGATCGACGTGGTCGTGACGCCGAACTGTGACGGCGGCATCGCGACCAGCTGGAAGTTCTCCGTTGGCTGCCCTGTGGACAGCGTGCCATCGGTGAAGGTCAACAACTTCGAACACACCAAGTAGTAGGCATCTCGCCAATGCCCGCAATGCTGACCACGGTGACGCTGAAGCCCTTGACGCTGATACCGGTGACGCCTGCGAGCGGCGCGCGTTTCGGACCGGTCCATCCGGTGGCAGCAGCCTGTCTATCTCTGTGGCTCATGGCCTGTACGGAACCGGCGCCGACAGCCACCTCAGGCACCTCAGCCGATTCCCCTGATACCGCTACGACTGACAGTGTTCCTGGGCGAGACGTGGGCCCCCACTGGGCGGGACCGACGCAAGACGACCTCTTTAGCGCCACCGAGGTGCAACGCATCTCGCTCACCATTGCGCCCGCCGACATCGCGAAAATGAACGCGGCCCTACCGGAACGTATCTGGGTGAGCGGCACGTTTTCGTGGGCCGGCATGACGCTGAAAGAGATCGGCGTTCGCTACAAGGGCAACAGCTCCTCGCAGCCGAATCAGAAGCACAAGCGCGGCCTGCTGCTGCATTTTGGGCGTTTCAAGACCGGTCAACGTCTGCTTGGCCTGCGGCGGCTCGCCTTGGACAATGGGGTGCAGTTTGGTTCGGTCTTTTCCGAGCGACTCGTCGGCGAGGTGCTCGCTGCCGAGGGCGTGCCTGCGTCGCGCTCATCGTGGGCCACGGTGGCTGTCAACGGTACAAATCGCGGCGTTTTTGTGGTGGTCGAGCGCATCGACAAGAGCTTCCTGGCGCGGACCTATGGCAGCACACAGGGGCTGCTCTACAAGGTTCACCTCGGCGGGCCCGGCGCCGGCCTCGAGTCGCAGGCCAGTGCGTCGGGGTTCACCAACACCTTCTCGCCGGAGACCAGTGATACCGCAGAGATAGGCCATGGGCCCCTCCACACCTTGACCCATGCGCTGAGCACCGTGCCTGACGACAAGTTGGAGGCTTGGATGGCCACGAACCTGGACCTGGAGGGCTTCCTCAAGTTCACCGCCGTGGCGCTGTATGCGGGCGCGTTCGATCAGTACACCGGCTTCAACGCACACAACTACTACCTGCACCGAGATGAGGCTGTGGGCCGCTGGACGTATCTTCCGTGGGACCTCGACGTGGGTTTTGCGGACAACGCCTTCGGGTGCATTCCGGTTATCGATGGCTGGAATGCGGCGTGGCCATTGCCGGCGACACCGCGGTCGTTGCTCAGTCGCATCGTCTCCCACCCGGCGCTGCTGGCCCGGTATCGTGTCCATGCCGACCGTATCTTGGAGAAGTGGTTCAAGCCCCAGCGCATCGCCACGTGGCTCGGCACGGCCCATGCACTTCTCAAGACCGATCTTGCCCAAGACCCGCACGCGCCCGTCCGTATCACCAATCCCGGCGTGGTGGGGTATCCGGCTATCGTTGCGGACATGAACAACTTTGCTGCCAAGCGCTACGCCAAGGCCCGCGCTGAGTTGGATGCGCCCAAGCCGACGCCGCCCATCAAGCCAAAGTGTGGCGGCGGTCACAACAAGGCGCCTGCGCCCGGCACGCTCAAGGACACGGCCCCCACCGGCCTGAAGCTGGTCAGCGCGACGGTCAAGGGCGTGACACTCAGCTGGACCGACCACGGCACCGGCGCCGCAGGCACGGTATTGCAACGCTGTTCGGGTGTGGGCTGCGACACCTTCCAGAACATCCACGGCATGCCGGGGCAGGGGCACGAGACGGCGACGGATACGCAGGTTGTCCCTGGCGCAACGTACCGCTACCGCGTCTATGTGTGGATGCCCATTGCGGGGGGCACTGGCTCCCTTCCAAGCAACGTCGTGACCGCACAGCTTCCGTGAGGCGTGTTGGCGACTTCAGCCCGCTCCAACGTCTTGTCGATAACCCACAGCATGGCGGCGCCGAATTTGGCCTGTTTTTGAACGTCAATTGGCCGTTGCAGCCACGTGGATGCCCCGCACAGCAGGGTGCGCCCGTCGAAGGCATATGAGTGGGGGGGAGGTAGGAACGGCCGTCCTGGCGGTCGTGGGGCGATCGTGGTTCGGGCTTGTAGGACCTACGGATCGGGGCGACGACTGCGCGCTATCCCTATCCATCTCCTTGTCGTGGCACACTGCCTTGGCATGCATAGGCGACGGAGCACCGGTCAGTGGCTCCTCCGCGGGCCGGCAACACAGATGGGCCGATTGGAACTGCATTGGTTTCGGCCAAACATTCGAGAGGTCAGACGTGAAATCCAACAAGATGCCGCCGCTATCTCCGCGGCGATGGGTCACCTCCTTGGCGTTCGTGGCTGGCTGTTGGGGTGTGTGCCCGACCATCGCCGTAGCACAGCAAGTCACACCCGGTCATGATCACAGCGCCCATGCACCCGGCGCTCATGGGCAGCCTTCGGCCCGTCGGGCACCACTGCCCTCGGGCGTTCGGCCGCCGCCCCCGCCGCCGCGAAAGAACGAGCCGATGATGGCCAAGGAACTCGTTGGAAAGTCGGCCCAGCAGATCGGTGCGATTTTGACTGGAGCTTCCGGAGCCGGGATCGCGGCCAACATGCCGATTCGGGCTGCCATCTCGGACACGGTCTACCAAGTGGCTGTACGTTTGGGGGCCAAACTCCGTGGTCGCGCGTATCTCATCATGCTCTCACGAGGCACGGCATCCGCAGATTATGCCGCGCTCTACGACAAGCTCGGTCTATCGGGTGACGACGCGCTCATCGTGTCGGACACCCATCGCTGGCACATCCGTTGCGGCAACGTCCCCGCGAAGGACCTCCGCCTTCTGGAGCGCCAAGCGGCCGCTCTGAAGATGCTGGCACCGCACATGCGCTTTGCGGTGGTCAGCGAGGCGCTCATCGTGGCGCACGCCAACAAGGGCGGCATCTCCGGCAAGGCAGCTACAGTCACTTCGGGCTCAGGTTCAGGTTCAGGCTCGAACTCGGGGAACGGCCCAGTGGTGCCATTCGCCGCCGGGCTGCTCGTCGGCGCCATCCTCGTCCTCGCTGGCGTCTGGGTCGGTCGTCTCAGCGCGACAAGCGCGTAGTCTCTCGCCCGACGGCGGGCTTCCAATCAGCCACTGCAATGTTTGGCTTGCCGGAGCAGGGCATAGTGCCTCCACCTCAAAACGACCAACCCCCGCGACCTGCCAGGGTAGGTCGCGGGGGTTGGTGTGTGTCGTCTCTGCGGGTCGACCTAGCCGACGCTACAGCACGTAGCAGGCGACCAGTTGCACGTACGGCATGGTGACCTCGACGCTACCGCTGCCTGTGTGGGCTGCATTGAACGGCGCAATGTCGGTCGTGTGCGAGTGCCCACCCGCCGCGCTCGAGTTGATGTTTGGCAGATCCGTCGTGTGGTAGTGGTTGCCCTGGTAGTTCGAGTAGATACCGCCAAGGTTGAGCGAGTGAGCGTGATTGCCCGCGTAATCCGTGTAGTGGTAGGGCTTGTAAGCACCGTTGTCACCATCGCCCCAGCTTGGGCCAGCGCCGCCGCTGTCATTCCAGTCATCTTGGCGTGTGCGGATCCCGTGGCGGTGATTGCCGGTCGTTGACGTGTTGGTGCTCGGGTGGTCGTGATAGTGGCGGTGATTGCCCGTCGTGTTGGACTTCGTGCTGGGGTGATTGTGGCTGTGGGTGTGGTTACCCACGCTGGTGCTGCTTGTTTTGGGCGGGTTCACCGAGTGGGTGTGCCGCGGCACTGTGGTGATGACACGGGCGCCGTTGTTGCCCAGCGCCGTTCCGCGGGTCTGACCAATCTTGCCGCCCGATGGGCTACCGATGGCGACGCGACCACGAAGGGCCGTGTACTCCGCCCAACCGGCCGGGCACTGGTGCGCGAAGAAGGCGATCATGCCGCGCGGCATCGAGGTTGCGCCCGGGTTCCAAGCCGTCGCGCTGGGGCCGTACTCAAGCTTCGGTAGCGCGTACCGAACATAGGCCGGATCGCCGTTGGTCGCGAAGCCACTGCCGTAGATCGACATGCGACGTGCGCTCGACGCCAACGGGTAGGTCACGCGCTGGGTCGTCACCATGCGGTGCCACTTCAGGTCGCCCTTCTTGATGGTGAGCTTGATCTTCTTGCCGAAGCACTCCAGCTGCGCGATGGCGTTGGTACCGACGGTGTCTGGGCGCCGCACCCAAACCGAGCAGGTGACCCAAGCGCCGAAGCTGGTGCGTTCGTTCACGGCGGTGCCGAGGATGATTGAAGAGTCGACGGACTTGTTGCTGGAGCGCAGGTCCGTGGCCCACATGCTGGGACTCGAGAACTTGCCGCCGAATCCGCCCATGGCCGCTACGTCGGCGCCGCTCAGCTTGGTGTAGCGGTAGTACGCGCTCGATGTGGTGGAGCGAAGGGAGTGGGCATCGGGGCGTGCGTCCTTGTTCATGTCACTGAACGTCGGGTTGTGCAGCAGGTTGGCGCTGGCATTTTGCGTCTTTGCAACGCTGGTGCAGACCATGGCTTTGCCGTTAGATTGCAATACTTGACCCGTGGGGCAGGGCGTCAGCTCCGCCGCGCCGACCGATCCGTTCTTGATGTCAGCGCCGGTCAGCGTGCTGTTGGCCACCATCGCGCCTGTGACCGAGTTACCTTGCTTTTCATTGACGAAGCGGGCGTCGAGCGTCGACAGCGCGTTGGTCTTGTCGGTGGCGCACTTCACCTTGCCGTTGGCGTCGATTCCGACGACCACCTTGCCCACTGCGCACGTCTGATTGGCGAGGGTCGGCTTGGGGGCGTTCTTCAAGTCCGCGTACTGCCCGGTCTTGCCGACCTTTGAGATGGCTGCGTCGTCTGCCTTGGTGCCGACCTTTGTCGTCAGCCCCGCAATGGCCTTCTTGTTCGCGCCAGTGGCGGCGGTCAACTTGGTGTCGAGGCTCTTCAGCGCGCCGGCGTGCGCGGCATCCGCCTTGCTGAACTTGGTGTCGAGGGTCGTCTTCACCGTGTTGATCTGCTTGGTGACGCCGGTCAAAATCGCAGCGTCCATCTGAGACGCCTTCACGCACCCGGTGCACTTGAGGCTGCTGGCGACGTTGGCGGAGATGGCGTACGGCACCTTGTGGATCGCCATCCGTGGGAGTTCAGCGTCGCTGCCGACCTTGACGCCGACCCAGCCCACTTTGCCGTTGACGATGTTGGTCGTGTCGAGCTTGCCGTTCTTGCCGACGGAGATGGTGAAGATGCCGTTTTTCAGCTTCACACCCACGTAGACATATTCTGCCAGCGCTTTGGTGTCGGTCTTGTTCCCATACAGGGAGACCGTCAATCCGTAGTCGCCATCGGGCGCCGGACCGCCGCCATTCGTTGTCAACCGGCCTTGCAGTCGGATGGTGTCACTGGCGGCTGCGCTCGCAACCGATGGCAACGCGAGCAGCGTAGCCAATAATCCAAGCACCAGCTTTCTGATCCAATGTTGCTGCGCCATGAGTTCCCTCGCTGATTCCGTTGCCTCAGAATTCCTAACCTGTTCACCCTATTTGGTCGCGCCGGTGAGCCACGCCCAGAAGCCAAACAGGACTGTCTTTTTCGGGCCGACCGCCGTGCCAGTTGGGCTCTGTTGGCCCAACGCGACTCTCAGTTCCTTGCCCTTGCTGCCCGTGGTCGTGCCGGCTGCTGCCGCAAATGCCACGGACACGCCGCTGACCTTGCAGCCCTCATCCGTGACGCCATTGCAGGTGTCATCGATGCCATCGCACTTCTCAGCCTTATTCGGAAGTACGACACCCACGCAGGCGCTCTCCAGCTTGCCGCTCTTGCAGTACTGAATGCCCGCCTTGCACGGGCCCACGCCGACGGTGTTCTTGGCGCCGCCGTAGCAGGTCTGCGTCGCGGAGTTGGCGAGGTTGACGCAGCCGCTGTCTTTGTTGCAGCTGTCGTCGGTGCACAGGTTGTTGTCGTCGCAGTCCTTCTGTTTACTGCCCGGCTTGCACACGGAGGTGCCCCCGGTTGCCACGCCGCACGTGTCGCCGACCGTGCATGCGTTGCCGTCGTCACAGGTGCCCGAGTAGGGCTTGAACACGCACTTGCCGCTGCCCTTGTCGCAGGTGTCGACAGTGCATGCGTTCTTGTCATCGCAGGTGGCGCCGGGTGGGTTCGAGCACGACTTCTTGTCGCTATCGCAGAGATCTTTGGTGCACTCGTCACCGTCGGCGCAGGTGTCTTCGTCGGTGTTGCCATCGCAATCTTCGTCTGCGCCGCTGCACGTCTCTTTGCCCGCCTTCTTTGCCGTGTCGCACACAGCCGCACTGAAGGTCTCGCACTTGACCTGGCCTCCAGCACACGCGCCTGCGCCGCATGCATCGCCAACGCTCAATTCCTTGTCGGTCGACGGGTCCTTCCAGGTGAAATCCTCGTCGATGGCGCCGTCACAGTCGTCGTCTTCGCTGTTGCACAACTCGACCTTGGGCGTCTTGACCCCTTTGCACTCCATCTTGCCGCCGGGTAGGCAGACAGGTGTGCCAGCGCACTCGCCGATGAACACCTGGCACTTGTTGGTGTCGGTGTTGCACGATTCGCCCTTGGTCGCGCAATCGTCGTCGGTCTTGCAGGCCGATCCGCTGCCTTGGGTCGACCATGCCTTCTGCGAGCACTTGGTCTCCGCAGGCAGCTCGTCAGTGACCCCATCGCAGTCATCGTCGACGTCGTTGCAGGTCTCGGTCACGGCGGTGGGGGCATCACAGGCCGTCAGCCCTTTTTCGCCGCAGGAGCGACTGCCCGTGCACACCCCAGCGCCGCTGCCGTTGGAGCAGGTGGTCTTGGTCGCGACCGACTTGGCCCAGGTGCTGCACTCACACAAGCCCGGCGACGAGGTCTGGCATGTGCCGTCGATGCAGCTCTCCGACGCGCCGCACGTGGCGTCCTCCGTGCAGGTCGTGCCGCTGCCGCCTGTCACCTTGGGCTTGAGCTTGCATTGCTTGGACGCCTTCCCAGCCCCCTTACCGGCTGCGGTGACGCAGGCGTAGTCGCCTGGGCAGTCGGCGTCTTTGCTACAGGCGCTGCCACAGAAGCTGCCGGCATCCCCGTAGTCGATGCAGGTCGCCGTCTTGTCGTAGACTTGGCAGTCCGAATTGCTCTCGCATGGAGAGCACAAGGTCAGGTGGTTGGCTGTGCAGACGAAAACAGAGTCGTTGTCGCCGAATTGTTTGCAGGTGTAGTCGTCCGGGCACGCGTCGATGCACTTTTTGCCGCACTTCTTGCCGTCTGGCGTGTCGAGGCAGATGCCATTGTCGCAGTCGTCATTCTTATCGCAGTCACAGAAGTCGCCGCCTGGACAAGCGGAGTTTGTGGCGGTGTCGCTCGGGCTCGTATCAAGCGCCGATGTGTCTGGCGTAACGCTGGTGTCGGGATCTGCGGCGCCCGTGTCGCTTGACCCTTGGGTGTCTTCCCCTGAGCCAGTGTCTTCGAGCACCCCCGTATCCGTGGAGACGCTTGAATCAATTTGGGTCTTTGCACTGTTGTCGGTATCGGGGTCGCCGCAACCGCCAAGGGCAAAGACAAGCGCGGCGACTAGGACAGCCAGGCGCTCACACGACGGGGTCGCACTGCTTAGATTCGACGATGGGGTGATCGCGCTGCTCCCGCGTTCACCGGACTGGGAGCACCTTTTGTTGGCCGCTCACGTATCCTTTTAAGGTACATCGAGGCTATCAAGTGCCCAGATCGTTCGTCAAACAAGCGACGCAGTGCCCTTTCGCGGCCCACCTCTGTCGAATGCAGTTTATGGGAGGATGCGCTGGAGTGCGGTCGTGAGCGTCTTCATATCGAAAGGTTTTTGTAGGAATTCGATCGGGGCACCGGGAACGACCTGTTCGGTCGTCATCTGCTCGCTGTACCCGCTACAGAGCACGACGGCGACGGAGGGGTGGGTCGAACGCATCTCGCGGAGGGCGTCCTCACCGCCCATTCGAGGCATTGTCAGATCTAGAACCACACACGTGATCTCCTTGGCGTGTTTTCGAAATACCTCCAGTCCTTCGGCGCCGTCTGCCGCGGTGAGCACGTCGAAACCGAGCTGCTCCAGCATGTGTTGACCGACGAGGCGAATCTCTTCCACGTCGTCCACCAGCAACGCAGTACCAGCGCCCCGCCAGGGAAGTTGACCGCCGGTTGGTCTCTCCTCGGCGTGGCTGAGCGCGCGGGTCGCACCGGCGGGCAGCAGGACTGTGAACGTGGTGCCTTCACCGACCGCGCTCTGCACACGAATGACCCCGCCGTGGCCACGAACGATGCCCATGACGGCGGACATCCCGAGCCCGCGTCCCGTGAACTTGGTGGTAAAGAACGGATCAAAGACCTGAGAGACGGTCTCCTGGCTCATACCGACGCCGCTGTCTTTCACCGAGAGGAAGACGTAGTCGCCTGCGTCCAAGGGCGCCTCAGCGCCGAACAACATCGCTGCGGGCACTTTCGCGAACGTGGCGCTGTTCACAGCTTGCGTGCCTGTCGTCAGCTCAATCGTGCCGACGGCGCCTTCGAGTGCCTCTGACGCATTGATGATGAGGTTCATCACCACTTGGCGAATCTGTGTGGCATCACCTTCGAATGCAGGCAGTTGGGCGTCGAAATCGCAGACCAGACGCGCTTTCTTGGATATGGACACCTTGAGGAGGTGGGTCAGTTCATGCACCAGATCTGTGAGGTTGACGGGAGCCGTTGTGAGACGACCTCTGCCCGAATAGGTCAACATTTGTTGGGCTAGGTCCGCCGCTTGATTGGAGGCGCGCTGCACTTCATGCAAGTGCTCCCTCACAGGCGCGTCGTCGGATAGTTGAAATAGCGCAAGCTCGGTGTTGCCGAGGATCGCGGTGAGGAGGTTGTTGAAGTCGTGGGCGATTCCGCCAGCGAGCACGCCCAGACTCTCCAGCTTCTGGGCCTGCTGCATCTGCCGCTCGAAGGCCTGTCGTTGCTGTTCTGCTCGCTTGCGCTCTGTGATGTCGCGACTGCTGCCGATGATGCTGACGGCCTCTCCTGCGTCGTCGCAGACGACCATGCGGCTGTCGCTTAGCCAACGATACCCAAGGGTACGGTGCTTCAGCCGGTACGAGACACGGTTCATATTCTCTGGTTCGAGCCGTTGCTCGATGATTTCGGCGACATGCGATTGTATCCGCTCCACATCATCTGGATGAAGTAGCGAGAGGACGAACGCGAGTCCCCCTTCCAAGAAGGCCTCGGGGCTGTAGCCCGTCAGCACCTCGATAGCGGGGCTCATGTAGTCGTAGGTCCCCTGGACCACGTCGAATTGGTAGATGGCGTCCCGCGAGCTATCGAGCACCGAGCGAAAACGCGCCTCACTCTGCCGAAGTTCGCGCATAAAGAGCAGACTGCTCAGGGCATCCGAGACACGATGACTGACCTCGCGGAAGAGGTTCTTATCCTCTTCTGTCCATTGTCGGTAATGCGAGCACTGATGCAGACCGAAGATCCAGGGGGCACCCGTGTGGGCGTGAATCGCGCGACGAATTTCTGATTTGATGGAAAACTGTTGGGCGATGGCCTGTACCGGACTGGCCTCGCGGTGATCTTGGGTGATGACGTCATCAAACTGCAGCGCTTCGCGAAAGACGGCGCCGATTTCTTCGCCCATGGGCAAGCGCTCACCGAGGGCAAAGGCGCCTGGGTAGGCCGGGCGGACGCGCTCCATAGGCACACCCCAGAAATCGCCGTCGGGGTCGCATGGGTGCAGGAGGTAGGCACGGTCACAGTCAAATACGTCCAGTGAGGTCTGCAGAACGGCTGCCATCATCTCGTCAAGATCCGTCGAGGCGTGGATGGCGTCGTCGATGGTCCTCAGGTTCTTCAAGAACCGCTGGTGACGCTGACGCTCCCGTCGGGCGGCCTGTTCGCCACGGACGTCTTCCTCTCGCGCGGGGGCTCTACGTCCGCTGTCTGAATCTCCAGATGAAGTCGCGATAGCCGATACCAGCACGTCGACAAACGCGCCGGCCGCGTCTCGAACGATATAGTCTGACGCACCGGCCTTCATCGCGGCCACAGCGATCGCCTCGCTGCCGTGGGCGGTGAGCATGAGCGACCGAGGCGGCGGCTCCAATTCAGCGAGTTGCCGCATGACGTCGACGCCACTGCCATCTTCCAGGCGGTAGTCGACTACGACGACATCGTAGCCTATCTCGACGCACCGTCTAAGCCCCTCTTGGCCCGAGGAACACCACGCAACCACGTGCCCGAGTTGCGATTGTAGCTGCAGCTGGAGGTCATCGGTGGCGTCGATGCAGAGAATGCGAATCAAGGGGGCTCCTCACTTTAGGGTTAGGACGCGGCAGTGTGCCTTGCAGTCTGCCTCCGTACCTCGGCGCCGACGGAGGATACACCCCAGACGTGAGGAGCGCTCGCGTTCCCCCGCAATCGTGCTGGCCGCAAGCTGATTTGAGTCGGCCGGGTTCTTGAATGGCGATCGCCCTTGTGACGCTTCGAATGGGGGGCGACCATGGCCGGGTTCGACCACGAACATGTGCAGGCTTTGGCGGTTTCCCAGCGCTCGGCGCTGGCTGGCTTCACGGTATGGCCTCCGCTATGCGTGACGGTCCTGTCGCCTACGACACATCGAACCGGCGCTGCATCCAGATGGGGCCGTGGGTTGGCTGAAGACCATGGCGGGTTTCGCTGGGTGCGCCATTGTCGGCAACGCTCGCAAACGGTCCGGGTGACCGCCGGAGCAGCATGTGAGTCCCACCCCCCACTACTACACCTTCGACTCGACGCGGGGCCCCTGCGGGGCGTTTTGGCCGGTTTGCGGGCATTTTGTCTTCAAAGCTGAGGTGTTTTCGGCTTCTCCGGCGTTGAGTTGCCCACGATGACGCAAACGAATACATTTATTCACAATGAGACAGTTGGCTTCCACGCGCCCCTTGGGCTCCTCCGCGACTGCGCGACCGACGCGACTTTGGGTGATGGTGAGTGTGTGCCTGTTCGTGGCGTGCAACAGCCCGTCCCCCGACGCGGATGGCGCTAGTGCGATTGCAGCCGACACCGCTCAAGCGGGTGAGGCTGGTGTGGATGGGACGCGCCGGTCGTCCACGGTTGACGCCCATGGTGACGCTGGAAATACCCTAGATAGCAGCGAGTTTGGTGCGGAGACGTATAGTGATGCGAAATCTGCGGCGGATGTAGGTCAGCTGCTGCTGGATGTGGCGACCGCCCAAGATGGCGACGGTGCTGACGGGCATGCCCTGACGGATGCCGCGAGTGTCGGGGGCTCGGATGCAGACGAGACACTCGCCGATGGTGGCATGGACGTCGGTGACGCCATAGATGCGGGGGCAGTCGGCGTCGGGGGTACTGCGGCCGATGCCGCGCCGGACGGCTGGGTCGACGCAGCCCCAGCCGTCGACGGTGCTGCCAGTGATGGCCTAGTTGTCGTCGACAGCGGCTCAGGGGTGCCCGTCGGTTCGTCCGCGACCGTGTGCGTGGCCTCCGCCGAGCTATGCGATGGCGTCGACAACGATTGCGACGGCGACACGGATGAGGACTTCACCTTGACCCTGCCGAACCTCAGCAAACCCCTAAACCTTGGAGAGTCCTGCGCGAATCCGTTCTGCCCAGGGGGACAGGTCGTCTGCGATAGTCCGCAATATGCGTGGTGTGATACCTGCCCAAAGATGTATAAACCTGGTGTAAATCTTGCAAAAGTAGGCGCAAAGAAAAGCCCGTTGGTGGCGCCTGGAAAGTTCGTCGATGTGACGGCGAAACTGCCCTTGAAGGCACTTGCAGTGGACACGGGCGGCGTGCTTGATATGCCCCACGGTAGTGCAGCGATGGCCTTGGATGTGGATAAGGACGGCGACTTGGATCTCGTTTGGGTCGATGGCCTGAACACCGTGGTCCTGCTGACGCAGACCGCACCGTGGCAGTTCAAGGCTTCCACCTTACTCAAGAGCCAGAGCCCGGTGTGGGCGCTGGCAGCGACCGATTGGGACAATGATGGCGTGCCTGAGTTGCTGACCGGTGGGGGTGAACTGGCGCATCTGGAACGTCAGCTCGACGGTTCCTATGTGAACACAGCCGCAAAGGTCGGCCTGAAGCTGAGTGACAAGAACGTCACGGTGCAGCACCTGGCGGTCATCGACGTCAATCTCGACGGCCGGCTCGATGTTGTGGTCGGGCTGTTTTCGTGCGCTCCAAAATCTCAAGCCCTGAACATTTTCATCAATCGTGGCAAGGGGCATTACCAAGAGCAGAGCGCGGCGCTGGGGCTCGATTTGCAGGCCTCCGCGTGGGCCGTCATGGGGAGCGATTACACCGGCGATGGGCTGACGGATTTGGTGGTGCTGACGGAGTCGTGTGCGCCGCTCGTGGGCAACGCCTTGTTCCAGCGACAGCCGCACGGTCAGCCGGGGCTCCCCTACAAACTGGTGCAGGCCGACACCGTATTCACCGCCCCCGAAGGTCCGGCGACGGGCAGCCCAATGGGTGCGGCCGCTTCAGACATCAATGGCGATGGGGTGTTGGATTACCTGCTCGCGGAAATTGAGTTGGAGAACCTCGAGAAGCACGGCGGTAACGTCAAGAAGCTCGATCCGCTCAATCCGATGCTGCACAACTACGTGAGCAACACCTATCTACTCAGCCAACCGAACGGCAAACGGGTCCGCGCGGGCCTAGAGGCGGGCGTGTGGGCGCCGTTGAGTCTGAGCGGCAAGACGATGGTGGCGTGGAGCCCTGTCTGGATGGACGTGGATCACGATGGGCACCTCGATCTGTTGGTGAGTCATGGGTACCACTATGGCAGCTGGCTTGTGGCGGACATTGGCGGCATGCGGCCGGTTGCCTTTCGGCACGACGGGACAGGTCACTTCAACGACGTCAGCGTGCTCTGGGGGTTGCCCAACATGCATGCGGGCCGGGCGATGATTGCGGCCGATCTCGACAATGACGGCGACCTCGACCTGGTGATCGGCGGGCAAGCGACAGGGCCTCGGGTCTATCGTAACGATATCAAACACAAGGGCTCTAGCTTACGTGTGCAGCTCATCGGGGAGAGCTCAAATCGCTGGGGGCTCGGCGCGCGCGTGGTGTTGCACACCGATCAGCGCACGATACTTACTGAGGTGGGAGCGACGGCGCCATCGCAAACTATGGCCACACCGGAGAGTCACTTTGCGCTGCGGCCCGGCGAACAGTCGGTCAAATTGGTGGTGACGTGGCCGAGCGGTCACGTGAGCACGACGATGCTGTCGAATAAGAACGTGCAGCTGCTGACGGTCAATGAGCCCAAACTTTTCAGCCTGAGCGCCCGTTGGTCGCCGGGCGGGCAGCAGACGGTGACAGTCACGGCCGCTGACATTGGGCCTGATGGCACGGTGGCGACGGGATCAAAGGGCTGCACCATCGCGCTGGAGGGCGTGGGCACGGGCACATTTGCTGGCCAGACGCAGTGCAGTCTCGGCGTGTGTACGCGCGTCTGGCAGGGACCAGGTAAGAGCGGCGGTGAGGACGCCTTTGTCATCTCGTGCGGTGGCAAGGCCCGGAAGATTCGGCCTCGGGTGTTCTTTTGAGCGGTGGCCGGGGCGCGTTTGCCACTCGGGTGACTTTGGCGACGTGCATGGCATGCGTGGCCTCGGTCATGGGATGTGCTGCCGTAGCTTCCGGGCCGAATATCGACGTCGCTGGTGATGCAGGAGTCTCGGACGACACGGTCGTTGCTGACAGCGCAGACAAGTTCGGTGATGCGACCGCGCTGGCTGATGCAGTCCGGACGGCTGACGCCGCATCGGCGATGGACACAACAGCGTCGGCCGACCAAGTAGCGAGCGTTGATGGGGCCGGAGACGCTGGCGTCGATGACAGTGGCGTCGATGACAGTGGCGTCGATGACAGTGGCGTCGATGACAGTGGCGGCGGAGATGCTGGCGGCGGAGATGCTGGCGCCGCCGGGAACCCTGACGGTCTCGACGCACCCGATGCAGCCACCGTCATCCTTGCCCCCACATCGGGCGGAGACTGGCCGTTGGTTGTGGGCGGCGCGAGTTTAGATGCCGCAACATGGACGGACTGGAGCGGCACAGATGCAAAGGCAGAGGCCATCTTCGGACCACAAGGCAGCCATCATGTCTGGGTGAGCGTCTGCATGCCCAAGGCGGTCGGCGATGTTGCGAAGGTGCGCGTGACCCTGAAGCTCCAGGACTCGGGTGTGAAGGTGCTGCCCGGCCTCATGGTGCTGACGACAAAGTTGAAGCCCCTGGCAGGCCATCCGGGGCAACACTGTCGTCTCGCGATTCCTGCCTTTGTCTACTGCCCCTGCACCCTGGAAGGATATTGGATGCGCGTCCGGGCCGAGGTCTCGAAAGACAAGGCCGTGGTCAGTTGGTCAGAGGTATCGGTGCGGCTGGTTGTGCCGCCCAAGACGCCGTGCCCCAAGAAGGGGAAGTCGCCCTGCACGACGCAGCTGCCGTGAGTGTGATGTGGCAGCGGTCTCGGCGACTTCAAGCT
>JAGSHB010000239.1 GCA_023954815.1 Myxococcales bacterium | reverse complement strand
TCAGTGCTCTGGTGGGCCCCCGATGTCGTTAATTTGCAGGCGCCCACGGGTTTGAGACACGCCAACGCCGCTTGGATGACGCACGAATTGTAGCCAGGCGCGCCCGGTCCGCAGTCGCCCATGACGTACGTCGACGTGGCGCCGACATCCCCCTTGTCACTCCCGCCGTCCGATGCGTCGGTCGCTGTGGCATCACCTTGTTCGCCGTCGCCCTGTTCGCCGTCGCCCTGTTCGCCGTCGCCCTGTGCACTCGCATCCGACAAGCCGCCTGCCGCGTCGTCGATCTCTGCTGTGCTGTCCTGGGTCACCTTGGCGCTTGCGTCGTCGCCGCCACTGTCACTGCTAACCCCGTCAGCCAACTGCGTGTCACTGGCATGTGAGGTGCTGGCGTCACTTCCATCGTCTGCGGCTACATCGACCTGCGAACCGGCAGAATCCACGCCGCTCCCACCTGATTGACCGCCAGGGGACTGCCCGCAGCCGACGGTGAGCAGCAAACAGACTAGCGCACCGGCTAGATCGCGAGGCAATGCGGGCATGACGAACTCCGGATACGAATAGGACGGTGACTATGAATTGGGACAGCGAGTGTACAACAGAGTGGGACCGCTGATTCGAGCCGCTGCGCAGAAATTGCGCCTCCCCGCCCGGGGTTATGTGAGCCTGCCCTTGTGCCGCCGCCCCAAGACGCAAACACTGCCGACCAGCCAAGGAGTCGCCATGTCCCTCTACGATGAAACCGTGCCCCATTTCAGCCAGATGCTCAGCAACATCGATGGTTGGCTGACCGCCGCCGCGAGCCACGCCGCCGAGCAAGGCACAGATCCCGCGCTCCTGCTGACCCTGCAGCTCGCTCCCGACCAGTTCAACCTGACCCGCCAAGTACAGTCTGCGTGTGACGCCGCCAAGCTCGCCTGTGCTCGTCTGAGCGGCTCCCAGGCGCCGGTACATCCGGATGGACCAGCGACCTTCGCCGAGCTTGCGCAGCGCATCGCAGACGTACGTGCGTTCTTGGATTCTGTCGATCGTGCTGCGTTTGACGGCGTGGATGACCGCAAGATGACGCCGCCCTTTCTCCACGGTATGGCGGTGAGCTACCGCAACTACGCTCGGCAATTCGCAGTGCCGAATTTTTACTTCCACGCCTGCATGGTCTACGCCCTGCTGCGCCAGTCTGGATCGCCGCTGGGCAAGCGTGCGTACATCGGTCATATGACGTTGGAAAAGCCCACCTCCTGACGTAGCTAGCAGCCGTGCATGGCGGGTGCGCACCACTCGCAAAACCAACGTCCCCCCTTGCCCGCGTCTCCTCTCAGCCTTTCTTGGCTCCAGTGCAGCCCATCACGCAGGCGGGCCTGCCATCCGGGAGGACGATCATGGCCCATCTCCACTTTCGATGTCGTTCGTGCGGACAGCTGAGCCGTGTCCCCGCCGACAAGCGCAACGCTGGCGCCAAATGCGGCCGCTGCAAGACGGCCCTCGACGTCTCCGGGGCGCCTCAGGTCGTCGATGACGCGCAGCTCAGCCGCCTCGTAGACAAGTCACCCGTGCCGGTGTTGGTCGACTTCTACGCGGACTGGTGTGGTCCGTGCCGCACGCTCTCACCCGTACTCGCCAACCTCGGCGCGGAGCGAGCAGGTGAGCTCATCGTCGTCAAGGTCGATACCGAGAGCGATCAGTCCTGGGCCCGTCGCGTCGGCGTGCGCGGCATCCCGGCGGTGCATCTGTTCTCTGGGGGGCGAGCCATCGCCTCGGAGACGGGCGCGCGACCGCTAGGGTTCTGGCGCGATTGGCTCAGGCGCTCTGGTCACTAGTTCGCTGCTAGAGCATCCGCTCCAGATCAGGAGCCAGCTCCGCCGGGGTCGTTTTGGGGCCATAGCGGCGAATGATGGTGCCGTCCCTGGCGACCAAGAACTTGGTGAAGTTCCACTTGATGGCCTTCGAGCCGAGCAATCCGGGCGCGGCGGACTTCAGCTCCTTGAACAACGGGTGTGTGCCGGAGCCGTTGACCTCGACCTTGCTGTGCATCGGGAAGCTGACGCCGTAGTTCAGTTGGCAGAACGCTTCGATGTCATCCGCGCTGCCGGGCTCTTGACCGCCGAACTGATTGCACGGAAACCCGAGCACCTGCAGGCCGCGCTCGCCGAGGTCTTGTTGCAGTTTTTCCAGGCCCTTGTACTGCGGCGTCAGGCCGCACTTGCTCGCCGTGTTGACGATGAGCAGCACCTTGCCCTGGTAGTCGGTGAGATCGGTCGTTTGCCCGCGCAGGGTCTCGACTGGGGTTGCGTAGGTCAGTGTCTTCTTGGCCATGACAAATCTCCTGGAGGGGTGCGCCGTGTATCACATCGCACGGGATGTCGCCGGCGGGGTTGAGCTTTTTACCCGTAAAATCAGGTTTTTGGCTTGCAGACAGCTTCGCTTACTTGTTCATCTTCGGGGCTTTGGCAGGTAGGCCCGCTGCCGCCTGAGGAAGCAGCTGCCCGAAGACGAAGGTGTCTTTCGTGATCAGGCGTTTGGCGGTCGATTGAATCCGCGCTGACGTCACACGGTCGGCGTGGGATTGCAGGATGCGCTCGGGGTTGGTGCCGTGCCAGATGTGTGTCTTAAGCTCGCCAATCCAATGGCGATTATCCTTCGACTTGACCTCGAACTGGCGCGACCGCATGGCCTTGAGCTTGGCCACGATCTCATCGGAGACCCCCTTGGTCTGCACCTCAGCGATGACGTCCAGCACCGCCTTTTTCAGCGCAGGCACGTTGTCTGGGGCGCAGCCAAAGGCCACAAAAGTCGTCGCTCGGCCTTCGGGATAGCGGCTGATACTGCTGCGGGCTCCCACACCATAGACACCGGCCATCTTCTCGCGCAGCACCTCCCGCAGGCGAATCCGCAGGGCACCCGAGAGCATCTTGGCGTCATCTTGTAGGTCCAGCGACCAGGGCATCTTCTTGCCCAGCCCGAAGGTGAAGTAGACCAGCACAAACGCTGTCGGCTCCACCCCTTTTCGTACGGTCACCTGGCCCTGGCTGAGCCGCGTGATGCCGACGTCTTTCCACTTTTCGCGCTTCTTCACCGCCGGCAGGCTGGCGAGATAACGTTCAACCAGTGGCTTGAGGGTCTTCGGGTTCACATTGCCGACGAAGACGAAGGAAAAGTCCCCCGCGTTTTCAAAACGTTCCTTGTAAAAGGCCATGGCACGCGCCAAATCGACCTTGGCCAGGGTGGCCAGACTCGGCGGCTGCCGACGCAGGTGGTTCTTGCTGACGTAGGAGCTGAATTTATCGAAGAACACCCGCCTGGGGCTACGGCCCCGGTTCTTCAGGGCCTCTGTCTGCTGCTTGTGCCAGGTGTCAAAGGCCTCTTTGTCCGTCCTTGGGGCGACGAAGCGCAGGTGGGCCAGCTGCAGCAACGCCTCCAGGTCTTTGGGCGAGGCGTGCCCCTTGAGGCCTTCGTTTAGATCAGAAATGTAGGGCGTCACACTGACGACCCGGCCCGCGAGCACCTTGCCAAGCGCTACCTGATCGTGGGCACCCACCCCGCCGAGCGCCGCGAGCTTGGCCGCCTGCTGCGCGCTGTGGAACTGGGCATCCGAGGCCAAGGAATGGCCGCCTGGGCTCACCGCCACAAAACGCACCTCGTCGTTCTTGAACTGCGTCGGTTTGATCCAAACCTTGGCGCCGTTGCTGAGGGTCCACACCGTCACTCCCAGCTTGGGCAGGGTGCGCGCGGCTGTCACCTTGCCCGGCTTGGGCAGCTTGGCCATGAGATTGTCGGCGGTCTTCTTCTCCACCCAGGGGCCGATCTCGCTGTCAGATTTGGGCGTCGCCAACGCGATGAGCTCGGCGCTCTTGGGCACCTTCGCCCCCGCCGGCGCAGAGATAGCGATGACCCGATTGGCCGAGTGGATCCACCCCTTGGCCAGCCCGTTGACGTCGCTCAGACCAACCTTTGCCATGATGCGCTGGGTTAGCTTCAACTCGCGCTCAACCCCAGGCATCGCCTCGGCCGAGAAGTGGTAGCGCAAAATCTCCTTGGCAAACACCCGACTGTTGCGCTTGTCCCGCATGGCGACGGCCCGCTCGACCGTGCGCAGGAGCTTCTTCTTGGCGCGAATGAGCTCCGCAGCGGTGAAGCCATGGCGATTGATGCGCTCGACCTCTTCGGCCAAGGCCCGCACACCGGCATCGACCTTTTGGCCCTGCACCGCGGCGTACAAAACGAAGGCATCCATGGTCCGCACCCAGCTCGCCAATCCAGCAAAAGCGCCGAGAAACGGGGCGTTCTTGCGCGTTCTGATCTCGCCAAAGCGCTCGTTGAGCATGGCCGCATACAGCCGTTCGAGCAGCGAGCGGCGGTAGTCCTGTTCGGTGCGCAGCTCCCGGTGCGGCATCTTGTGGACCAGCTGCACGACCGTGCGATCGAGCTCCTTGTCGACGGTCGTCGTCACCAGGGTCTGGGCGTGGGTTGGCACCTTCGCCACCGGCCGCGGGCGCGGTTTGGCGGGGTTCTTCAGGCCGCCGAACGTCGCGACGATCCGCTTTTCGATGTCGTCCCGATCGATGTCGCCCACTACCACCACCGCCATGAGGTCTGGGCGGTACCAATCGGCGTAGAAACGCGTCAGCGCCGAGCGCGGAGCCGTCTTGATGATCTTGGGCTTACCGATGGGCAGACGCTCGGCGTACCGGCTGCCCTTGAGCAGCACCGGTAGCTGCTGGTTGAGCACCCGCTTGCTCGCGCCGAGGCCTTTTCGCCACTCTTCGAGCACCACGCCGCGCTCGCTCTCGACCTCGCTGGGCTCAAAGGCGATGGCGCTGGCCCACTCGCTGAGAATGACAAAGCCCTGGCTGAGTAACTTCTCGTCATCGGTCGGCACCTGCAGCTGATACACGGTCTGATCAAACGACGTGTACGCGTTCAGATCAGCGCCAAAGCGCATGCCGATCCGTTCGATGAAGTTCACAATGGCTAGCTTCTTGAAGCGCTTGGTGCCGTTGAAGGCCATGTGCTCGAGAAAGTGGGCCAGCCCGCGTTGGTCGTCGTCTTCCAGCACAGAGCCCGCGTTGACTGCGAGCCACAACAGGGCCCGTTTTTCCGGCTTTTTGTGGGGCAGGATGTAGTAGGTCAGGCCGTTGCTCAGCTTACCGGTGCGGATACGGCCATCGACCGGCAAGGTCCCGAGCGCGGCGCTGGAGGGCTGCGTCGTGGTCGCCAAGTTAGCCGCTGCCCCCCCAGCGGACGCCTTCGGTGCGGCGGTCGTGGTCGCGGTCGTGGTCGTGGTCGTAGACTTTGTCTGCGGGCTACCACAGGAGATCGCCGCGATGAGCAAGGGGACAACAAAATGGCGACGGATGGGCATGGGGGCTCCTCACGGATGGACCTGGAACGGGGCGACAGTGGTACGCCAGATTACGCGGTGATGCCAGATTGCGCGGTGATGCAACATGACCTGGGATTGGCCGCCACGCTGCATCTTCCTACTCGTCTCTACTCGCTCGTCACGAGCGCGGGGCTGCAGTCACCGGTATGAGTCGCGAATCAGCGAGCGCGGCCGTGCGATGTCCGAGCCCTTCGAGGTAGGCCTCATTGGTTGCAAAGGCGACGAAATCCGACGCCGAGCGATGTTCCACGAGCAACACCCGATGCCAGCGCTCGTCGACAGGGCCGATGAGGGTGTCGCCGCCTGCGCCATCGAAGAGCACCCGGCTACCGGCCTCGGCGAGAAACGGCATCGCGTGGGCCGCGTAGCGCCGATAGGCCTCGGCGCCACTTATTGGGCTGTCGGGGGCGAGCTCCGGGGTGTTTGCATAGTCGGCCACGTCGCGAAAGCGCAGCAGGTTGGCCATCACGACGGGCGCATCTCCACTGGATTGGAGCAGCGCGGCAAAGGCTTGGCGGTTGGGGTGCAGATGCATGGGCGGCTCCTGGGCGATTGGGCTCGATTCAAATCTTCAGCGGTCTTCTCTTCAAGGTGTGAACGAAGTTGAAGACCCTAGCCTAGCGCAGATCTTCCCCGCTACCCGTCCGTCTAGCTCTCTATCGCCCCACTTGGCATGTCGCCACCGGGCGGTAGGAGGACCCCATGGGAGCTGCAGCCACCGGTGCATCCAACGTCGCCGATGCCAACCTGAACGTCGTGCCCTTTATCGATCTGCTCATCTGTCTCATCTGTTTCTTGGTCGTCAGCGCGGTGTGGACCTCTCTGAGTCGCATCGACGTCGATCAGGCCCTGCCCAAGTCGAGCCCAAACGCAGCCAAAACCCCGCCAAATCAGCCGCCAACCATCCAAGTCGCCATCACCGACGCTGGTTTTTCCGTCAACGTGCACAAGGGCCCGGAGGCGCTGCGTGTACCGAAGACCGTCGCTTCGCTGGGGACGATGCGGCGTTGTGTGGATGGCTCAAGCAAACCTGACTGCAAGACGGAGCAGGTCCAACGCTACGATCACGAAGGCTTGCGGACCGAGCTTGGGCGGCTCGTCGCCATGGAAGACGTCGGCACCAAGGCGAAGGTCATGGTCGCGGCGGGCGACGACGTGCCCTACCAGCACCTGATCGCGACGCTCGATTCAGTGCTACACAGCTGCGCTGGGGAGGGGGCCGCCGAGCGATGCCTACACAATCCAGCTGTAGGCGACCTGAATCTGATTCGCGGTCGCGCGGCCGCGCCGTAGAGGCACCCAAAGGGCGTCGACTCAAAACGCGGCGCCAAAGGTCAAGCTGAGCAAGATGGGGCCGGCTTCGATCTTCTGCTTGCCGGTGGTGTAGACCAGCCCGCCAGCTGTGGCGCGAAACAGGAAGCCGCCGTCGCTCAAGAAGCGATAGCCTGCCAGCAGATCAACACCCGCGCCGAGTGACTCGGCTCCAGGTGACCGCCATTCGGAAGGACCCAGGGTCGGGTCGACCAGCACGTGGCCGCCAAGCACCAGCGCGTGGGTAGGCTGCTCGCCGTCGCCAAGGAGGTGAACCTCAGCGCCCACGCCTGCCAGGGGGCTGAAGATGTACAACCCGGCGGTCGCCTCGATGACCACGCGAGGGGCCACGAAGACACCGACATCGACATGAACCAGGGGTAGCGCCGCACCGAATCCAGCGCTGAGGTAGGCGCTGCGGATGCGACGGGCTGGCGGCGCGGCGTCGGGCACGCTCAGCGCTGTCGGCGCGCCGGACACGCCAGCTGCCTGTTGAGCTGAAGCCTGTTGTGGGGCGAGCAGAAACGGGCTGACAAGGAGCAGGGTCAACACAGTGGCGATAGGCTTCATGGCGCACCTCCTACTTCCATCATAGGCCAGATGGGCTATCTGCCCTACAGGCACCTGTAGTTGCGACCGCCCAAGGCGACGATTTTGACCTTTGTGCCGCTCGGCCGCATGTTTTCAGCCATGAGCACCTTCGATCCAGCCTACAGTCGCGGTTTCATCACCCCCTACGAGCAGGTCTTCAGCGAGCTTCGGCGCGAAGTCGCCACGGCCGACGATGGCACCCAGGTCGCCTATCAGGTCGTCGGGGATGGCCCGGAGACGGTGGTCCTGGCCAATGGTCTCGGCGGTAGGCTGTACTCCTGGCTCGGGCTCATCGATCCCCTGCAGGC
>JAGSHB010000190.1 GCA_023954815.1 Myxococcales bacterium | reverse complement strand
TCCCCAGCATCCTCCGACGCCGGAGCCTTTGGAGATCGAGTTGGTGCTCGCCAATCAGCGGCAGACCCTGCTGGTTCACGAGCTCGGCGAGTCTCGCTATCTGGTCGGGCCCAATGGCGCCCTGCATGTGGCCCACGTCGTCTTCGAAGGCGCTGTTGCAGCCACACTGACCCTCAGCGATGAGCGCCACGACGTTCGCTACGCTTACGGAGACAAGGGCGTGACCGTCGAAGTGGACGGCGCCATGCACACCGTCGAACCGGCGGCCGGCGGCGCACTCAAAGCACCTGCGCCGGCCATGGTCGTCCAGGTAGCCGTCACGGAAGGGGAGCGCGTAGCGGCCGGCCAGCGCTTGCTGACCCTGGAAGCGATGAAGCTAGAGATGCCCCTGCTCGCGGCTGAGGCAGGGGTCGTCAAAGCCGTGCTGTGCAGCGCCAATCAGCAGGTCAACGCAGGCCAAATGTTGATCTTGCTCGAACCCGAGGGGACAGACACCGGCGCGCCGAAATCCGAAGCCAATCTCTGGCAAAAACCCGATCATACTCGGCTCCAACGCGTGTTTTCAGATGAAGGCGTCGATCTGCTCGGCCTCGATCAGCAGGGCGAGATGGAGGCCGCACAGACCATTGGCGATCTGTGCACAGCCATGAAGTCGGTGATGTTGGGCTACGACGTGAGCGAGGCCTTCGCGACCGGTCTGACGCATATGCTCGGCGGCGGCATGGACTTTCATGCCCTGGCGCACCCGCACCGTTGGCTGCCTGTGGTCGAACTGCTCCGTTGTTTCGTCGATGTGCAGCGTCTGTTCGATCGGTCTCTGCGCCACGAAGAGGCCTCTGCCACCAGCGATCACTCCCTCTTCTTCGAGGCGTGCCGCCTGCATCACGAGGGCTTGTCTGGCGCGCCAACCGCCCTTGAGCCTGCGCTGGTGGCGGCGCTGGCCTGGTACGGGCCCACCGACGACGACGCAGCATACCGCGAAGCGCTGTTCCGCCTGCATGTCGCGCATGCCCACGGCGGCCGCCGTCATGCTTTGTGTTCGCTGATCTTGCGCGCCGCCATTGAGCTGCAGGACGCCGGAGTTGATGTCGCTGGCCTGCCCAAGCTGGCTGAAACCCTCGACGCCATCGCCCGCGTCGCCGATCCGAAGCTGCGCTATGTGGGTGATAACGCCCGGCAAGCCGAGTATGTGTTCTTCGCGCAACCCCGTTACATGCGGCGGCAGCGCACCGTGCAGGATAATGTTGATGCGGCGCTGTCGGCGATGGATACCGCCGGCGAACTGAACGCTGTGGCGATCGATGAGCTGGCGACGACCTCAGATTCCGTCTCCCCGCGTCTCCTTCCGAGGCTTGATCCACAGACGGTTTCGGGCTTGGCCGGGGTCGAGGTGCTGATTCGACGGACATTCACGTCCTACCAGTGCATCCGCACGGCCGAGCGTCGCTCATCTGGCGTACTCGCTGCCCGTTTTGAGCTTCAGCAGCTTCAGCAGCATCAGTCGGAGCAAAGCGCCGCAAATGAAGGAGCGCGGACTGCGACCGACAAGCGCAACCTGGCCGTCATTTTGACACCGTCAGCCGATCTGCCAACGGCCTTGAAGTCGGCGGCTGCAGCTTGGCGTGCGAGCGACTGGGATGACGAGGAGCTGGAGCTGCTCATCCCCGGTCAGCGCCCTACCGCGCCAACGGACACGATCTCATCGCTGGTATCGGTGGAGTTTGGCGAGAGCCAGCTGCGCCGCATCACCTTGAGCTGGCAGTCCGACGGATTGCGACTTCGCACCCTCGTGCGTCGCGCCGGTGAGTTGGTCGAAGACGAGCTGCTCAAGGACATTCACCCCGAGTTTGCGCGCCGATTTGAGCTCCATCGCCTCAGCGGTTTCAAGTTGGAGCGCATCGATTGTCCCGAGCCGATCTACGCGTTCATGGGGGTCGCCCACGACAACCCCCGCGACGAGCGCATCTTCGCGTTCGCCGGCGTGCGTCGCGTACCGGATCTCGCCACCATGGCCGCCGATCCCACCAGTCTGTGGGAGCTGGAGCGGGCCTACTACGAGGGGCTGCGCATCATCCGTGAGACCCAGGCGCGTCGTGCCGTGCGTCGTCGTCTGCACTGGAATCGCATCACGCTGTATGTCCGCGATCCGGTGTCGCTCAGCTACGAAGAGATCTGTGGTCTCGCCCACAAGCTCGACGGCGCCACAGCCGGTCTTGGGCTCGAAAAAGCTGTCGTTCGTTGCCAGCTCAAAGCCGATTCTGACGGCGGTTCAGCCCCGGAGTGGCTCGACACCGCCATCATTTTGGCTCGCCCGGGCAAGCACCGGCTGCAGGTCAGCAGCCACGCCCCCACCGACCGTCCTGTACGCGCGATGAGCGACTACGCGATGGCCGTGGTTCGTGCCCGTCGGCTGGGGATGATCTATCCCTACGAGTTGATTCGCACGCTGACGGGCGAGCGCTCCGGCACCGATATGGAGCTAGCGCATCCCGATCTGCGCAGCGGGCAGTTCATCGAGTACGACCTCGATCCCTCTGGCAATCGCCTGATGCCCGTGGATAGGGCGTATGGGCACAACACCGCCGCCGTGGTCGTCGGGACGATCCGAAATGCCACGGAGAAGTACCCGCAGGGCATGTTGCGCGTGCTGATTGTCAACGATCCGACCCAGGCCATGTGCGCGCTGGCAGAACCGGAATGTCGCCGCGTCTTGGGCGCTTTGGCGCTCGCCCGGCGGCTCGGCGTGCCGGTGGAGTGGGTGGCGACCAGCGCCGGTGCCCGCATCGCGATGGACAGTGGCACCGAGAACCTCGATTGGACCGCTCGCGTGCTGCGTGGGCTCGTTGAGTTCACCCAAGATGGCGGCGTCATTCACGTCATTGTTGGCGGCGTCAACGTCGGCGCGCAGAGCTATTGGAATGCAGAGGCGACCATGCTGATGCACACCCGCGGGCTCTTGATCATGACCGCCGATGGCTCCTGTGTGCTCACCGGCAAGAAAGCGCTGGAGGTCTCTGGCTCCGTCGCCGCTGAAGATGAGCGCGGCATCGGTGGCTGGGAGCGGGTCATGGGACCCAACGGTCAGGCGCAGCTCTTCGCCCGAGACTTGGGCGAGGCGTATCACATTCTGATGGAGCATTACCGCTTCACGTGGCGGCAGCCAGGGGAGACGCAGACCCGTCGCCATCCCACTGCAGACCCGAATTCTCGGGACATTTGCCGCTTTCCCTACCAGCCAGGAGGGCGTGCGCCGGAGGACGCTGGGGAGTTCGAGACGGTCGGCGAGATCTTCTCAACGGAGAGCAACCCCGGTCGCAAAAAACCGTTTGATGTGCGCGCGGTCATGAGCGCGGTCATCGATGGGGACGGCGGTCATCTCGAGCGTTTCGGCGGCATGAGCGAGGGGGAGACCGCGGTGATTTGGGACGCCCACGTCGGCGGCTTTCCGGTCTGCATGGTAGGTTTCGAGTCCCGGCCCTTGCGGCGTCGTGGGCGCATCCCGACGGACGGCCCGGATACGTGGACCGGCGGCACGCTCTTTCCCCAGGCCAGCAAGAAGGTCGCTCGGGCGATCAACGCGGCTTCGGGCAATCGGCCCGTCGTGGTGTTGGCCAATCTGAGCGGTTTCGATGGCAGCCCCGAGTCCCTGCGCCGCCTGCAGTTGGAGTATGGTGCCGAGATCGGACGCGCGGTGGTCAACTTCGACGGCCCTATCGTCTTTGTGGTCATCGGCCGCTATCACGGCGGCGCCTACGTCGTGTTCAGCAAGGCGCTCAACCCGCAGCTGACAGCTCTGGCGCTCAAGGGCAGCTATGCCTCGGTGATCGGCGGTGGCCCGGCCGCGGCAGTGGTCTTCCCAAGAGCCGTACGCGCGCGTGCAGCCCGTGATCACCGCATCGTTGAGGCCAAAGCCGCCATGAAAACAGCCGCGCCGAACGACAAGCCGCGTCTCCGTGAGCGCTTCAACAAGATCAGCGCGCAGGTGCAGTTGGAGGTGCAAGGCCAAGTCGCCGAGGAGTTTGACGCGATTCATACGGTCGAGCGCGCCGTCCAGGTCGGTTCCCTCGACGCCGTCATCGAGCCATCGCTCCTGCGCCCCACCATTGTAGAGCGCCTCGAAGCAGCCGCGCAGGGCGGCGCCCAAGAGCGAGACGCCAAATTCGGAGCCGTTCAGGCGTAGTCAGCGGCAGGTGCATCGGCCTGTGGTCGTTCCGCCGCGGAATAGTTAGCCCAGGTCCGCGTTGTCATGAGGCGAGCTTCTGATGGGGTTCGCCCCTTTGGAGCGCACCATGATCATCTCATCCCCTCACGTTACCGCTCGCCCTTATGCAGCCGCATCTGTGGTCCACGCTATGGGCGCAGGTCTTGTCCGCTGGCAGGGCATCGGAGCGCTGATCGTCGCCGCGACCGTCTTGTTGTTGGCGGGCCCTGCTTTCGCTGGATCTCCGGCCGCGCTCGCCGCCACATCGGGCAACCCGACGCTGTTCAGCGAGGTCGCAGAGACTGCGGTCAAGAGCGTGGTCAACATCCGGGTGAAGTCCCGCGCCGTTGCCGGTCGCCGTAGCAGAACCTCCCGTTTTGGGCGGCGGCAGCGCCCCGGTCGCCAAGGCCTCGGTAGCGGCGTCATCGTGTCCACAAGCGGCATGATCGTGACCAATAACCACGTCGTTCGGAGTGCCCAAGCGATCGAGGTGACGCTGCATGACGGCCGTAAGTTCGCGGCCAAGCTCGTCGGCGCCGATCCGCAGACTGACGTAGCTGTGTTGCAGCTAAATGGCCGTGTTTCTGGGCTGCGAGCGATGAAATTCGCCAATAGCGGCGCTGCTCGTCTTGGGCAGGTGGTCCTCGCGATCGGTAGCCCTTTCGGCCTCAGCCAGACGGTGACAGCCGGGATCGTGAGCGCGAAAGGTCGCACCAATGTAGGGATCGCTGACTACGAAAATTTCATCCAGACCGACGCGGCGATCAACCCCGGAAACTCGGGTGGTGCGCTCGTTGATCTGCGTGGCCGATTGCTGGGCATCAACACCGCGATCGCCTCGCGAACGGGCGGCTCGAACGGCATTGGCTTCGCGATCCCGTCGAAGATGGTCAAACGCATCATGACGAGCTTGGTGACCAAAGGTCAGGTCGACAGGGGCTGGCTCGGCGTTGCGATCCGCTCGCCCAGTCCGCAGATGGCCCGCGCGCTGGGGCTCGGCGCGCAACGGGGCGTGCTGATCGCTGACGTTCAACGGGGCTCCCCGGCTCAAAAAGCCGGTCTGCGCCAGCGGGACGTGGTGCTCAAGGTAGATAGCGTCGATATCGCTGGGCCCTCGCGCTTACGCAATGAGATCGCAGCCAAAGGCAGCGGCCGCGAGGTGACGCTGACCCTTTGGCGCGGCGGTAAGATCCAGCGACTGAAGGTTCGTTTGGGCCGTATTCCCGGGCGAATTGCCAGCCGTTCTCGCCAACGATTTTCACGTTGAGCCTGTGGGCAGTTGACCCGCGGCAGCACTCCCCTCAGACTGCGCGCTCCCAAACTCAGGGGACGAGTGCGCTTAACGCTGCCTCGGCCCCATTGGAGCCGTCCAGATGCTCGACGTCTTTCGTAGTCAAACTAAGTCGATTTTCATCTACATTGTGCTGGGTGTTATCATCCTCGCCTTCATCCTGACGTTCAATACGTCTGGCCCGATTACTGGGCGCGGTGGGGCCGATCTCGGCGCACTCGTTGAAGTCGACGACACGGTGCTCGATGCCCGTGAACTGACCCTCGCGATGAATTTCTCTGCCGATCCACCGGCACCTTCGGCCGCCGGCTTCAGCCGTCTGCAGGCGGAAAATCGCTACGAGAAGTCGCGCTTTCTGTTCTCTGGCTTGGTCAACGACTTGGTCGGCATGACGCCATTTGACGGCGCTGTTCCCCCGATCAAGCGCGAAAAGGTGATGGCGGAGCTGATCGAGAGCGTTCTCGTCGCCCGCGAAGGCCGCAAGCTCGGTCTCGGCGTCAGCGATTCGGAGCTCACCGCTCGGGTCATGCGCCTGCAGCGTATCTTTGGCACGCAGTTCACCGACGAGCAGAAGAACTTCAGCGCCAAGAAGTATGACGTCTTCGTCCGCTACCAGCTCGGCACCAGCAAGAGCCTGCTCGAGTCGTTCCTACGCCGCGAGATCTTGCGCGACAAGGTCGTGCAGGTCGTCACCGCTGGCGTCAACGTGAGCGACGCGACCGTCAACGCCGCCATGGTGTCGGACACCAAGCGCCCCAAGTTCGAGTACATCGCTGTGGACGCCGCGAGCGCCAAAGTCGCCGTGAAGGTCAGCGATGCGGACGCCGATGCCTGGGCCGCCAAGAACGCCGCCAAGGTCAAGGCTGCCTACGAGGCCCAGAGCGCCAAGTACAACCAGGCCGCCAAGTGGCAGGTGAGCGGTCTGCTCATCGACAGCACCCAGCCTGAAGCTGCCGGCGCCGACGCGAAACCGAAGGACGACGGCCAGCAGAAAAAGGAGATCGACGCGCTCAAAGCTGACTTTGACGCCGTGATCGCGGGCTCCAAGGCCATTTCGGGCCCCAAGGGCGCGGACGGAAAGGACGCCGGCTCCAAGAAGCTGACGGAAGTGGACGCGGCCGTGCGCGGAGCCTGGCTCGGCCAGTACTTCCACGACGTCGCCTCGGATAAGTCGCGCCACACGCTGACCAAGGACATCGGCGGCAAGTTCTCCGACGCCAAGACCGCTGACGAGTTGGCTGGTGCACCCTTCGACAAGCAGATCGCGTCGGCTATCACCGGCGCCGCTGCTGGTTCGGTCATCGGCCCGTTCAAGACTGACAAGGGCTACTGGCTCGTGTTCGTCGACGCCAAGATCGCCGCCAAGGTAGTGACCCTCGCTTCGGCCACACGCGAGCTCGCTAAGGGCTTGCTCGCCGAGGAGCGCGCCGCCGGACAGCTCGACGCTATCGCAGGCAGTGTCCTCGCCGCGGCAAAGAAAGACGCCAGCAAGAAGTTGGCCGACGTCGCGACCGCCTGGAACAAAGCCAAGACGGGCAGCGAGTCCTCCCCGCTGACAGCCCTGGTCGCTGGCCCCATCGGCAAGTCGCCGACCGCCGCCATGTCCGGTGGTCTAGAGGCTGCCCTGGGCTTGCCCGCACGCGATACGGACCCAGACAGCGTTCCTGGCCTCGGCAAGGTCGCCAAGCTGGTCGCCGCGGCGTGGAAGCTGACCGAGAAAAACGCCCTCGGCGGCAGCGTCTTCAAGTCGGAAGATGGCAAGCGCCGCTTCATCATTCGCCTCGTCGCCGCCAAGAAGGACGCCGACAAGACCGACGACGAGAAGAAGGTTGAGGCCAAGACCCGCAAGGACCTGCGTGCGACGCTGGAGGCCGTTGGTCGCCAGACCGCATGGCGTGCCTACGTGAAGAAGCTCGTGACCACCGCCGAGGCTGCTGGCGACATCGATCGCAGCGACGCTTGGGCCGGTCTGGTTGAGGGTGATCGCAAGCGCTACGCCACCGAGATGAAGCGCGCCGCGGCCAACAAGAAGGCCCTGCCGAAGCTCGGCGCTCCTGGCTCGCCGCTGCAGATCAACCTTGGCGGCGACAAGGGTGGCAAGGGTCAGCCCATGAAGATCGAGGTCAAAGGCGACGCACCAGCCAAGCCCGCAGCTGACAAGCCGGCTGTACCGGCTGCTCCAGCCGCACCTGCCGCACCGGCAGGCGACAAGCCCGCCGCCAAATAGCCTCTTGTGACAGCGCCTCCCCGAAAGCCCTCGTCTGAGAGGTCTCCAGGCGTTTCTCACTCCGAATCAGACGCCGCGCCGCATCCGCAAGATGTTGATCTTGCCGCTTCCGATGCCCAGCTGGCGCCGTCCCCCAACAGCGAGATGAGCGCATCCGCCCTGGAATCTGGGGCTCAAAGCGCTGTTTCCGCTGGTGATGTGGCCGCCGACACCGCTCCCTCCGCCTTCGACTTTGACGAACGGGTTCGCCTCGCGCCGAAGTCGCCTGGCGTCTACCTGATGAAAGATCGGCGGGGGAAAATAGTCTACATCGGCAAGGCGGGCAGCCTCCAGGCGCGGCTCAATCAATACCGCTTGCGACAGGACGATCGCTTCTTTGTGCGCCTGCTCCGCGACATTTTGGGCGACATCGAGGTGGTGGTCACCCAGAGCGAAAAGGAAGCGCTGCTGCTCGAAAACGAGCTGGTCAAACGGCATCAGCCGCGCTTCAACGTCCTGCTCAAAGACGACAAGAACTTCATCCACCTGCGCATCGGTCAGACCCACGCCTTCCCTCGGCTGCAGGTCGTGCGCAACGCCAAAGACGATGGGGCGCGCTATTTCGGTCCTTATGCGTCGGCGAGTGCAGCCCGCGCGACGCTGCGGCAGGTCAATCGCTACTTTCAGCTGCGAACGTGTACAGATAGCGTGTTTCGCAACCGCCAACGACCGTGCCTCGAGTACCAGATCCAGCGCTGCCCAGCGCCTTGTGTCTTGCCTGTGGCCGAAGATACCTACCGTGGGCATGTGCACGATGTGGGCCTCTTTCTGACTGGCAGGCGCGGTGAGTTGGTGGAAGATCTCCGGACGCGGATGGCCGCTGCAGCCGAGCGGGAGGACTTTGAGACCGCCGCCCGGCTGCGTGACCAGTGGCGCGGAATCGATCGCAGCTTGGAGCGCCAGAACGTCAAGATCCTCGATCAACACAGGGATCTAGACGTCATTGGGCTGTACCGGGAAGGCGCGCGGATGGCTGCTGCAGTGCTGCGTTTTCGTCGTGGTGTGCTGCTTGGCGCCGAGGGCTTCGCTCTAAAAGAGCAGGAGTTTCCCGATGATGAGGTGCTCGCTGGCTTCCTGATGCGGCGCTACGATCAAGGCGCTGAGATTCCCGATCAGCTGCTGGTTGGCCACGCTGTCGATTCCGGTGAGATCTTGGCCGAGTGGCTGACGGAGGAGCGCATCAGCCGGGGCGGCGCCAAGCGAAAGGTCGAGCTTGTCCTGCCAAAACGCGGTCCGAAGAAGCAGCTGATCGCCATGGCGGTCGACAACGCCAAGCAGGTCTTCACCGATCGGATGCGTGGAGGCGCTGGCGCGAGCACCTTGGACGGGCTCAAGCGCAGGCTCGGACTGCGGGAGCTGCCCCAGCGCATCGAGTGTTACGACGTCTCCAACATTTCGGGTACAGATCCAGTGGCTTCCATGGTCGTCTTCACCGACGGCCTGCCGGATAAAAGCGCCTATCGGTCGTTCAAAGTGCGGAGCAAATCGACCCCCGACGATTTTGCGATGATGTACGAGATTTTGTGTCGTCGACTCGAGCGTATCGACCAAGATGGCTGGGAGCGGCCGGATCTATTGGTCGTCGATGGCGGCCCGCCCCAGCTGCGCATGGCCGTCGCCGCCTTATCGGATCGTGGCGTACACGATGTTGAGGTCGTTGGGCTGGCCAAAGCACGCACTCAGGACAGCGTCGACGGCGGGCGTCAGCGTAGAAGTCCGGAGCGCGTTTGGCTGCCAGAGGCTGCACATCCAATCATTTTGCCGCAAACCAGCAATGAGGTGTTCTTGCTGACCCGGCTGCGCGACGAAGCCCACCGTTTTGCGATCACGCACCACCGCAAGCGCCGCCGGGGGCGTACGTTGACCAGTCGTCTGGATCAAATCGACGGCGTCGGGCCAGCCAGACGACGCGCACTCTTGCGCCACTTTGGCTCGGTCAGCGCGCTTGCCAGGGCCGATCCAGGTGCGATTTCAGCCGTTCCTGGCATCGGACTCGATTTGGCCCGGCGGATCGCCGAGATCGTTGGGGCGGGTCCCAGCACTTCATGAAGGAATATGAAGACGCGACAAGGCTGCAATATTGAAGCTGCAATCGCTGCTCGGCAACTTTGCTGCCGCCTGCGGCGTTCGGTAAGATCAGCTCTTGGCAACAAACGCCCTTGCCCTTCGGGGGCGTCGCTATCAGGGTCTGGCGTGGACGAGGTCGGACGACCACCGAACTGCGTGCCGCAGAGATGCCGATTGGGGAGAGCCGAGATGAAGACGATGAAGATGTTGCGGTGGGCGATTGTTTGCGTTGCAGCAGCCACATTGGTGGGCTGTGGCGGGGACACGGTGGTCGCCGGTGGCACCAGCCCTGATGGCTCCCAGAAGACGGACGGCAGCGTCAATACCGATGGTGGCGAGCTCAGCGATGCATCGGACACGACCGTGCAAGACACCGGTTCGGCAGCCGATGTCTCGACTGAGACCGACACCGAGACAGGCGACAACGGCGCCATCGAGGACACAAGCTCCACCGATAGCGCGGTGACCACAGGTGATATCGGTAGCGATACTGCCGTAGCGGATGACGCCACCGGTGGGCAGGACGCCACGAGCGCTGACGGCCAGGGCGGAACAGATGGCCAGGGCGGAACAGATGGCCAGGGTGGGTCGGATGGTACCGCTGGCGACGCCGCCGGCGCTGTTCCGACACTCTGCAACCCCTGCGGTGCGAGCTCTGAATGCCAGACGTCTGCGCACCCCAAGGCCGCGTGCGTCGCGGCGGGTGCTGCGGGCGCCTTCTGCGGCACTGGCTGCAGCACTGACAGCGACTGTGAGACGGACTATGTCTGCAGTGAGTCGACATCGATCGAGGGCGTGAAGCTGATGCAGTGTGTCCGCGCCAAGGACAAGGGCGAGTGCAGCTGCAGCGACACCGCGATCGCACAAGGCCTGGCAACCTCCTGCTATGCCGAAGATCCCAACGGAAAAGTCGCCGGTCAGTGCCCGGGTACGCGCTCGTGCTCTGCGAAGGGCTTGAGTGCATGCAGCGCCCAGCCACCCAGCAAGGAGTTGTGCGATGGCGACGACGACGACTGTGATGGCCAGACCGACGAGGACACCTGCGACGACGGTGAGCCCTGCACCAAAGACAGTTGCGACGGCAAGAATGGCTGCACGACCACGCCTGTCGACTCACCGTGCAACGACGGCGATGCTTGTACAGAGAAGGACGCCTGTGCTGGTGGCAAATGCGCTGGAGCCAAGGTCGCCTGCGACGACAACAACCCTTGCACCGACGATAGCTGCGACAAGGCTAAGGGCTGCGTCAACCTCGACAACACCGCGTTCTGCGAAGACGGCAACAAGTGCACCAACGGTGACAAGTGCAACAACGGTGTGTGTTCGCCCGGTTCGGTGAAAGCCTGTGATGACAACAACGTCTGCACCAAAGACGCCTGTAACGCGACTACGGGTGCTTGCGACTTTGCGGTGATGGTCACCCCGACCAACTGCGATGATGGCGACGCCTGCACCGATAGCGACTCCTGCAAGGACGGCAAATGTGTGGGTGGCCCGGTGGCCTGTGACGACAATGATCCCTGCACGGACGACGTCTGCAGCAAGGACAAAGGCTGCCAGAACAAGAACAACACCGCGTACTGCGACGATGGTGACGCCTGCACCTCGAAGGATGTGTGCAAGGACGGCAAGTGCGGCGGTGCGGCGGTCAAGTGCGACGACAATAACGTCTGCACGGACGATAGCTGCGATAAGGACAAGGGCTGCGTCACCAAGGCCAATAGCGCGACCTGTGACGACGGCGATATGTGCACGAAAGACGATGTGTGCGCTGAGGGCACATGTGGCGGTGCCAAGGTGGTTTGCGACGACGGCGATGTGTGCACCGACGACAGCTGCGACAAAGCCAAAGGTTGCGTGAAGAAAGCGAACGCCGCGCCGTGCGACGATGGCAACAAGTGCACCGAGAAGGACTACTGCAACGGCGGCAAGTGCGCTGGCAGTGAGACCAAGTGCGACGACGGCAACAGCTGCACCGACGACAGCTGTGA
>JAGSHB010000077.1 GCA_023954815.1 Myxococcales bacterium | reverse complement strand
CTCGGTCAGAACCTACACAGCGTCCACCACCTCTATCCGCGCGTGCCATTTTATCGCTATCGGACGGTGTTTGACGCCATGGCACCCGAGATGATGGCCAAGGGCACCGAGGTGTGGCGCTGGCAGCGCGGTGAGCGTGCGGCGACGTCTTCCTGACACCAGCGGCATAATTGCTGTACGGTAGCGTCAACTTTTACCGACGCGCCGCCGACCGAGCTGCGCGATTCGTGCCTCGGAGGCCTCGCGATGCGACCCACCTTGCGTCTTGCCATTGTGTCCCTGTGTTCCATCTTCGTGGTGCCTGCGGCTGCCACAGCGACCGTCCCGACGACGTCGGTTGCTGAGGGCGTCCTCACCAGCGCTGGCGGTGGACCCGCGGCGGATGGCTCCTACGCTGTGACGTTCTCCATCTACAGCGCAAAGGGCGCCAAGACGCCAAGCTGGCAGGAGCCCAAGGCCACGGTGACAGTGAAAGGCGGTCGGTTTTCCCATGTGTTGGGCACAAGCAAGCCTCTGAGCGGGAACATCCTCGGTGCCCTGGGGCAGGCCTGGCTGGGCATTCAAATCGGCAGCGACCCAGAGCTCCCGCGCACCCGCCTGCACACGACACTTTATGCGGCGGTTGCGGCGCGTGCCGAGAGCTTGGCCTGCAGCGGCTGCGTCAGCGGAAAAGCCATCGCAAACGGCGGAATCTCGGCCACAAAGGTCGCTTTCAACTACGCCGGGTCGGCCAGCAAGGGCGGGCCCGCCTCCAACTTGGCCTGCAGCGCCTGTGTGTCGGTCAGCGAACTGAAGTTCGATGGCGACGTCAACCTCGGCAGCAACAGCATCAAGGCCAAGAACGCGACCTTCACCGGCGATGTGGCAGCCAGCACTGTCACGGCGACGGCATTCGTCGGCAACGGCGCCAAGCTCACCGGCATCAAGATTCCCTCCGGCACCTGCAGCAAGGCAGGGGAAGTGGTCAAGGGCATCAACCCAGACGGCTCGCTGAAGTGCATCAAGTCCATGGACGCGAGCGCCCTGCCCTCTGATGGTCTGAACGAAATCTCCAACAACCTGCTGACCAACCAGTTTGTCGACATCATCGAGACCAAGATGAAGGGCATCCCGATTCCGGATAAACAGGGCAAGGAGGCGGTGAGCAACATCACCGTGCCGGACTTGGGCATCGTCCAGGCGATTGAGGTGCGCGTGCACGTCGAAAATACCGACCTGTCGACCGTTGCCATGACGATTCTGCCGCCGAACGATAAGAAGGTGGGTTGGACCCTGTGTGACCCATGCGGCAAGAAAGACGCCAAGATCTTCAAGAAGACGTACAGCCCCACCGCGAAGCCAAAGAGCGGCGATATGGGCGCGTGGATCGGCAAAAACGCCAAGGGCTTGTGGAATCTGAAGGTGCTCGACTCGCAGTTCTGTGTGAAGCAAGCGCCGGGCAACGACAAGTACTGCAATCTGACCACGAAGACCGATGGCTGGATCGCGACCTGGAGCTTCAAACTCTCGACCAAGAGCACAAAGAAGGTCGCCGCCAACGGTGTGCTCGACGCCAAAAACGGCATGCGCCTGCAGGTCGCGTCGAAGGCTCCCGTCGCCTGTGACACCGGCAACCTCGGCTACATCTACTACAACTCAGTCGACAAGAACCTCTACGTCTGTGACGGCAAGAAGTTCGACATCGCCGTACAGGCGCCGCTGGGCAGCGAGAACAAGCCAGCGCCTAACTGCAAGTCGATCCTGACGGCCGGCGAGAGCAAAGGCAGCGGTGTGTACTGGATCGATCCGGACAGCACCCTCGGCCCCATCGCAAAGTTCCAAGCGTGGTGCGACATGGTGCACTCTGGCGGCGGCTGGATGTTGGTGTGGAACCTCGACACCAGCAACGGCGCCATGCGCGCCCACAACGACAACACGTTCTGGACCGGAAATAGCAGCGTGGGTGGCGTCGCGACGGCCATGGCGGACGACTACAAGAACGGTGCTGCGTTCCTCAATGGCAAAGCCAATGAGGTGCTGATTGTCGCCCACGCCGAGGGCAAAGACTGGAACGGCAAACAGACCTGGGCACGCTACACACTCAACAGCGCCAACAAGGGGAAACCGTTCAAAACCCTGATGAACTCGGGCAACAATCGCCACATCGGCTCGGTTTCCGGCCGCACCGGTGAGGTCGCGAAGAACAAATACAGCCGCAACGCGGGCGACGTCTTCATCGACCACGGCCTGCCGATGATCATCAACTCAACGGGGCACGGCGGCACCGACGCAGACAACTTCGTGCGTATCGGTACCGACTTTAAGACGTTGTGTGGCGTAGTGAGCTGCAATGGCCACAACGTGCAGGGGGGCTACGGTGGCTACCATCACCGCAACGGCAGCTACCCGCTGACCTACGAGGCGATGCCCACTTTCGGCTACCACCCCGGCCCCATGGGATTTGGCAACAACTTCCAGAACAACAAGGGTTGTGGCCAGTCGGTATGGAGCAATAAGTGCGGCCCGACGTCGGCGCGTCTGCACGTCGACTTCGGCATCTTGATTCGTTAGGTGGTGAGCTCGCTCGAAGCTGGGCTCGCAAAGAACTGGGCGCCCTAGGAGCTGGGTTCGCCAACAGCTGAATCCGTTCGGAACCAGCGTCCCGAGCAGCCGAGCTCCCAAGCAGCCGCGCTTGCTACTGCTTGGCCCCGGCGGTGATCCAGTCCTTAATGAGGTTGCTGTCGCTAGCGCTCAGACCATCCGAACCCTTTGGCATCTTCTTACCGCAGCCGTGCGCTTGTCCCTTGGTGGTCTTGAGCCACAGGAGGCTCTTTTCAGGCTTCCCAGGAAAGACGAGTGTCAGCTCAGTGCACTTTGAAGCCTCCTGATTGCCCGCCATCTTCGTCCTGACCATCGTGAAGTCGGCCTTGGCGTCGCCCGTCAACTTCAAGGATCCTGAGCCGCCACCGTGGCAGTAACCGCCAGCGCACATCGGCTTGATAATCTTGCTGTGCACGTTGGCCCACGTCGCGTCGCCGCCGGACTTCGCTGGGCACGCCTTCGTGCACGTCTCCTTCGACTCGCCCTTCTTGAGGCAACCGTCGTAGCAGGTCTGGTCCACCTCGCCAGTCGTCTTGGCCGGGCACGCCTTCGTGCAAGTCTCCTTCGACTCGCCCTTCTTGAGGCAACCGTCGTAGCACGTCTTGTCCACTTCGCCGCCGCCGCCGCCCTTGCTGCCAAAGCAACCGCAGTCCTTGCCTTTGGGACATGTGTCCAGACAAGCGCAGCCGGTCTTGCAGGCGGCTGGGGTGAGCTTTTTACTGATGCACGAGTCGTAGCAGCTCAACTTCACCGGGCACTTCTTCGTGCAGATGGCCGCGCTGCCACCAGCTTTTAGGCAGCCGTCGTAGCACTTCTGGTCGACTTTTCCGGAGGGTTTGTCGCCTTTACCGCTGCACGCTGGTTTGCAGACGCTGTCCGACTGGCCCTTGCCGATACAGGCGTCGTAGCACGTTTTGTCGACCTCACCGCCACCAGTTGACCCGGTGTCCGCTGTTCCGGAATCTGGCACGTCAACAGCCCACCACTCCCCAGCATCTGTGGTGCCGGACGCGGCTGCGGCGCTGCCGTCCTCACCCGCGCAGGCTGTGAGGCTAGCGGCGACCACGAGGCAGCAAGCGAGTGGGATGAGACCAGCGCTCATGCGGTTCGGTATCATGGTGTCTTCTCCGGTGGTACGTCACATGGACTCAAGTGAAGTTCGCGGGGCATACGGTTCAACCCACCAAGCCGCCCAGGGGTTTGTTCAACTCGACCCGGTCACCGCGTTGCCCCTGCACAGCATGCAGGCCCACGCGGTCGGTACTCAACCCCATGGCCTGCGCGACACTGACCAAGTAGCGCTGATGCGGCACGCCGCTGACCTTCGTGAAGCCGTTGTCGGAGTACTTCGTCGGCACCATCATCTCGATGGGCGTCTCGTGGGGCTGATAGATGTAGCGCCCAGGCTTGAAGTGCCACCCACCGCCGATGAGAACAGGGCAGTAGTGCCAATAGCCATGCCAGGGATCAGCGAGCTCGGAGCCCCAGGCAATCAGCGTGTGGTCCATCACCGAGCCGCCCTGAGGATCGGGCAAGTCGCTGAGGACCTTGACCAAACGCGCTACCTGCCCGGCGTGACGATGGATGTAGTTCGTCATGGCGCCGTGCTTTTCCGGGCTGTCATAGATGCTATGCGCGATGCCCTTGTGCACATTGTCGCTGATGTGGTCAGCGCCGAACTCCTTGGTCTTCATCTCGCCCATCGACAGGGTCGCCACCCGCGTGACGTCGCAGGAAAACGCGGCGCCGATGAGGTCTGCCATGGCATCGAACCGCTCGTCGTAGGTGGCTGTGGCGCCCGGAGCCTTGGTGGCGGCATCACATGATAACGACGCCATCCCTTCCAAGCGCTTGCCCAACCGGTGCACGAGATCGTAGTGACCTTCGAGGCGGTTGCGCTGGCTAGGATCGAGATGAGGTGACAGGGCCGCGAACTCATTCCACGCGTAGTCCATCGCCTCCCGATGGCCCTTTGTTAGCGGATTGGGCGAGGACGACGGCCCGAAGATGCGTTGCCAAACCTTGAGGGGATCGCCTTCGAGCGGCAGGCGCGCGCCCTTGCTGTCGTAACTGACCGGTCGCCCAGGCTCGCCGCTGTCGTTGATGGACATCTCAATCGACGGCAGCCGATCGGTACGTGCGACGTGTGCTGCCACCATTTGGTCGATCGACAGATGGGTCGCACCCGCCTCAGCGCCCGAAAAATCAACGTTTCCGCCCGTCCAGGCGTGCACCCAGCCCGTGTCGTGACGGTTGCCGTCCATGTCCAGTTCCGCCGTCGCCAGGGACAGCGCGTCGATGGGAAGCAAACGCTGCCGATGCTCAAACAGCGGCGCCAGCGGCTTGCTCCATTGGTCCTTGGGCAGCTTGGTCAGGTCGATGTTCCACGGCTTGGTCACGTCGAGCCCGTCGGGCCGCATCTTCCAGCTGTCGTACGTCCAACCGTGACAGTGACTCAGCACAATCAACCGGCGAATGGGCGCCTTGGTTCCCGCTTCTGCGCCGCCCACAGCACGCACCAAGCTGGCTGTGCCCAAGCCCGCTCCCACGCCAACAGCGCCGCCGGCAAACCCCAATACTCGGAGAAAATCACGCCTTTTCATGATTACTTTCCTCCCTGAGCGGCCGTCGCAATGGTGCGGTAGCGAAAGAGGTCGCTGCCGGTGATAGCGACCAGCAGCTCGACCACGTTGTCGTTGGAGCGAAACCGCTTCTGCAGGGTCAGCAGCGTGGGGTTGTCTTCTGGAATCTCGACGCCAGCGGCATAGCGCAGGTGCTGCTGTACGTAGCAGCCCTGCACCCGCGGGCTCTTAGTGAGCTGATTGGCGAGGTCGACGCCATCTTTGAACGTAATCGCTGGCTCACCTGGCAGCGTCAGCGTACCCGACGCATCGACCGCCTTGGCACCGTCTTTCGCGCGCCAGTGGCCGAAGGAATCGTAGTGCTCGAATGCAAAGCCAGCGGCGTTCATCCCCTGCTTTTCGTGACAACCAGCGCAACCCGGCGGTTTCGTAGCCAGTGCTGTCCGTTCTCGGTTCGTGCTCGCATCGTCAGGCGCATCCGGCGGCGCGGCAGCCTCGGCGGTCGGCGGGGGTGGGCTGAAATGGACGCAAGCGACTCTCTCCAGCAACCGCTGACCGCGCTTGATGGGCGACGGATGCACCGCGTGGGCCCCCAGCGCCAAGACTGACGGTAGCGTCAGCACGCCCGCACGCTGGCCTTTGGGAAAGGTCGCCGGGTGCAGGTCAAAGGTCGATTGCGTCGACACCGCGGCAACAAATCTCGCCGTGCCAGTGGTCGCCTTGTCTGGATCCAGGTCGACCATTTTGGGATCGATCGTGCAGCCCGTTCCCTTGCCACCTGTTTTGCCACCCGGGTAGGTGACGCTGTCGCAGGTGCCCACGCCGTAGACCGGCGCCGAATACTTCGACACGTAGCCGTAGTCGCCGGTCAGCAGGGCGGTCAGCGTGCCGGTATGGGGCACCGTCTTGTCGAACAGCGCCTTCGACACGAAGAGCTCAGTCTCCAACTCAAACGAGCGCCGTACCGGGTTCATCAGCCCAGGCCATTCGCCATCACCCGTCGTGTCGAGAGGCGGAACCGGGTCGATGCCAAACAGGGGCCCATAGATGCGACGCGCAGGTGAGATTCGGTGCAGTTGATTGGTCCCCAACCACTGATGATGAAAGTGAACCAATGCCGCCTTTGCGCGAGGGTCATCCAGCATGCGGCGTGTCTGCGCCTCGATGTCCGCGGATGTGCGCAGCTTGCCTTGCGCTGCGGCTGCAAACAGCGCCGGATCGGGCATCGTATTCCACAGGTAGTACGACAGACGCGAGGCCATCTCCCAGTCACTGAGTGGCAGCGCCTTGGCGCCGGCGGCGGTCTTCGCCGCCTCCGCTGAGCGGGTTGCGTCGCCGCGCTCGACTCGAAAAATGAAGCTCGGTGCCTGCAAAATGCCCGAAACTGCAAGGGCTAAGCCCTGTTTCGGCGTACCGATCAGCTTGGTGGCTGCCCAGAGCGCGGTCAGACGCTCCGTTTCCGCCTTGGTCAACGGCCGTCGCCATGCGCGCAGCGCAAAGCGCGTCAGGCTGTCCTTGGCGCAGGTGTCTCTGTCCGCCTCAGCCGACGCTTCCCATTTCTCTGCGTCGCAGGTGAAGAACGCAGGCGAAACCAGCGCAAAGGTCGCGTAGTGGCGCGCGGCCTTCTGCAGCTGCTCAATCGCGTAGCTCGATGGCACCTGCCCCTTGGCCATGCCCTCAAACCCGTCGATGCCAGCTTCTGGTGGAAACGCATAGGGCCAAGGCGGTGCAGTCGGCGCTTTGGAGCCGAAGATGCCCCCGCCAGCGCTCAGTTCGGGCGCGACGCCAATATCGGGGCGACTCGGCCACTGGCTCGGGTCGGCCGGCAGCACGAGCAGGTCGCGCACCGTGTTGTTGAACTGCGTCGGCGTGAGCGCGATGAGCGGAGACGTGGGAGCCGTGGCCACCTGCTTGACCTCGTCGTTCTCTGCGCACCCGGAGTGCAGCGCAGCGACCGTGAGCACAAACATGCAGAGCGCGGTCAGTCCAGTTCGGTCGATAGGTGTCGGAATTGGGCGGTCCATGGTCGTCCTGTTGGCAGGATGTTGGGGAAGCTGCCAAGTTGAGCTGGTCGAGTGTACCTGATGGCCCCAAGCCAAGTGTTCTGAAGTGTATTCGAACATACAGATTTGTCGGCCCCTCGCCCCCTCAAGTGTCCTGGCGGTCGCCAAACGGCTCACTTTGGCTCAAAAAAATCGCACCGGGCTATGTCGAATCCAATAATCATGTTTGATACAGAGAATTTACACGAAAATGCCACCCTCATCGCGGATGATCTAATTGCCCTGCCTGCAAGCTCCTACGCCAGCGCGAAGTCGATGTTGAGCCGTCTGGTCGCGGCGACCCGCGACGCCGCGACGGGAGCGGCGTACGGCGTGGTCTACGAGGTGGGTTCACTTGGGCACAGCCGCGACCAAACACTGCCGCAATTCATCACAAGCGATGGTGATGGACTACGGGAGGCACTGCCCGGTTGCGTTGCAGGCCTTGCCGTCGCCACATGCGCTCGTGTCGGGTAGAGAGGCGTGGCTACATCCGGCCGCAGACTCGCAGTTGTCGGCCGTGCACGGGTTGCCATCTTTGCAGTCTGTCGTCAGCTTTCCAGCGCAAACCCCGCTGGCGCCGCAGCTGTTGTGGCCGAACTCGTCGAGGGCCATGACCACAAGCTGACTGTCCTTGCCAGCGACCCGGTATCCGGTGAGCAACAACGCGTCAGCGCCCCGTGAAATCGAGCGAGAATATTCATTGCCCGACGAATTGTAGGTCTTCGACCACCACGGAGTTCCGTGCGTATCGATTCGCCAGATGGTGTTCAATCCCTGGGCACCAGACTTGATGTTCGACCGTCCGATGACGAACGCACCATCCGCTACCGCTAGCACGCCCATGGCCGCGTCGGACGCGTCAGTCCCCATCATGCGCGCCCACAGCTTCTTTCCCTGGCCGTCGGTGCGAACGACCCAAGCATCATAAAATCCAGAGGAGCCCCAGTTGCTGCTGCCGACGACCAACAGTCCCTTGTCCGGCATGGCAGCCGCCCCGGAAAAGTTCTGGTCGGCGTTCGTGTGTCCATGGGTGACCTCAAACGCTTTGAACCCAGTCGCGCGATCGAGGGCATACAGCCAGCCCTTCTTGCCGGTTACGAAAGCGGACCAGCCGTACACCACATTGCGGGTCCCGACCTGGATGATGCCGTTGGCGGCGCGCTGTTCGTTGAGGGTCCCCAAGGTGGTGACTTTACCGTCTATCTTGCCTTGAACGAGGTTGAACTGACCGTAAAAAGCCTTGTACTTTCCCTCTCCATCGATCGACGACCCTACGAAGAACATCTGGGACTTCTTGTCCGCAGTGACCAGGCCGCTGACGCTCGCCCAAGCTTCGGACACAGCAGCGGTCCCCGTCTTCAACAACGTCCCGGTGGCGCCCACGTGGGCAATGAGTGGTTTGGCCTGGGACTGAAGCGCAGTGTCCTGATGCCCGCCGACGACATAGCCGCCTGACTTTGCCGCCACAATGGCTCGCAGACTGCCCGCTTCGCTGCCAACTTTCGCGATCCACGCTTGTTTATGGGCGCTATCGAGCCCAACGACCACCGGCTTGTCATTGCGCCGGCCAGCCAGCGCCAAAAGACCGTCGGCCAGCGCGGAGCTGCCGCCCGTGAATGCGCCGGCACCGATGAGGAGTCGGCGGAAGTATCGGTCGTCTTTTCCAACGCACTTCAACGCCTCACATTGGTCACCGAGGGTACAGGGATCACCATCATCACAGGCAGCCGCATTGGCCTTGTGACTGCACGTGCCATCACTGGGGTTGCACAGGTCCGTGGTGCACAGCTTGCCGTCGTCGCAGTCAGCAGCTTTGGCACACCCGGCAGTGTCCTTAAGGCTTCCCTCGGTCTGGCCGGCATCCGTGCCGTCGAGCGACTGTTGGTCGGCTTCGTGACTGTCGTCCACGTTTGCGTCGTCTGATCCAATACCGTCGCCGGTGTCATCCACGATCAGCCCGTCGCCAGAGCCAGCGTCCACCACAGCGCCATCACCGCTGGCAAAAGCGGTCTGGTCCGGGGTCTCGCGCGTGCACCCCAACAGACCACACAAAACGAGACCGAGCCAAACAACGAGAAGATGGGAGCCCTGCCCCTGCACACACTCGGCGTGACGGAACCGTTGCATCAATCCATGATCCTAGCTGCCACGCGACTCGTCTTCGGTCTCCACCACCGCTGGACCGAAGCCCATCACGCGATTGCGGCCAAGACGCTTGGCGGCGTAAAGGGAGCGATCGGCGCACTCCAACACCTCGTCGGGACCGCGCGCGTCACTGGGCCATGCAGCCACACCCATACTCGCGGTGACCCGCCCCATGGGTTGTTTGGCACCACACGGAAAGTCAGCCATCGCGATGGCTGCGCGAAGCCCCTCTGCAACTCTGAGGCCGGATTCCTTGGGTGTATCCAACAAGAGCGCGACAAATTCCTCACCACCGTAGCGGGCCAAAAAGTCGGTACCACGCAAGTGCTCGCCCAGCAATTTGGCCACCAACTGCAGGGCGACGTCACCCTCTTGGTGACCATTGGTGTCGTTGTAGACCTTGAAGTGGTCGACATCGATCATAATGACGCAGAAAGGGTGCGGACTGCGCTCGCCACGGCGGAATTCAAACGCCAGCGTTTCATCGAAGTGACGACGATTGAACACACCGGTGAGGCCATCGATGGTGGCGAGCCGCTCCAGCTCCTCAACGGCATCTGCGAGTCTGTCATTGACCCGTTCAAGTTCACGCTGCTTTCGACGAACCTCGGCGGTGCGCTCCTCGACCTTCAACTCCAAGCTGTGGGTATAGGTCTCGAGCTCAGTGGCCATGGCGTTGAAGTCGCGCGCCAGCCTTCCCAACTCGTCGTGGCCGGGAACCCAGGCTCGCGCGTCGAGTTGCCCATCCCGAATCGATCCTGCTGTCCGCGCGAGCTCGTCCACCGGAAAGACGACCATCTGCGCGAGCGCCAATCGCAGGGTGAACATCAACGTCAGCGTCACCAACAAGATGAGGCCTATCATCCACGCCTGGGTTCGCTGCGCCTCAGTGTGAATCCCACTGACGTCGAACGTGGCGAACAAGGTGCCCCACCGTAGCGCGCTGATCGTCGGAACGGAGACGTGCAGCTGTAGGGTTCCGTTCGGCCCCGGCTTTTCAAGCCAACTACCCGTGTCGCTCCGCAGGGCTTGGCGGCGCCAAACCTCGAGCGAGTCCTCTGACGCAGCCCCCTCCTTCGGTAGCGCAAAATCGCCGGCCACCACGCTCGCGACCTGATCGCCCAGGCTGTCGTAGATGCGTGCATCCAGCAGGCGAACCCCCTCTGTCCTGACGTTGACAGCCTCCGCCAGATACCCGTCAAGACGATCGAGGGCATGTACGGCCATGGCACGGGCGCAGGGCACAGCGAGGGGAGCTAGATGCGTCCACGCGCGCTCACGGGCGACCTGGGCGTAGCGTTCTCTTGTCTCTTTGACGAGCAGCGCACCAGCGACTGTCAGCACGATCAACACGGGAATGGCAGTGGCGAACGTCAGGCGCCAACGGATGCTGGTACCGAGCGTCGGAATCCACGTGCGACGGCGATCTTGACTCACCGGTGCACCTCCGAGGCCGCCTTGGGCAAGCCATTGGTCTGCCGACTGCGACCCTGCTCGCGCCACTCCTCAGCGCGAACTCGGGAGTAGATCTTGCGCATGAAGTCGTAGCGCTCGTCACTGCCGGACGCCCATCCGGTAACCCCCCAGGCGTTGGCCAACACATCCCGCCCGGCTCCCGTCCGTGTGGACAGCGCGCCGAATGCTGCGGCGATCTTTTTGGCGGCAGCTGTTGGCACCTGGGGAGACGTACACAGCGCGTCGTAAGGAATGCGACCAGCCTTGTGCAATATCCTGAGGTTTCCGACCCCGATGATAGCCCCGCGACGGACGTTGTTGAGTGTGCCGGAGCTCACTGCGGCGATGTCGACCTTGCCCTTGATCAGGCCTTCGATCGCAGCCTCGTGGCTACCCATGCGCACCATGGTCATGTCTTGGCGGGGGTCGATGCCATGGCTCAGCAACGCCGCATATGGCAGCAGAAATCCCGAGGCGGAGCGTTCATGCACAAAACCGAAGCGCACCTTCTTCTTCTTTGGCACGCCGACTGCGCGCCCGTCTCCGCGGGCCTTTCGCTCCTTACGCTGTTTGCGAACGGCAGCGGGCACCACATCTTGGAGATGCCGCAAGCGACTGCCGGTACGCACCACCAAGAGAGATGAATAGGAGTCGGACCCGAAGCTGAGCGACGATGCGACCAGGCGGAGCCCCGTCACCCGGTCGTGCGCAACGATGTAGCTCAGTGGCGACAACTGCACGATATCAACTTCACCTCTCGCGAGTTTTTCGACGAGGGCATCGTAAGAACCCGCCATCACGAACCGGACCGGGACGCCCAGTCGTTCAGACACCCACTTCACGATCGGAGTGAACGCCTTGTGGGTCGCTTCGACACCCAGATACGGGGTCACGCCGAATCGGAGATCCTTGCGCCCGCGGGGCATTTCGTTGGGTTGGAGACGCGGATTCTCCGCCACCGGCAAGCTGCGATCGATGCCAGCAACCGGGTAGGCCCCATGACTGGCAGTTTCCTGGCAAGCCACCGAGAGGATCAGCAGCAGCGCCCCGAGCACACTCGTACGCAGCTCAAAACGGCGACGCGCGCCGTAAGCGCGGCCTTTTCGGTGGAAGAGCGCGATGCGTCGATCGGCGTCGTGGTCAAGGTTTAACGGCATTGGGGTGCTGAGGCTCCCAAGCCCTGCATGTGGGGTCAAGTGTAAGGCGATGCTTGCAGCCATCTGTGAGACCGATAGCATTGGACGACACCGCTGCTCATCCCGAGAGGTTTCATGGTCTCCGCCGCAAACGTCGCCGCGCCAGACGACGCCCGAACCGAAGCTGCTCGGCGGTTGGTCGGTCTCTTGGATGGAGCCCTGACTGGTCGTACCGATGCCAACGGTCCAGCCGCGGACTGGTTGCGGTCCGGGGGTGGAGCGCTGCAGTTCAAGGGTGGCCGAATCGCATACAACGGGGTCGACTGCGGCGCGCTCGTTGGCGATCTTGGTGGCTGGGCCAAGCGCCTGGCGGATGCAGGCGTTCGCGCGATAGGGCCACAGTCAACACTCGACGGCGAAGGGTTGATGGCGCTGGCAAACGCGACAAAATCCAGCGACGCCGACCATTTGATGTCGCTGCGGAATTGGCTCTGGTGCGGCGGCCCGATCGGCCTAAGGATCACCCTCGGCCCGACCATCTGGCAGCTCCCCGCTCGACTGGGCTACGGGCTTGAAGGCCGCAAAGCGCTCGACGAGGTTAGAAATCAGGCTGTGGCCCGACAAACAGCGAATTCGACCACGCCGTGGAAGCAAGCCCTCGCTCTTATCGCGACAGCTGGTGCCGGCGACCGGCAGCTTCGTTACAGCGGTGACGATGCGACGGCCTGGATCGAAAATTGCCTGATGGCCTACGTGAAGCCGCCACTAGACGATCCTAGGCAAGAGCCGGCTGGGCAGGATCCAGCCCCCGCGCCGCCAGCCAAGCTGCTTGCGGGCGCCGTACGAGAGCAGGTGATGCTAAGCGCCCGCTTCGAACTGGAGACGCTATGGTCAGGGCTCCCAGAGCATGACTCGGCCATCGCTGCCCCGCTTCGAGCGGAGATTTCGGTCCATGACATGGGCGTGATGGTCGGGCGGGCGACACCGCTGGACAGCGCTCGTGTCCAAGAGTTGGAGTCTATTCTGGCGAGCGCGGGAGATTTCGCTGAAGGGGTGGCCAGCGGACTGTTGCAGCGCGCAGTGGACAAACGATCCGTAGCTGGTGTGGGTGCCCTGCTGCAGCGCTTGGGTCTCAAGCGTGTGTGGGAGATGGCTGACATTCACGGGATTGGCCCGACCGGTGCGCGTGGATTGGCGATGGTTCTGAAGCAACTCGACGCTAGCGCGACGCAATGGGCCGATCTCATCGGCGCGGCTCCACCGCAGATCGCGGCGTGGATTCTCAAGGGCTCGCCTCCGCATATCCTCTCGCGCGTGGGTAGCCAACTACGTATGCAGCTGATCGAACGGCCCCCAGCCGACACTGCTCCGCTGGTACAAGCGCTGATCGAGATGAACGATCCGACGACATTGCGGGCGGTTGGTGAAGCCCTTCGTGATACGGCGGGCAAGGGTTGGAGTGGGCGATTGGTGCCTGCCGTGTGCCAAGCGCTGATCGACCAGCACATGGGGAGAGAGCTGCTAGTACCACTATTTCTCAACGAAAAAGCCGAAACTGCGCTACGATTATTGGTCTTGCGAAGTCTGGATGCTGAGCCAGCGCTGTTGGAAGAAGCTGTGAAATTCAGGTTCGGAGAGCTGCGCGAGCCCGCCCAGATTCAAGCCCGTGTCAAAGCTGCACGCAAAAAGTTGAAGGGGAGCAAATGAATCGGCGAAGGCACGAACCTTCTGGCGTCATTGCCCCCACGTCCGTGGACGGTGGCGAGGTCGAATTCGATATCGGAGCGGAATCCAGCGAGCCGACGCAGCCCAATGCGGGCCAACCCCGAAAACCGCGCAGGAGCACACCAGCGCCGCCAACGCCGTTCCCTGACACGCGCCAGCCCGGCGACCCTCAAGCGCGAATCACACAACCAGCGCGTCCCAGCGCCATGTCTGCCGTACGAATCTCGACGGATATGCCGGTATCACCAGCGATCGCGGCACTCATGGCGCAGACGCGCTCACCGGCCGCGTCTGCGTCTCAGTCAGCGCCGACGCCGACGCCCGAATCACCGACAGGACCGCCAGGTGTGCGACAGTCGCGTCGCAGTCTGACACCAAGCGTCGCCCTGCCACCACGTCCTGCGATGAGCCCATCTGGCATGCTGGATTTGGACGCGGAGTTGTCGGAGGCGATGGCTGACGCGATGGCTGCCGTGTCGAACCGAGCGGCCCCAACGCGGAGATCGAGCACGCAACTCAGGACCGAAGCGCCGCCGCCCCAGGGCGCCTCTCCAGCGCCTGCTTCTGAGACCTCCGAGCCGGGCGCGGCAGATGCGGTCGACCCGGACCTGCTGGGCGCGTTGGACGCGGCCATCTCTGGGATTGGGGTAAGCGACGACTCAGGCATGGCCCCCGACGTCCCTCAGACGACCTCAGCCGCTGTTGAGCCCTCCGCCCAAGTTGCCCCGGCGCCGACCGACGAGCCAGCTATACGCGACTCGTTGGTCGACTCCCTGTTCGACGAGCCCGCGGCGGAGTATCCCGCCGCCTCGGATGCGGCGACAGCGACGGCCATCCGGCCAGATGAAGAGGCGCGAGAGAGCGATGGCCCGCCCACCGAGCAAGCTGAGTCGACGGGCGACGCGGCCACGGCCGAAGAGGCCGCCGAGCGCCGGTCGGAACAGACCAGACTACGGATTGCAGCGCTTGGTAGCTGGTGGCACCTGATCAAGGTGTGTGCGGCGCCGCGCGCCAATCCACGGGTTGCCCAAACAGCAGCCACCGCCACCGTGGAGGCGTGGCAGCAGGCCGGTGGCGAGTGGATGGCAGAGCTACGTGGCCATATGTGGTCGGTGAACGGCCGCTGGTTGCCCGTGCCACCCGCTGACGCGGCGACCACGACCGAGTTGGCAGCGATCCTGCGGCGGGCGCGGTGCGGCGGCCTGTGGCTCGGACGCGACGCCAGCGCGGCGGATGTCGTGGCGCAGACCGAAGCGTTTGTACGCGTCGTTCGTGCGAAGGGAGCCGTCTCCCACGCCGAAGGGGCCAAGGCCCGCTTTGTGCCGCAGCCCGTGCTGCACGCCAACGCAGAAAGTTGGGTAGCAGACGTGGCGAGGCGTTGCGCAGACTTCGCGCAAACGGCCCAGAGTCGCAGCGAATTCCCCGAAAACACGGCGCTGCAGCTCATCGATGAACTGTCGCAGACCTTGCCCACACACACGGGCGCGCTCATGCGTGCGTTGGAGCTGCGTCCCGGGCAACGGACGACGCCGTGGGCGGCCGCGACGACCTGCGCCACCACCTTGGCGACCCTCGTCTCGCTGGGTATCTCGCCGCGGATTCGGCGCAGCGCTGCGCTGGCCATCTGGGCGCTGACGTTGACGCCGCGACGGGGCGAGACACCACCACCCCTCGCTGAGGCTGCCGCGCGCGTCCGCTGGCCAGCGTTGGATGCGACCTGGTCACCGGTGCGGGCCGCAGCCCGGGGACTTGTTGTCAGATTGGCTGCGGGTGGAGACTCATCGGTCGGCATGGCCCCGCTCGTCACTTTGCTCTTTGACGCACACCGGAGCCGGTTGCTTGGGGCCCCGGACCTGCTCTCGGCGCTGCTGAAAGTCGCTGACTCTCCGCGCCAACAGCCGAACTGGCTCCCCGCAGTCCTCACTGCCGTGGGGCCCATTCCAATCGGCACCGCGGTTCGTCTGGCGGACGGTGCCCAGGGCGTGGTGGTTGACCGAGCAGGCGACGCCGGCCCGCTGCGCCCGTTGGTTCAAGTGGGCACCCGCATGATTCGACCCACGGCGGATGTGACACCGATTGAACGCAGTTAGTCGCCCTCAACAACAAGGACTCAAGATGAAGCTGACCAGTGAAAGCCTGAGCGATGGCGCCCGTATTGCCGACGCCCACTGTTTCTGCCGCCCCAGCACGAGCGACCCCGTCGAAATGTCGGACAACATCAGCCCGCACTTGGCCTGGACAGACGCGCCGGCAGAGACGCGATCCTTTGTGGTCATCTGCCACGACGCCGATGTTCCGACCGTTGGTGATGATGTGAACCAGGCAGGCCGCACCGTTCCGCATGATTTGCCCCGCGCGGACTTCTTTCACTGGGTGCTGGTCGATGTGCAGGGCGGCGAACTTCCGGCTGGCGCGCACAGCCGCGGCATCACCGCCCGCGGCAAGGACGGCCCATCAGCACCCGGCGACGCGCGACATGGTCTCAACGACTACACCGGCTGGTTTGCCGGGGATGCCGATATGGCTGGTGAGTACTTCGGCTTCGACGGCCCGTGCCCTCCCTGGAATGACGAACGGCTGCATCACTATCACTTCACCGTCTTTGCCCTCGATGTGGCGCGCTGCCCAGTCGAGGGCACGTTTGGCGGCGATGATGTGCGGAAGGCGATCCAAGGCCACGTGCTCGATAGCGCGTCTATGGTCTGCACCTACTCGCTCAACCCCGCCGTGTACGCTGCCGACGCGTGACATCTAGCAACGTCGGCCTACGACTCATCAGCGCCGCGGAGCGTTGGCCGGATGCTGTAGCGTTGGTCGACTACGGCGACTGTGGCCCAGATGGAGAGCCGCGCCGCTGGACGTGGCAGGCGCTCGCCCATCGCGCGCGGACCCTCGCCGGCGCCATAGCCGACGCCCAGCTGCCGCCAGACCAGCCCATCGCCTTGATGGGCCGCAATGGCGCCGAGTATGTCGCCCGCTGGTTTGCGGTAGCGCTCGTAGGCCGGGTCCTGGTCCCGATTCCGACCCAGGCTGCGCCTGCCGAGTTGGCCGAACGCATGGCGACTTGCGGCCTGATTCTGCACGACCATGAGACGACGGAACTGGTGCAGACGACAGCCGCGGCGATGGCATCTGACGAATGCGGAGCCCCTGCTGTGTGGGGGCCGATCGTTGCCCAGTCACACCGGATGTTGGAGATGATTTCCAGCAAAAACCCTGAAGATCCAGCGCTCTTGCTCTATACCTCCGGCACCACGGGCGCGTCGAAAGGGGCGCTGATTAGCCACGGTGCCCTCGTGACCCACACCCGCAACGTATGCGCGAGCGCCGTGCTGCTGGGGCCCAGCGATGTGGTGCTCGCCGCCCTGCCCTTCAGTCACTCGTTCGGGCTGCGAATGGTCCTATTGGCCTGCGCGACCAGCGGCGCGCGGATGGTGAGCCTGCCCAAGTTCACGGCGCCGTTGGCTTGGCGCGCCATGGTCGATCAGGGGGTGACGTGGCTGCCGGTGGTGCCGACGATGCTCGCGGCCTTGGTTCGCGCGCCTCAGACGCCGCGCCCGCCGTCCCTGAGATGGAGCCTGAGCGCTGGGGCGACGTTGCCGGAGGCGCAGCGAATGCGCGCGTCGGAGGTCCTGGGCGCGCCGGTGTACCAGGGCTACGGGATGACGGAGGCGACGTTCTCGACCATTGACCACCCCCCTGCCGAACCGACTCCGGGCAGCGTGGGCAAGCCCGTCCATGGCGTCCAGGTTCGCGTGGTGGGTGAGGACGGCCAAGAGCTGCGGGCTGGCGAGCGTGGTGAGGTCTGGATTCGCGGCGCAAACACATTCCTGCGCTACCTCGACGCGCCAGAGGCCACCCAAGCCGTGAAGCGGGACGGCTGGGTGCGCTCCGGCGACATCGGCGTGCGCGATGCGACTGGGCGACTGGCCATCGTCGACCGCAAGAAAGACCTGATCATCAGCGGTGGATTCAATGTCTATCCATCGGAGGTGGAGTCGGTCATTCAGCGCTTCGCTGGGGTTCATCAAGTCGCCGTCGTTGCCATGCCGGACGCCTATCTCGGCGAAGTGGCGGTAGCCGTCTTGGTGACGTCGGAGGCCATCGATCTGAGCCAACTGCACCTGTGGCTGGCACAGCGCCTCACCCGCTACAAGCTGCCGCGCCGTTATGCCGAGACGGATGCGCTGCCTTTGGGTCCATCGCGGAAAGTGCAGAAGCGCAGGCTGCGTGCGGCCCTGGTCCGCGGCGATCTTAAGACGCGAGATGCCGCGCCACAAAAGCGAGCTTATCGTCCCACGCCCGGCGAGCCAGATCGGTGAACATCAGCGCGTGAAAGGTGTGACCGCCGCCTTCGTACATCTCGATCTGGTGGGGCACGCTCAATTTACCCAGGGCATCGCCGAGGCGCTCGGTGTCTGTGCGCACCGGATCGTCTCCGCCACCAATGGCGAAAGTGGCGGGAAACCGGCGCTCTGGTGCTGAAGCAGCTTCCAAAATCGCCAAGGGATTGGCGTAGGCGTGCGCGGCGGTCGGCTGGGCGTGCGTGGGGAGGTAGTTGTCGCTGACCGCGTGAATTCTCGACGCCATCCACGGCGGAATCGGATGGGAATCGGCGTGCCGGCCCGGTTGGCTGACCTGCAAGTAGCCGCACGCCGGCGCCAAGACTCTGGGCTGCACGTTGAGCTCCCACACCTTCTGCGCCCAGGACTCCTCCCGCCGCCACGCGCATGAGATGGCGAGACCTGTCGCGAGGTTGGCTCCGGCGGACTCGCCTGCGAGCACCAGGCGGTCCAAATCACCACCCATCGCGGGAGCGTGACGCACAACCCAACGTAGCGCCTCGGCTACGTCCTCGACTGGGGCCGGATAGGTGTGATGCGGCGCGAGGCGGTAGTCCAGGTTGAAGACCAGATAGCCTTCGCGAGCGAACCGCGAGGCCATGGCCCAGTGGGTCTCCTTGTCGAAGAACCGAAAGCCGCCGCCGTGGATGTAGACCACCACGGGAGCCGGCGTCGACAGCGCAGTTGTGCGGTAGATATCCAGCTTGTGCTCAGGCAACGAGCCGTAGGCGATGTCACGGTCGATTGTGATGCCGAAGCGCTCCGGACGCATAGACGGCGCATGGCGCAGACCACGAGCGAGCCGTTCAATATTACCGATGAGCAGGTTGTTGTAGGCCCAGCGGGTCACAGCGCGATTCATCGAGGGCTCCTATGACAGCAAGCGCGACACGTTGCGGTGCGGCTACAGGCGACCGTGCAGACAGTCAAGCAGCAGGGCGTGGCAGTTTTCGGGTGTCAACGCGACGGGATTGGTGCCGGCGGTAGGGTCCACCGCGGCGTGGGGCGCGAGTGTAGCGCAAAGTTCGTCTGTGAGCCCAAGACTATCGGCCGTGTGGGGGATGTTCAGCTCAGAACGCAGCGCCAAGATCCACGCGAGGAAGCCCTCGTAGGAGGCATTTTCGAGCCCAATGTAAGCCGCCGCGCGGGCGAGCTTGTCGGCGATTTCGTCTTTGTTGAAGGCGAGCACGTACGGCATCACGACGGCGTTCGTCAGCCCGTGGTGCACATCCAGCCAAGCGCCGATCGGGTGGGCGAGCGCGTGCATGGCGCCCAGCCCCTTCTGAAACGCGGTGGCGCCCATGGTCGACGCGATCATCATCTTGGAGCGGGCCTCCAGATTCGTGCCATCGGCCACGGCGGTGATCAGCGCCTCACGAACCAGGCGAATCCCCTCCACAGCGATGCCTTCAGCCATGGGGTGGAAGGTCGGCGCGCACAGGGCCTCGAGGTTGTGGCTCAGCGCGTCCATGCCCACGGCGGCGGTGATGTGCGCTGGCAGCCCGACGGTCAGCTCGGGATCGCAGATGACCTTCGCTGGCAGCATCTTGGGATGGAAGATGATCTTCTTCTTGCGGGCGGCTTCGTCGATGATCACCGACGCGCGACCGACCTCTGAGCCGGTGCCCGAGGTGGTCGGAACGGCTACGCAGGGCACCATCCCGGCTGGATCGATGCGGGTCCACCAGTCGCCGACGTCTTCGTAGTCCCACAAGGGCCGCGTCTGACCGACCATGAGGGCGATGGCCTTGGCGGCGTCGAGGGCCGAGCCGCCACCAAATGCGATGACGCCGTCACATCCAGCCGCTTTGAAGGCAGCGACGCCGTCGGTGACGTTGGCGCCGACGGGGTTGGGCTTGATGTCGCTAAAAACCGGTGTTTCCAGGCCTGCAGCGGTGTTGATGGCCACGGCGCGTGCCGTGATGTCGAGTTTGGCGAGGCCAGGATCGGTGACCAGCATCGGCTTGGTGATACCCAACTCGGCACAAGCGTTGGGGAGCTCCGCGATCTTGCCGCAGCCAAAGCGAATGGCGGTGGGGTAGTTCCAAGATCCGGAAAATGAAGCAGAGTCAAAAGCCATGGTTGTCTCCTACCAGCGATGACGTGTCGTGAGATGAGAGGTTGATGGGGGGAAGATCCGGAGCGCCCTTCTAGACCTTGACGCGGAGGTGGTACGACTTCGGGCGGGTGAGGTGCTCGAAGCCGACGCTGCTCAAGGTGCAGCCGCGACCGCTGTCTTTGACACCTACCCAAGCCAACGCCGGGTCGAGGTAGTCGCAGCGGTTCATGAAGAAGGTGCCGGTCTCGATCTGGTCGCCGATGCGCAGCGCCGCGTCCATATCCGACGTCCAAATCGACGCGGTGAGCCCGTAGCGGCTGTCGTTCATCAGCGCGATGGCCTCGTCATCCGAATCCACGGCCATGATGCCGACCACGGGCCCGAAGGTCTCCTCGGTCATGATCTCCATGCTGTGGTCGACGTCGACGAGCACCTGGGGAGCGAGATACGGCGTTCCTGCCTTTGCGGCCGGGAAGTGAGCCGGATCGATGAGTCCGCGTGCGCCGGCAGCGATCGCCGCGTCGATCTGCGCGGTGATACTCGCCGCGTTGCGCGCCCGTACGACGGGGCCAAGATTGGTCTCGGGATCTCTCGGATCGCCCAGCTTGTAGCCCTTGACCAGCTCGACATAGCCCGCGACGAACTGCGCATACACGTCGCGATGCACGTAGATGCGCTCGATGCCACAGCAGCTCTGTCCAGTGTTGAAGAAGGCGCCGTCAACCAAGCTCTCGATGGCGTGGGGCAGGTTGCAATCAGCGCGCACGTAGGCCGGGTCTTTGCCGCCGAGCTCCAACCCGACCGCGATGAAGCGCCCAGCCGACGCCCGATGCACCGCCTCACCGCCGCCAACGCTACCGGTGAAGGCGACATGGGCCACGCGGGGATCTTGCACGGCATCGGCGACCAGCCCATGACTCATGTGGAGGTGCTGTAGCACGCCATCGGGCAACCCAGCAGCCTTTCCAGCCTCGGTAAACCGCTCCGCGCACAGCAGGGTTTGGTCACTCTGCTTGAGGACCACCGTGTTGCCCGCCAACAGCGCCGGAACCACGGCGTTGACGCTGATGAGGTAGGGGTAATTCCACGCAGCCAACGCAAAGACCACACCCAAGGGCTCACGACGGACGAAGCGTACGAAGCCGTCCTTTTCTGCCGCCGGCATGTCCTTCAGGCTCTCCTCGGCGATCGAGAGCATGTGCCGTGCGCGCTCCTCAAATCCACGAATCTCCCCCGCGGCTTGACTGCTCGGGCGACCGATCTGCCAGGTCAACTCATCAGCCAGCGTGTCGATGTTGGCCGTGAAGGACGCCACGAAGCGCGTCACTGCGGCGATGCGTTCTGCCAGCGGGGTGTTGCGCCAAGTAACCTGGGCTGTGACCGCGCTATCGAGGACCCGGTCTAGGTCGGCACGGGTAGCGAGCGCGCGCTCGACGTAGACGCTGCCATCGATGGGCGAAATGGTGGTGGTGATGGTGGTTTGGGTCATGGACAACTCACGGGGCGCAGCCGCGCCAATGAAGTGACGAAAGGCACAAACAGACTGAATAATCAGGACATAAGCCAGCAACCGGCTCCGCGAGGAGCGCTGAGAGAGAGCGGACGACCGCCGCAGCTAGATGATCTCGAAGTAGCGCTTCAACTCCCAATCCGTGATGGCCTTGCGGAACTCGCGCTCTTCCCACTCGCGGCTGGCAGCATAGTGCTCGACGAAGGTGTCACCGAACAACTCGCGCGCGGCGGTGCTGGCCTTGAGGCGCTGAGCGGCCTCCCACAGGGTTTGCGGCAGCTGCAGCTCGGGCGGATGGGTCTGGGCGTAGGCGTTGCCCACGACGATCGGCGCGGGCTCGATCTCGTTTTCGATGCCGTACAGACCGGAGCCGAGGATCGCCGCCAGGGACAGGTAGGGGTTCATGTCAGCGGCAGCGATACGGTACTCGACCCGCTGGCTCTTGGGCGACCCAGGGATGACCCGCAGCGCGGTCGTGCGATTGTCCACGGACCACGCAGCTGTCGTCGGTGCCCAGGCGCCTGGAACCAAGCGGCTGTAGCTGTTGACCGTGTTGGAGACCATCCCCAGCAGCTCCGGCATGAGCATCTGCAGACCACCGAGGAAGTGGCGCATGGTCGTCGACATCTGGTGGGGCTGATCGGCGTCATAAAAGGCCGAAGTGCCGTCGCTATTTTGCAGACTGACGTGCACGTGACCGCTCTGACCGGGGTAGTCCGGGCTCCACTTGGCCATGAACGTCGCCATCAACTCATGGCGCTGTGCGAGCACCTTGGTGAAGGTCTTGAACAAGGCGGCGCGATCGGCGGACTCCATCGTATCGGTCACGGCGATGGCGGCCTCGAGCACACCTGGGCCCGTCTCCGTGTGCAGCCCCTCGATGGGAAAGCGCATGGCTTCAGAGAGGTCGATCAGCTCGTGATAAAACTCGGCCCACACCGTATTGCGCAGCATCGAGTAGCCGAAGTTGCCAGGCGTGATGGGTTTTAGGTTCTGGTAGTTCTTGTCGCGCACCGAATGGGGCGTCTCATCGAAGACAAAGAACTCGTATTCGCAGGCGGAGAAGGGCTCAAAACCCATATCGCGGGCCTTCTTGACCATCTTCCCGAGCAATCCACGCGGGCAGACGGGCTCGGCGTGACCCTCGAATTCGCCGAGGAACATCAACATGCCGTCCTCAAACGGCACGCGGCGGCAGGTCTCCGGCAGGATGCGCACGGGTGCGTCGGGGTAGGCGGTGTGCCAGCCCGTGACCTTCGTGTTGTCGTAGAGCTGATCGTTGCTATCCCAGCCGATGACCACGTCGCAGAAGCCAAAGCCGCCCTCAAGTGAGCTCAGAAACTTATCTTTCGACATGTACTTGCCCCGCATGATGCCGTCGACGTCGAAGATCCCGACCTTGACGTGGGTGGCGCCGTCTTTCTCGACGATGCGGCGGGCGTCCCCGATGGTGTGGACCTCATTGCTGTGCATGCTGGCTCCTGAGATTTGGGGGTTTGCGCATCGTACGCGGCAGGCACAGTGGCCAGAAGGTGCGATTCGTCGCGCCGAGGGTGCCACAGTGGCCCGGAGGGTGGAATCGCCCGCGGCGGATCTCCCAAATCGCGTGTGACCGCCCGGTTGTGGCAGACTGGTGCCGCAAGCGAGTCACACCAGGAGCAGCGCGATGCCCTACGGTTCCAGCGAGCCCACCAATCTTGTGGCCTATGTGCTGCCGCTCTTTCTGGGCGCCATCGTCGTCGAGTGGTTGTGGACGCGTAAATCCGACAACTACAACCTGGGCACCGCGCTTTCCGATGTCGGCACCGGCGGCGTCTTTCAAGGGCTGGAGCTGCTCTTTCACCTGGCCCTCCTGCCCGCCTACGCCTGGCTCTACGACAACGCGTCCCTCATCACGTTTGGCGACGGCGCGTGGCAGCCCCTCGTCATCGGCTTCATCGGCGTCGATCTGCTGTTTTATTGGTGGCACCGGGCCAGTCACGTCATCAATGTGCTCTGGGCGGTCCATGGGGTGCATCACCAGTCGGAGGACTTCAACCTCGCCGTCGCCCTCCGCCAGCCCGCGTTCGAGCCGCTGACGTGGTTCATCTTCTACGCGCCACTCGCGCTGGTCGGGGTCGATCTGCCGACCTATCTGATCTGCTACACGGTCAATCGCTTCTACCAATTCTGGATTCACACCGAGGTCGTGCGCACGTTGGGACCGCTGGAGTGGCTGTTCAACACACCGTCGCACCATCGCGTCCACCACGGCGTGCAGGAGCTGTATCTCGATCGCAATTACGGCGCGATTTTCATCGTTTGGGACCGGATTTTCGGGACGTTTCAGCGCGAAGAGCAAGCGCCGCTCTATGGCACGACCGTGCCGCTGGCCAGCTACAATCCGGTCTGGGCCAACCTCAAGTTGCTCCGCGACATCGTGGAGCTATCCCGCCGGGCGACGACCGTGCGAGAGAAGCTGTGGGCTTGGGTGGCGCATCCGGCATGGCAACCGATCGGTCCAGCGGTGGAGCCGAAGATCAAGCGAACCGATGAGAGCTACCACAAGTACCGCCCTGCCCCACCGCCGCGCGTCACCGGCTATGTCGCCCTGCACTACGGCATCATCGCGCTGCTGGCTGGGCCCTTTCTGCTCAATGAACACGCCCACAGCACCCTGGTTCTGCTGACCGGCGCTGGCACGCTCATCGGCGGCCATCTCAATCTCTGCGCGCTGGTCGAGAACAAGCGCTGGGCGCTGGGCAGTGAGGTCGTGCGTGTCGGGCTGATGCTGACGACCATCTATCTGTCGCTTGGCAGTGTCCTCGGCGAACAGGTGACGCTAGGTCTGGTTGTGGGGCTCGGGCTTGTGAGCGCAGGCAGCTGGACGAGGCTGCTACCCGTCGTGGGCAAGTCGTCGTAGCACCGTATGTCTGTGACGGCTGAGCGAATCAATTGAGAAGCGCAGATTGAGCTTGTGGTACAAGTTTGAACCATGATCGACGACCTCGACTGGGATCACGTGCGGGTATTTCTGGCGACTATGCGGTCGACCAGCTTGCGGCAGGCGGCGGAGAAGCTGCGGATCAGCCACCCAACCGCGCGCAGAAAGCTGGGTGCGCTGGAGCAGCAGCTTGGCCTGCGGCTCTTTGACCGGCGCTCAGACGGCCTGCACCCGACGCTCGAAGCCGCTGATCTTCAAGCTGCGGCGGAGGAGGTCGAGCGGGCCATGCTGTCATTGGGACGCGTTGCCCAGGCGGCCGATCCCGATGTGCGCGGGCCCATTCGCGTGACCCTGCCCGATATCGGCGCAACGGACCTGCTCATGCCGGATTTGGTGCGGTTTACGCAGCGTTGGCCCGATATCGAGTTGGAGCTCATGCCGAGCTATGACTTGGTGAGTCTCGATCGCCGCGAAGCCGATGTGGCGGTGCGTTTTATGACCGGCGGCAAGTTGCCGGCAGAACATCTCACCGGGCGCAAAGCAGGTACCGCGTATCGCGCGATTTATGGCGAGAAAGATGAATGGATCGGCTGGTACGGTGGCGACAAGGACCGCGAGTGGATCGACAAGACCCCGTTCCCCGATTTCCCCATTCGCGGCGCGATGAGCAGCGGTTGGCTTCAGCGTAGCGCTTGCGCCGCGGGGCTGGGGCTCACACGACTGCCCTGCTTTTTCGCCGAACCCTTGCTCAAACGGCGAACAGAACCCGAACCGGCGTTCGACATCTGGGTGCTGGTGCACCCCGACCTTCGGCGTAGCCCACGGCTGCGGCTCTTTCGCGATGAGATGGTGGCGGCGGTACGAAGGTTGAAGCCTCGGCTAGAGGGACGCGCGCTCAGAGGTTCAGACGCCCCATCGGCCAAGGCGCATACGTAGTCATCCCGGACAAACGCGCGACCTACAGCCGACGCAGGCACGCCAACCCGCCCGTCAGAAGCGCCGATGTGTGACGGAGTTGGTCCAGGGTCAAAGTTGCTTGAGCCAGCGGAGCAGCACGATTTGAGGTCGGTGCGAATCAAGACAGTACTACAGAGCGTAGTTGCGCATCGGCCGCCTCCTCTGCGACTCTGCGGCCAACCCGTCCCCGCGGTACGCCCGCAACTTCGAGCACTCAGCAAGGAGCGCCCCCATGAAGCGTGACGTTCAATCCCCATCCATCTCGCGCTGGGGGCTCGCTCTCGGCATCTGCGCGCTGGCTGCCTGCGGCGCAGAGACGGAGAGCAAGGACAAAGGGTGCGACCCTGCATCGCCGGCTTCGGCGGCGGCTTGTGTGGACGCCGACAAGTACCTCACCGACTTGAAAGAGCTGGCCAAGACGCGCTCCCCTGGCTCCGACGCGCACGCCGCCGTTCGCGCGATGCTGGTGAAACGACTCAAGGAGTTGAAGTACGAGGTGACCGAGCAACCCTACGGTATCGGCACCAACGTCATCGGCGAGATCAAGGGTTCCTCGAAGCCGGACGAGATCGTCATGATCGGTGCGCACTACGACAGCACCTTTGGCTGCACGGGTGCAGACGACAACGCGACCGGGGTCGCCGGCGCACTGCAGGCAGCTGAAGCCCTGGCGAAGTTCACCCACGAACGCACGATTCAAATCGCCTTCTGGGACGAAGAAGAGCGGGGGCTGATTGGATCTGGTCAGCAGGCGGCGAAGCTGGCGCAAGGCGATCGAAAAGTGGTGACGGTCTTCGACTTTGAGATGATCGGGTTCACATCAGACGAGCCCAACTCCCAGGAGTTGCCAGCCGGATTCGACATCCTCTTTGCTGCGGTCGGCAAATACTGGAATGGCAATGACAGGCGGGGCGACTTTATCGCGGTGATTCATGATGAAAACAGCAAGAAGGCGGCGGAGGACATGGTGACGGCCTCGGCCAAACATGGCTTGACGGTTCTGACGGTCGAATTGACCCAACCCTTTATGCAGTCGGCCAATTTCGGCGATCTTCGGCGGTCGGATCACGCCTCGTTCTGGACGCATGGTTACCCGGGCATGATGATCACCGACACGGCCAACTTTAGAAATACCCACTATCACTGCACCAATGGCGAAGACACGATCGATCGGCTCAATCACGCTTTTACGGTGGGCGTCGTACAGTCGACCGTGGACTCGGCCATGACGGCGCTCAAGGCCGACGGAAGCACTGCGTTTGTGGCGAATCGTGGGGAGTGCGACCTGGACAAGCAGGACTGCAAGGCGGGGCAAAAGTGCACGATGACCGCGCCTGAAAAGCGCATCTTGGCGAGCTGCCAACCCGTCAGCGATACGCCCGCCGGCCTGGGTGAGGCCTGCTCGCGGCCCAACAACAAGTTCGGCGACGACAACTGCGACAAGGGACTCATTTGCACGCCCTTCGGGCAGCCAACGACGGGCGCCTCTGACCGCCGCTGCCGCAAAGCCTGCTCCAAAGACGCGACCTGCGGCAGCGACGAGCGCTGCATTTTGCTGATGCGCACCGCCTACACGTCGTCTCTTCACCCCTCTCACCTCGGCGCCTGCGTCAAGCTGTGTGACCCCTTCGAAGCTGGCAAATGCGGTGCGGGGCTCATGTGCGCCAACGGAAGGATCAGCACGGATTCGCTCAAGGAGCAGTACGTCTGCAACCGCGCTGGCAAAGCAGCGGTCGGAAAGGCGTGCTCGGCGTCCGCAACGGCTGGTTGTGTGGAAGGCGCAGACTGTGTGTACGGTCCTCAGGGAGCGCTGCCGACGTGCAAGACGCGTTGCGACGCCAAGCACCCCTGCGCGACCGGAACGTGCACTCCGTACCCATTCGCTGAGGTGGCAGGAATGGGCCACTGCACCAAGTAGCGCGAACCATCACCGCATCGTCGCGGGTCACGCGTGCGAGGCGACCAGCTCAACGAAGCGCGCGCCTGCGCGACCCAGAGGCCTGTCAATGCGCTGAACCAGCTGCGGTGAGAACTCGAACCGGGCGCCGTTTGTGCGATTGAGGATGACCAGCACGCCGGCATTCAAGTCATCAGCGATCATCGCCTCGGGCATCCAGCCGTAACCCAGCATCGCGTGCAGCGCCTGACGCTTGGCCCAGAAATCACTCAGTAAGAACCGAAGACTACCGCCGAGGGCGTGACGGCTTGGCGTGGGGCGCGGCGCGCCGGAATCGTAGACCAGAAGCTCCCGGTGAGCTTTCAGCGCATCGTCGGCCACCTCGCTCAGCTGCGCCAGTGGGTGCGCTTTCGATGCCACGAGCACCATGCCCACCGGCTGGAGGGTGCGGGCGATCAGCCGCGCATCTGGGCGGAATTCCTTGACGATCATGAGATCCGCATCGCTCTCTTCAAAGCGACGCTGAACGCCACCGAGCGTGGCGACTTGCACCTCAATTCGCGTCGGCGCGCCCTCTTTGTCGAGCTGACGGACCGCCGATATGGCCGGTTCGAGGGGCAGCACGTTGTCGACGACAATGCTCAGCCGCGCTTCCCAACCATCGCGCCACGCGCTTGCGAGTCGTTCGATGTGACGTGCGCGGTCCAAGAGACCACGCCCCTCCTCAAGCAACGCCCGGCCGGCCGGGGTCAACTGCGCTCGGT